>JAJPHO010000116.1 GCA_021325215.1 Alphaproteobacteria bacterium
ATCAGTTCCTGGCGGACCTCATCGGCCAGCTGGCGCAGCTCCTCCGCGCCCAGCCCGCGCATGTCCGCGGGGCTCTTGATCCGATCCAATAGCGGCTTGTTGCTCATCATTCTTATGCTTTCCGTTCGACGACGAACTGTGCCGCCTGGCGGAGCAAATCGGCACGTTCATCGAAAACGTCAAGATGCTTGACCGCCTGGCGCCACAACATATCGGCCTGAGTCTTGGCCCGCTCGAGGCCGAGCAGCGAGACGAAAGTGGCCTTGCCGGCATCGGCATCCTTGCCGACGCCCTTGCCGACCGTGGCTTCGTCGCCCTCGACATCGAGGATGTCGTCGGCGATCTGGAAGGCCAGGCCGAGATCATGGGCATAGGCCTTCAGCGCCAGGCGCTGCTGCGGAGCGGCCTTGCCCAGCACGCCGCCGGATTCGACGGCGAAGCTGATCAGGCGGCCGGTCTTGAGCTGCTGCATGCGGGTCACCGCCGGCACATCCATCTCGAGCTCGCCGGCCATCAGGTCGAACATCTGGCCGCCGACCATGCCGCGGTCGCCCGAAGCCAGGGCGAGTTCCATCACCAGATCGCTGCGGACCTGCGGATCGGAATGGGTCTCGACGCCGGCCAGCACTTCGAAAGCCTTGGTCAGCAAAGCGTCGCCCGACAGGATAGCGGTGGCTTCGTCGAACGCCTTGTGGGCGGTGGGACGGCCGCGGCGCAGATCGTCATCGTCCATCGCCGGCAGATCGTCATGCACCAGCGAATAGCAATGCACCATCTCGATGGCGGCGGCGACACGCAAGCTCCCAACCTGGGTGCAGTTGAACAGGCCGGCCGACTGCAGCACCAGGAACGGGCGCAGACGCTTGCCGCCATCCAAGGACGAATAGCGCATCGCCTCTTGCAGGCGGCGCTCGGGCCCGTCGCTCAGCGGCAGCAGGCGGTCCAATTCTTCGTTCATCTGGCGGCCGACGGCCACCAGGCTCTGCTCAAAAGACTCCACGATGTGTCCCTCTGGCCTTCTATCTATCAATATCAGGAAAAATCGGCCGGCTGGGCGCTGGGCGCACCATCGGGGCCGAGTACGATGCGGTCGACCCGGGCTTGCGCCTCGGCGAGCTTCGCTTCGCAATGACGTTTCAACAGGCTGCCCCGGCTATAAGCGTCGATCGCCGCATCCAGAGGCCCCTTCCCCTCTTCCAGCTGGCGCACGATGCGCTCCAGCTCGGCCAATGCTTCCTCGAAGCTGAGGCCGGCGATGTCGGCAGGCAGTTCCGCCAAGGCGGGTTCCTTTCATGTCTGGCAGGACGAAATCATCTAATTGATTTATTTAACAAAAATGGCCTTTTCAGGCCATTCCAGGATGAGCTTTCGTCCCAAAGCGCGGCAGTTTAGACAAAGCTTCCCCCCTATGCAACGCTAGTGTCCCGATCCCTAAGTTCGCTCTGTCAGGATCATACAACAGACGAACTTAGGGATCGATCAGGACACTCGTTTTATCAATCATCTCGTTAGTGAGCCATCAGAGCGCGAACATGAGCGGCGGCCGACTCGGCCAGCGCGTCGAGGTCGTAGCCGCCTTCCAAGGTCGAGACGACCCGCCCGCCGCAGACCTGTTGCGCCACCTGGCAGATCATCTGGGTTCCCCAGCCGAAATCCTCGGCGGTCAGCCGCATGCCGGCCAGCGGATCGGCCTCATGCGCGTCGAAGCCGGCCGAGATCAGGATCAGCTCCGGCTCGAAGGAGGTCAGCGCCGGCAGCAGGCTGCCGCTCATGGCGGCGCGCCAGGCTTCGCTGCCGGTTCCCGCCGGCAAAGGCACATTGACGATATTGTTGGCGATGCCGTGTTCGGCGGCGGCCCCGGTGCCGGGATAGATGCCCGATTGATGGGTCGAGGCGAAGAACATGTCGGGGTCGTTCTCGAAGACGTCCTGGGTGCCATTGCCGTGATGCACGTCGAAATCGACCACGGCGATCTTCCGCACCTGATGCACCTGGCGCGCATGCAGGGCACCGATGGCGATATTGTTGAACAGGCAGAAACCCATGGCGCCGGTGCGTTCGGCGTGATGACCCGGCGGGCGCACGGCGCAGAAGGCGTTGCCGGCGCGCCTGGCCATCACCAGATCGACGGCCGCCACCACGGCGCCGGCGGCACGGCGTGCCGCTTCCCAGGAACCGGGGCTGACGATGGTGTCGGGATCGATGGCGGCGAGGCCGCTTTCAGGCACACGCTGGCGCACCCCGTCGACATGGCGGACGGTATGGGCCAGCAGCAGCTGGGATTCCTCGGCCAGAGGAGCGCTTTCGCGCTGCAGGCCCTTGAATTCTTCGGTTTCGAGCGCGGCAAGCACCGCGCGCAGACGGTCGGGGCGCTCGGGATGGCCGGGCCCGGTGTCGTGTTCGAGGCAGGCGGGGTGAGTGTACAGAACCGTCATATGCACTCACCCCTTTCCTGCTCAGACGTCGGAGCCGTCGTCGTAGCTGCCGCCATCATCATAACTGCCGGAATCGTCCTGATAAGAGGCATCCTGATAGGACGCGTCCTGACTTCCGGCATCGCGATCATGGCCGCCGCGATTGTCGTCATAATAATTGTTGACGGTGGTGCGTTCCTCGATGATTTCGGGACTACCGGAGAATCCGCCGCCCCCAAAACCGCCGCCATAACCGCCATGATGGCCGAACATGCTGGACAGGCCCTCGGCGATCAGCTCGCCGCCGGCCACGCCCACCCCGATGGTGGCGGCGTTACGCAGGAAGCTGCTGCCGCCGCCGGCCGGCTGCGCCCACGGACTGGCCGCGGCCGGGGGCCAGGGCGATGGCTGGGCATAGACGGGCTGCGGGGCGTAAACCGGCTGAGGCTGAGGCTGCGGCGCGGGGCCCGAGCGCGGCACCGAGGAATTTCCCCACGGGCTGGAGCCTCCGAGGAAGCCACCGCCGGAACCGCTGCCGGCATTGCTCCCTTGGCCGGCGCGCGCCTCGTCGAGCTGGCGCTGCAGGGCGTCGATCTTCTGCTGGGCCTGGTTGAGGCCGGCCTCCAGCACGATCACCGCCTGGGTCAGACCATAGGCCGCGTCGGGCTGACGGCGCAGCTGCTCCTGGATGAAGCTCGCGGCCTCGGCGTCCTTGCCGCCGCCGGCCTGGGCCAGGCGATCATACACCGCCTGGATGAGATCTTTTTCCTGAGGCGTCATTTGACTGAATCTCCATAGGGCTCACCGCCCGATGGAGAAGATGTAACCGGCGACGATGGCAATTCAAGGGCGCGGACGGGCCCGACGAGACCTATCCGTTGATGAAATCTTTGAGACGGGAAAAATTCCGCCCCAGCAGGTCCAGGGGCTTGCGCTGCTCCTGGCTGTTCGCCCGCGATGAGGAGGGAGTGCCGGGCCCATTATTGCCTGGTCCGTTATTGATCGTGACGGTGCCGCCATTGATTTGGACATGCAGTCCGTTCTGCGCCATGCCGCGATCGACCTTGCGCCAGGCGCCATGCTCCTCTTTCCTGCCCTGCTTGGCGATCGCCGTCAGCCGGGCCAGCTTGGCCAGATCCTCGGACGACATCTTCGACAGCCAATCGGTGACCGCCTTTTCGTCGAAGGTGGTCGGCGGCGGCCCCATCATGCCGGTGGCGGCCTGTTCGGCCCGGGTGGAGCGCTTGCGCGCCTGGGCCGGAGAATCCTGGGTTTGCCCGCCTGGCGCCGCGGTCTCCGCCGGCTTGCCGGAAAAGCGTTTGACGGCGCTCCGCATCTTCGCGCCATCCTGCGCCGCCTGCTCGGGATCGCCCAGCCAGCGGTCCGCAACGCCCTTGGCCCCATCCTCCACCAATTTGCGCTGCCGCGCCGACGGCGTCCTAGCCAAACCTAATCCCCTTCACCCTTCAGTTTCCATTTTGGATACAGTACAATAGCCAAGCCACACTCGCGAAGGACAAAGATGACCCACGCCTCCTCTCCCGCCTCCTCCCCTATGGCTCTGCTGCGCAGCATGATGCAATCCGTCGACAGCGGCATCGAAGACGCCATCGACGCTCACGGATTTTCCCTTTCGGCGTTGACCGCCAACGAGGCGGGAGCGGTCCTGCATTTCACCACCGGCGATGCCTGGCACCTCACCCTCAATCTGCCGCCCGACGGGCGCTCGCGCGTGGCGCTGCGCCGGGGCGACGCCGCCGCGCCTGATGTCGCCCTGACCGTGGCCGTCGCGGACGGCGCCTGCCGGGACCTGCCGTCCGCCCTGGGCGTCGCCATGGATCTATTCACCGCCATCGACCAGCCCTGACGGAGCCGGACGCGGCCCGGCGCCGGTGCGCGGATCGAAGGCGCGCCGGCGCAGGGAGGAATCCGCGAAATAGGCCGGACTCTTCAGCTTGACCGGACGGTTCGCGAAGGATTGAAAAATCAGGATCTGGGTGCCGCTTTGCATCGACATCAGGTCAGCCGGCTGGATCAGCGGCACGCCGGCCAGGCTGCGGGTAATGTTGGTGGCGAACGGATTGGCCTGCTTGGAAAAGCCATAGGTGCGGCTTTTCGATTCGCCTTCATGGGTGAATTGCCCGACCATCTCGGAAAAGCGCTTGGCCACCTGCTCGTTATTGAGCGGCAGAACGATCTTCGCCGCGGTGGTCGACAGCAGGGTTTCGAGACCGGTCTTGCCATATTTGTCTTCGATCTGCGCGAAATCCTGCCCGATCAAAAGGTAGGAGACTTTCTGCCCGCGCCCGACCGCCGGCCCGTCGATCAGCGCCTGCAGCTTCGGCATCTGCGGAAATTCGTCGAGCACGAAGAGCGTCGGGAACGGCCCGAGATCGCCGCCCGGCGGATGAGCGATAAGCCAGGCCGAGAGCGCCTCGACGAACAGCCCGGTCACCACCCCGAGCGCCCTGGAATCCTGCTGGGTCACACAGAGATAGACCGTCACGGGCCGTATCTTGCCGGTCTTGGCATCGCGCATGCCGCGCAGATCGGCGAAAGAAAAGTCGGAGGTGGTGGTGCGCTGGCGCACGGCCTCGTTCTTGAACACCGACAATCCCGCATCCATGGTCGACAGGACCGAACCGCGTTCGCGGTCGGGCGTGCTGGCCAGCTGGGTCAATTCCAGCACGGCGCGGTGCGCGTAATGACCGGCGCGCGCCTCGGTCACCGCCGCCATCAGCATGTCGCGGACCGGATCGGCGCCGAACGCGGCATTTGGGTCGGTGCGCTTCAGCGCCTCGATCGCCTCTCCGGCTGCCAAGGTCGCTTCGGTCAGCCAATCGAGCAGCATGGGAAAGCAGGGCTCCGCCCCCTGCCACGATGCCGGCAATCCCCGCGCATCCCCCGCCTCGGCCTTGCAGACGATATAATGGGTCAGCCCGGCTAGGGCAGCCCGCCCCTTGCGGCTCCAATGCGGATCGGCGCCGCCTTGCGGATCGGCGACCAGAATCGTGCAGAGCCGATCGATATAGAGGTCGCGCTCCGGCCCTGGCGGCGGCAGGGCTTTCGGCGAGAGCGGATTCCAGCGCGGATGGAGCAGCCCCTGTGCCGGATCGTCGATGGCCGCCCAATCGAGCTTGAAGACCGGTCCCAGCCGGGCGCGATAGCCCGAGGTGATGCGATGCAATTCCGGCTTCACATCGTTGACCACCATCGAAACGCCATCGCCATCGAGGATGGTCGGCACCACCACCGACACCGTCTTGCCGGTACCGGGCGGCGCGATGCACAGGACCGACAAGGTCTCGGGCAGCTTGAGCCGGCGGTGCCGCCAGCGCCCCAACACCACGACGAATCCGCCGAGCAGCTTCATGCGCCGCACATCCTTGGCGTCGGCCCAGCGCGCCGATCCATGGATGGAATTGATCCGCTGGTGCGGATTGAGCCATGCGGCCGCGGCCAGGAAAACCAGGGCGAGCGCCGGCGGCAACAACAGCGAGGCCGGCAATTGGCCGCGTGCGAAGGCGCCCGACACCCAGCCGCGATAGGCGTCGAGCCAATAAGCCGGATGGTTCGGCAGGCTGGTGAAATAGCGGCGCACCCAATCAAGGGTGCCCCTGCTTACCCCATGATCGGACAGATAGGCGGCGGGAATCGCCAGGGGCAACGCCGCCAGCAGCAGCGCCATCGACAGCAAGGCGGCGCCGACCTGCCAACGCCGATGACGCGCGGACGCCTCACGCATCTTCCAGGGCCTTGGCGGCAAGAGACGGAATGTCGATGGCCGTGACCAGGCGCTGCCCGCCATGCCGGTCGATCTGTACGATGCGCCCAAAGGAGGAGCCGATGATCTCGATCGCCGCCTCCGCATCGATGCCGGGATTGGCCTGGGCCAGGTTCTGATAGAAGGCGCGCAGAGCCGAGTCCGGGCTGTGGGCGTGGATGGTGGCCATGAAATTGGTGTGGCCGGTTGTCATCAGACGGAACACCGCCGGCGCATTGCCGATGCCGATCTCGCCGCAGATGATCACGTCGGGGGTCAGGCGCACCGCCGCGTCGACCACCGCCATGAAATCGACGCCGTGCGCCGCCTCGGTGCGCGATACCACCAGATGGATGCGGTTGGCATGCGGCAGGACGACCTCCCGGGTGTCCTCCACGGTGAGGATGCGGCTGTCCTCCGGAAGATGGGTCACCATCGCATTGAGGAAAGAAGTCTTGCCGGTCGAGGTCGCGCCGGAAATGAGGATCGCCTCGCGGTGGCGAACCGCGGCCAGCAGATCCTCGAGCGGGGACTCGTCATAGCGTTGCTGGCCGTGGCGGATCGGTTCGGCCGGCAGGGGCGTCTTCTCGAGCAGGCCATAGCGGTCGAAAGTGATGCGGCGCGAGGCGTCATAAACGCGCACGGTGATCGCCAGGCCGCGCACATCGCCCATGCCATAGCGCACCGTGCTGCCGACCACGGCGGTGAAGCGGTGTCCCTCGGGCAGTGAGGTATAAAGGATCGGCTTCTTCGCCGGATGGAAGACCTGCCCGCTGACATTGGCCAATTGGCGGCACAGGGTCAGCAGATAGGCCTCGGTCAGGCGCTCATCGGCCTCCGCCGTCCAGGCGCCGCCATTGGGCTTGATCCATACCTCGCCCGGCCGGTTGAGGGCGACCTCCTCGATGCCGGGCCGGTTGTAATGCGAAGCGAGCACGCCCAGCGTATCGGCGAGCAACGGATTCATGGCTTCACCGCCTGAGCGGCCAGCGTGCCGTTGAGGGCCGGATCGGTACGCAATTGCTGGAGCAGACTCGATTGCATCAGCTGCTGCGCGGTTTGCGGCATGCTCCGCTGGAGCGCGGGCGTCTGCGCCACCGTATCGACCAGCGACGGCAGCAGTTCCATCAAGGCCGCCGGCGTGCCGGGCTTGATCGGGTTGCGCGCTTCCTTGGGCGGGGTCACCGGCTGCAGATGGTTGGGGTCGCGCAGCCAGATATCCTCGGACGGGATGATCACCAGCCGAGTGCCGGCCGGTACCGTCAGCACCGGGCGGATGTCCACATTGTCCTGCACCATGCGCTGCGCCAGATTGTCGGTGTCGTTGCCGAGCCGGTTGGCCGCCTGATCGCGCGCGGACAAGGTCTGGGTGGTGCCCAGCGCGCTGGAGGAGACGGTGCTGGTGCCGGCCAGCGCCCAGGTGCCGGCGGCGCCGATGACGCTGGTCAGGAAGGAACTGCCATATTTCTCGACGAAGCGGCTGTCGAGATCGCCCGGTATGCCGGCACGGCCCATTACATCGGCACCGGACGCTTCGATATTGATGGTGACTCCATCGGGCCTGAGAATCCGGCTCCAGCTGATGTCGAGTCGAGCCTGGCCGTATTTGGCGCCGCTCTTATAGCTGCCGATCACCCGCGACCCGGCCGGGATCAGCACCAGCCTGTCATCCTCGCCGAATACCGGCCGCTCGACCACCGCGATGGCGCGGCCGGGCAATTCGCTGTTGAGAGTATTTTCCAGCACCGCCGGGATATAGCGGTCGGCGGTCAGCACGCGCGAGCGGTCGACCGGGAAGCCGGACACCACCCCGGGCAACCCCGCATCGGTATAATCGGGCGAGGACGGCGCCTTGCCTTCCTCGTCCGGCGGCGCGGAAACCGTCAGCGCCGCCGCCTGCCGCACGCTGGCGTAAATCAACGAGGCGCGCGCATCGGCGGTGCCGCGCGTCTGCTCCACCGGACGCTCCTCCGCCGCCTCGCCATCGACCGGCAGGAACAGGCTGGCGCCGGCCGCCCCCTGATCGATGACCAGCTCGGCCAGCGAACGGCCGCCCTGGCGCGGGCGATAGAGGATTTCGACCGCGCAAGCCGAGCCGGGCGCCAGCACGAGACCGGCCCGGCACTCGCCGGACAATTCGAACTCGGCGCTCTGTCCGGCCAAGCGCAGCGGGCCGAGCGTGACCGGGGTTCCGCCGCTATTGGTGAGCCGGATACGCCCCCGCGCCGTAGCGCCCGTCACCTGTTGCGGGAAGCTGTAGGAGGACGGTTCGGCCTCGACATGGCCGGGCGCCGGAGCCGGAGGCGGCGGCTTGCGCAGAATATCGTCCAGCGGACTTTCGCTCTGCGGGAGGGCGAGCTTCTGCTGCTGGCGCGGCGGCGGCTTATCGTCGCAGGCGGCCAGGACGAGCAGGCAGAGAGGCAACAGAGCCAGGGGAAGCGAAAGCCGGATCATCGGCTCATATTTCCATATTGGAAATTTTTGTCAACGCCGCGCCTGACCGCACCGCGACAAGAGGTTGCCAACGCTGCCCCCCTGCCAGATAATGCGCGCTCTCAAGAGTTTCTGTTTTTCAGTGGAGCCCTCTCCCATGTTTTTCAAGTCCCTCATGGCCGGCGCGGTCGCTGCCGCCCTGTGCGTGGGCGTGGCGTCGACGTCCGCTCGGGCTGGCGAATGCGTCTTGTCACCCGAGGCCCAGTCCGGACAGGCGGTGTCCAAGCAGTGCATGAGCTGCCATGTGATCGAGGCCGACAAGCCGTCGCGCCCGACCGCTCCCAACATCCATGAGGTGTTCGGTTCCCTGCCCGCCGGCCGGAAGGATTATTCCTATTCCGAGGGCATGACCGGCGCCGCCGCCAAGGGCGCGACCTGGACCGAGGAAGCGTTGTTCGACTACCTGGCCGATCCCAAGGCCTACCTCAACCGCGTCAATGGCGCCGAGGTGAAGCACAAGATGTTCTTCCAGCTCAAGGACGAGCAGAAGCGCCATGACGTCGTCGCCTTCTTGAAGGCGATCAAAGGCAAACCGGACTGCAATTGATGGATCTCAAAGCTCATATCCGGCAAGTCCCGGATTTCCCCAAGCCCGGCATCCAGTTCTATGACGTCTCCACCCTGCTGGCGCACGCCGATGCCTGGCAGGTGACGATGGGACGCCTGGCCAATGCCGTGCGCGCCCAGCAGCCGGACGTGCTGGTCGGCATCGAATCGCGCGGCTTCCTGGTGGCGGCGCCCCTGGCACTGAAGCTGGGGTGCGGCTTTGTGATGGTGCGTAAGCGCGGCAAACTGCCGGGCCCGACCATCCGTCACGAATATGCGCTGGAATACGGCACCGACACGATCGAGATCCAGAAGGACGCCATCACCCCCGGCCAGCGCGTCGTGGTGCTGGACGATCTGCTGGCGACCGGCGGCACCATGGCCGCGGCGATCAATCTGCTGCGCGGCGTCGGCGCCGAAGTGACCGGCGCCGCCTTCATCATCGAATTGGCGTTTCTGAACGGGCGTTCGAAAATCGACGTCCCGGTGACGACTTTGGTGTCCTACGACGAGTAGTCTCAGATCAGGTCGCTGTCCTTGAATTCCTCGCGCTCGGAAGGGCGCGGGGCCGACCAGGACAGGCTCACCGGCCAGCCCTGCAGCGAAGCGGCGTCGACCGCGTCGGTCTGCTGCTTCTTCTTGATCTTGGCGATGAGGGGCTTGAAAGCGGCGGCCAGAGGCTCGGTCTGAGCGCTCTTCTTGACCTTCTTGCGGCGCGGCAGGCCCAGCAGTTTCTTGCGCGCCTTCTTGCCGGCGGCGGTGAACAGGTCGAGGGCAGCGAAATCGTCACGCATATCAGTCACCTATCCTATTTCGCGCATTCTACTCTCACGGGGCTGCCGTTTTGTGGCAGCCACGTGAAAGTTAAGTTACACGCGCGGAGGCAGGGACTTCAGGCGACCGCTTCCTCCACGTCCAGCGCGTAACCGGCAGCGCGGACGGTGCGGATGATGTCGGCATCCTCTTCGCCGTTCAGCGCCTTGCGCAGGCGGCGGATATGCACGTCGACGGTGCGCGGCTCGACATAGATGTCGGGGCCCCACACCGCGTTCAGCAGTTCCTCGCGCGAGAAGACGCAGCCCGGATGCTGCAGCAGGAACTGCAGCAGGCGGAACTCGGTCGGGCCGAGATGAACATGGCGGCCGCCGCGGGTGACGCGGTGGGCGGCGAGATCCATGGCGATGGTCTCATATTCCAGCACGCCCTTGTTCTGGCTGGGGCGGACGCGGCGCAGCAAAGCGCGCACGCGGGCCATCAGCTCGGGCAGGCTGAAAGGCTTGGTCAGGTAATCGTCGGCGCCGGTATTGAGGCCGCGAACCTTGTCGCCTTCCTCGCCGCGGGCGGTCAGCATGATCACCGGCAAATCGCGGGTGCGCGGCTTGCGGCGGATCTGGCGGCACACCTCGATGCCCGACATGATCGGCAGCATCCAGTCCAGCACCACGAGGTCAGGATTGCGCTCGGCCAGCAGGGTCAGCGCTTCTTCGCCGTCCATCGCCTCGCAGACGCGGAACCCCTCCTTCTCCATGTTGTAGCGCAGCATGGTCACCAGCGACGGCTCGTCCTCGACGATCATCACCAGCGGCTTGGCAGCAGTCTCACGATCCATACCAGTCCCCATCATTCAGCTTTGGCTTCGGGCAGAATTACGCTTTCACCCTTGGGGCGCGCTTCTCGGATCGGCACGCCTTTGACATTGAAATGAATGGTCTCGGCGATGTTGGTCGCATGGTCGCCGATACGCTCGATGTTCTTGGCGATGAACATCAGATGGATGCAGGCGGTAATGTTGCGCGCATCCTCCATCATGTAGGTGATCAGTTCGCGGAACAGGCCGGTGTACATCTCGTCCACCTCCTCGTCCTGCGCCCACACCTTGGTCGCCCGCTCGACATCCTGCTACGAAGCTGTCCAGCACGTCCTTGAGGATCTGCTGCACCAGGCGCGCCAGACGCGGAATGCCCGAAACCGGCTTGGCCGGCGGCAGGGTATTGAGGACCAGCACGCGCTTGGCGGCGTTGGCGGCATAATCGGCGATACGCTCCAGGTCGCCCGACACCTTCAGCGAGCCGACGATGGCGCGCAGATCCTGGGCCATCGGCTGGCGCAGGGCCAGCAGGCGCACGGTGAAGGCGTGGACTTCCTGTTCCAGCTCGTCGACCTTGGCGTCGGCCGCGACGATGCGGCTGGCCAGATCGCTGTCGCGGCGCACCAGGGCCTGCAGCGCGCCGTCCAGCTGCGCCTCGGCCAGACCGCCCATGCGGGCGATCAGGTTGTTCAGATAGGACAGCTCCTCGTCGTAGGAGCGTACGGTATGCTCGCCGTTCATCGCGTTTCGTCCCTCAGCCGAAGCGGCCGGTAATGTAACCCTGGGTCAGCTTGTGCTGGGGGTTGGTGAAGATCTTCTCGGTGGCGCCGACTTCGACCAGCTCGCCGAGATGGAAGAAGGCGGTGCGCTGCGAAACGCGGGCGGCCTGCTGCATCGAGTGGGTAACGATGACGATGGTGAAGTTCTCGCGCAGTTCGTCGATCAGCTCCTCCACCTTGGCGGTGGCGATCGGGTCGAGCGCCGAACAGGGCTCGTCCATCAGGATCACTTCCGGGCTGACCGCGATGGCGCGGGCGATGCAGAGGCGCTGCTGCTGGCCGCCCGACAGGCCGGTGCCCGGCTCGTTGAGGCGGTCCTTGACCTCGGCATAGAGGCCGGCGCGCTCGAGGCTCGAAATCACGATCTCGTCGAGATCCGGGCCCGACTTCGCCAGGCCGTGGATGCGCGGGCCATAGGCGATGTTGTCATAGATCGACTTGGGGAACGGATTCGGCTTCTGGAACACCATGCCGACCCGGGCGCGCAGATGCACCACGTCGAGGTCCTTGTCATAGATGTCATGGCCGTCGAGCAGGATCTCGCCGGTGACGCGGGCGCCCTCGATCAGATCATTCATGCGGTTCAGGCAGCGCAGGAAGGTCGACTTGCCGCAGCCCGACGGGCCGATCAGCGCGGTCACTTCATGCGACTTGATCTCGAGATTGACCTCTTTGAGGGCGTGCTTCTCGCCGTAATAGACGTTGGCGCCGGTGGCGCGCATCTTCACCGCGTCGCTGGCAGGACGGCTGGCGGGAGTGGTCGATTGGGCTTCGCTGATCATGCTCATCTCTCTCACCAACGGCGTTCGAATTTTTTACGAAGATAAATAGCGGTGGCGTTCATCACCGCCAGGCAGGCCAGCAGCACCAGGATCGCCGCCGAGGTCCGCTCGACGAAGGCGCGTTCCGGGCTGGCCGCCCACAGATAGACCTGCACCGGCAGAGCGGTGGCCGGGTCGACCGGCGTGGCCGGAATGTCGACCACGAAGGCGACCATGCCGATCATCAGCAGCGGCGCCGATTCGCCGATGGCGCGGGCCATGGCGATGATGGTGCCGGTCAGGATGCCGGGCATGGCCAGCGGCAGCACATGATGCATCACCATCTGCTGACGCGACGCGCCCAGACCCTGGGCCGCTTCGCGAATCCACGGCGGCACCGCTTTCAGCGCGACACGGGCCGAGATGATGATGGTCGGCAGACTGACCAGCGTCAGCGCCAGACCGCCCACCAGCGGGGCCGAACGCGGCAGGCCCAGCACATTGAGGAAGATCTCCAGCGCCAGCAGACCGAACACGATCGAGGGCACGGCAGCCAGATTGTTGATGTTCACCTCGATCAGGTCGGTCCAGCGGTTCTTCGAGGCGAATTCCTCGAGATAGACCGCCGCCGCGACGCCGAGCGGGAAGGACAGGGCGATGGTGATGGCCAGCGAATAGAACGAGCCGACCACCGCGCCGATCAGGCCGGCCAGTTCCGGCTGGCGCGAGTCGCCGTTGGTGAACAGATAGGTGTTGAAGCGGCGCTTCAGAGTCCCGGCCGCCTTCAGCAGGTCCAGCTTGGCCAGCGCCCCCTCGGACAGGCCGCTCGATTCGTCATGGGCGGCGTTGCCCTTCAGCACCTGATCGGCGGCCGAGGAAGCCGGCAGCCAGATCTCGGCGCTGGTGCCGATGATCTTGGGATCGGCCAGAACCATCTTGCGCAGTTCGAGTTCGGCGCCCTGGCTGACCAGCCTCTGCACATCGCGCTTGGCGGTGCGGTCGCCGGCGATCTCGGGGAACTTCTTCTCCAGCGCGGCATTGATCAGCGTGCGGTAATCCGCCGCCGACAGGGCGCTGTGCTCGCGCGAGCCATCCGGGTCGATGGTCTCGGCGTCGAAGGTCACCGGCAGCTCGATGAAGGTCTGGGTGAAGGCCGACGCCCCCTTGGCGATGATGCTGGCGAGCAGCACTGCCAGGAACAGCAGGGCGATGGCGATCGAGACCAGGCCATAGGCGCGGAAGCGCTTCTCGGCCCGGTAACGGGCTTTCAGACGCTTCTCGGCGTCGGCGCCGGTGGTGCCGACCTTGGGGTGAGCAGACTGGGTCATGCTGAGCTCAGTCATATTTTTCCCGGTATTTTCTGACGACATTCAGGGCCACGACGTTGAGTGCGAGGGTGACGCAGAACAGCACCAGGCCGAGGGCGAAGGCCGACAAGGTCTTGGGGCTGTCGAATTCCTGGTCGCCGACCAGCAGGGTGACGATCTGCACCGTCACCGTGGTCACCGACTGGAAGGGATTGGCGGTGAGATGCGCCGACAGGCCGGCGGCCATCACCACGATCATGGTTTCGCCGATCGCGCGCGAGACGGCCAGCAGCACACCGCCGACGATGCCGGGCAGAGCGGCCGGCAGCACCACCTGGCGGATGGTCTCCGAATGGGTGGCGCCCAGACCGTAGGAGCCATGTCGCAGCGCGTCGGGGACGGCGCTGATGACGTCGTCCGACAGCGAGGAAATGAAGGGGATGATCATCACCCCCATTACGATGCCGGTCGACAGAGCGCTTTCCGCCGAGATGTTGAAGCCGAGCGACCCGCCCAGGCCGCGCAGGGCCGGGGCGACGGTCAGCACCGCGAAGAAGCCGTAAACCACGGTCGGGATGCCGGCCAGGATTTCCAGCAGCGGCTTGGCGACGGCGCGGAACTTCGGATGGGCGTATTCGGCCATATAGATGGCGGACAGCAGCCCGACCGGCACGGCCACGATCATCGCGATGACGCTGATCAGCAGGGTGCCGGTGAACAGCGGCACGGCGCCGAACGCGCCCGACGAGCCGACCTGATCGGCGCGCATCGCGGTCTGCGGGCTCCAGTTCAGGCCGAACAGAAAGTCGGTGATCGGGATCTTGGCGAAGAAGCGCAGGCTCTCGAACAGCAGCGACAGCACGATGCCGATGGTGGTGAAGATGGCGACCGTCGAGCTGGCGATCAGGAACAGGGTTACCATGCCTTCGACGGCGTTGCGCGCGCGCAGCTTCGGCGAGACCCGGCGCATGCCCCACCAGGCGCCGATCAGGGCGGTGGAGAGCGCGGCCACGGTCATGGCGGCGAAGCTGATGGTGCGCAAGGAGTGATAGCGTTCGGCGGCGCCGCGCGCCACATCGTCCGAGGCGAAGCGATAATCGCCGCTGGCCGCCATCTGCTTGACTTCGTTCATCAGCAGCGACAGGCGCGCCGCCGGCAGCGTCAGCGTATCGGGCGGCAGGGTATCGAGCACCAGGGATTTCAGGATCAGCGGCGAGAAGATCATCCAGCCCGCGGCCAGGATCAGCGCCGGGATGCCGCACCACAGCGCGACATAGTAACCGTAATAGGATGGCAGCGAGTGCAGTCCGCCCTTGGCGCCGCCGCCCAGGCGCACGGCCTGTCGGGCTCCCAGGCGATAAACCATCGCGGAGATCAGCAGCAAAGCGAGGACGAGAGTAAGGAACTGCATAAGGTCGCACCGGGTCCGTAAAGAAGGACCGCCCGGCGGGTTACGCCGCCGGGCGGATCGACATTACATCGTCAGGTTGGTCAGGGACTTGCCCTTGGCCGCTTCGGACTTACGCTGGGCGTCCGGGCTGACGATCAGGCCCTTTTCGGCCAGATAGCCGTTCTTGCCCCAGGCCTTTTCCGAGGTGAACTCGGCGATGTATTCCTTGATGCCGGGGATGGCGCCGACATGGCTCTTCTTGACGTAGAAGAACAGCGGACGCGACACTGGATATTTCGACGAGGCGATGTTCTCGTAGGTCGGGACCTGGCCGTCGATGGTGGCGGCCTGGATCTTGTCGCCGTTCTGGTCGAGGTAGGAGAAGGTGGTCACGCCGACCGAGTAGGGCTGGGTGATCATCTTCTGCAGGGTGACGGTGTAGTTCTCAGTCACGTCGATGAAGGCGCCGTCCTCACGGGCGGTTTCACAGGCGGCCTTGGCGGCGGCCTTGTCGAGCGCCTTGATCTCCGGCTGGCCCAGGCAGGCCGGGTCCATCACCAGCTCGTTGAAGGCGTCGCGGGTGCCATGGTTCGGCGCCGGCACGTAGAGGACGATGTCTTCCTTCGGCAGCGAAGGATCGATGTCGCTCCACTTGTTGTACGGGTTGGCGACCAGCTTGCCGTCCTTGACCACCTGCTTGGCGGCGGCCTTGTAGATCTGCTCCTTGGTCAGGGCGAACTTCGGACCGGACTTGGCATTGGCGATGACGATGCCGTCATAGCCGATGACGATCTCGGTGATGTCCTTGACGCCGTTGGCGGCGCAGGCGTCGACTTCCGACTTTTCGATGCGGCGCGACGCGTTGACGATGTCAGGAGTGTTCTCGTCGGCGCCGGCGCAGAACAGCTTCATGCCGCCGCCCGTACCGGTGCTCTCGACGACCGGGGTCTTGAAGCCCGAGGTCTTGCCGAACTGCTCGGCCACAGCGGTCGCGAACGGGTACACCGTCGAGGAGCCGACGATACGGATCTGATCGCGCGCCTGAGCGCCGCTGGCCACGGCGGCGAAAGCCACGGCGGCGACAAGGGTCTTCCTGAACATGGGGAGCCTCTCCACATAAGATAAAATGCGGCGGTATGCTGCCCAGGCCGCGCGCCAGACAATAGCCCCGTTGTGTGACAATGGGATGAAAGTTCTGTTACAGTTAACCCGGACGTATAGGTCGGGTTCACCGACGGTTTTGGAGCGCCCTACGCTCCAAAACCCTAAGCCCGAGCGGCGCCTGAGCCTTCGCTGGAGCGGAGCGGAAGCGTCGTAAGAATCCTAAGGGCCTCAGGCCCTTAGGGCGCGGATGTTCCCGGCATAGTCGGGAGTGCGGAAAACCGCGCTTCCCGCGACCAGGACATGGGCCCCGGCATCGACCAGTTTCCTGGCGTTGTCGGGCACCACGCCGCCATCCACCTCGATCTCGATCGGGCGATTTCCGATCATCGCAGAGATTTTCTTAATCTTTTCGATGGCCGAGGGAATGAAGCTCTGCCCGCCGAAGCCGGGATTGACCGACATCACGAGAATCAGGTCGATCTTGTCGAGGACGTATTCCAGCACGCTTTCCGGCGTCGCCGGGTTCAGCGACACGCCGGCCTTGGCGCCCAGCGACTTGATCAGCGCCAGCGAGCGGTCGAGATGCTTCGACGCCTCGGCATGGATGGTGACGATGTCCGAGCCGGCCTCGACGAAGGCCTGTATGTAGGGATCGACCGGCTCGATCATCAGATGAACGTCGAAGGTCTTGGCCGTGTGCTTGCGCAGGGCTTTGACCACCATCGGGCCGATGGTCAGGTTGGGCACGAAATGCCCGTCCATCACGTCGACATGGATATAGTCCGCCCCCGCCACATCGATGGCGCGAACCTCCTCGCCCAGCTTGGCGAAGTCGGCGGAGAGGATCGAGGGAGCGATCTTGACCATGATCAATTGATCTTCGGATCGAGCGAACCGCTCTTATAGCGCTTGGCCATCTCGCTCAGCGGCACGACCTTGATCTTCGAAGCCATGCCGGCGGCGCCGAACTGTTCGTAGCGCTCTTCGCACAGCTTCTGCATGGCGGCCATGGCCGGCTTCAGATAGGCGCGCGGGTCGAACTCGGCCTTCTTCTCGGTCAGCACCTTGCGGATCTGGCCGGTGATGGCCATGCGGCAATCGGTGTCGATATTGACCTTGCGCACGCCGTGCTTGATGCCCTGCTGGATCTCTTCGATCGGCACACCGAAAGTCTGCGGCATCTCGCCGCCATATTCGTTGATGATGTCCTGCAGATCCTGCGGCACCGACGACGAACCATGCATCACCAGGTGCGTGGTCGGCAGGCGGCGATGGATCTCCTTGATCACGTTCATCGCCAGGATGTCGCCGGTCGGCTTGCGGCTGAATTTGTAGGCGCCATGCGAGGTGCCCATGGCGATGGCGAGCGCGTCGACCTTGGTCTCGCGCACGAAATCGACGGCCTGGTCGGGATCGGTCAGCAGCTGGGAGTGGTCGAGCTTGCCCTCGAAGCCATGGCCGTCTTCCTTGTCGCCCATGCCGGTCTCCAGCGAGCCGAGCACACCCAGCTCACCCTCGACCGAGACGCCGACCATGTGGGCCAGCTCGGAGACCTTGTGGGTGACGCCGACATTGTAATCCCAGTCGCCCGGGGTCTTGGCGTCTTCCTTGAGCGAGCCGTCCATCATCACCGAGGAGAAGCCGTTGGCGATGGCCGAGAGACAGGTCTCAGGGCCATTGCCATGGTCCTGGTGCATACACAGCGGAATGTCGGGATACATCTCGGCGGCGGCCTGGATCAGATGCTTCAGCACCAGATCGTTGGCATAGGACCGCGCGCCGCGGCTGGCCTGCAGGATGACCGGGCTGTCGGTCTTCTTGGCGGCCGCCATGATGGCCAGCATCTGCTCCATATTGTTGATGTTGAAGGCGGGCAGGCCGTAGCCATGTTCCGCCGCGTGATCCAACAACTGACGCAAGGATGCGATGGCCATTTGTATCTCCCTTGTTGCTTGAGGCCTTAGAGGGCGGCTTTCGCCGCCTTGGCGATATCACCCGCCGTGATGCCGAAATGGGCATAGACCTTGTCGGCCGGGCCCGAGGCACCGAAGGACGGCAAGCCTACCACGATCCCGTCATGCCCGACATAGCGCTCCCAGCCATAGGTCGCGGCCGCCTCGACGGCAACCTTGAGGCCCGAACCCAGCACAGACGCCTTGTAGGCCTTGTCCTGCGCGTCGAACAGCTCGGTGCAGGGCATCGAGATTACGGCGGCGCCGATGCCTTCGGCCTGCAAAAGATCACGGGCGGCCAAAGCGATGGCGACCTCGGAGCCGGTGGCGATCAGGGTGACCTTACGCTCGCCCTTGGCTTCTTCCAGAACATAACCGCCCTTGGCGGTCAAATTCTCGGCGGCCGACTTGCGGACCGTCGGCAGATTCTGGCGCGACAGGCTGAACAGGCTGGGACCGTCGGTGCGCTCCAACGACAGCTCATAGGCTTCCATCATCTCGACCGCATCGGCCGGACGGAACACCCACAGGTTGGGCATGGCGCGCAGGGACGCCAGATGCTCAACCGGCTGATGGGTCGGACCATCCTCGCCGAGGCCGATGGAATCATGGGTCATCACATAGAGGACGCGCAGACCCATCAGCGCCGACATGCGCAGGCTGGGGCGCAGATAATCGGTGAACACCAGGAAGGTGCCGCCATAGGGGATGAAGCCGCCATGCAGGGCCAGGCCGTTCATCAGGGCCGCCATGCCATGCTCGCGCACACCGTAATGGATGTAGCGTCCCGACACGTCGTCCGGCGTCACCGGCGCGGTCGCCTTGGTGATGGTGAAGTTGGAATGGGTCAGATCGGCCGAGCCGCCGATCAGCTCGGGGATCGACGCGGTCAGCACTTCCAGGGCTTCCAGCGAGGATTTGCGCGAGGCCCAGCTGGGCTTCTCGCCGATCACCTTATCCTTGAAGGCGGCGGCGGACTGGTGCCAGCCGGCCGGCAGGCGGCCTTCGATGCGGCGCTCGAACTCGGCGCGGCGGCCGGCTTCCATCTTGGCGACGCGGCCCAGCCAGGCCTGACGGGCCTCGGCGCCGCGCGAACCGGCGGCGCGCCAGGCGGCCAGGATCTCGGCGGGAACCTCGAAAGCGGGCGCGGTCCAGCCCAGCTTTTCGCGGGCGCCGGCCAGTTCCTCGGCACCCAGCGGGGCGCCGTGGGTCTTTTCCGAACCGGCCTTGGTCGGGGCGCCGAAGCCGATCACGGTCTTGCAGGCGATCAGGGTCGGACGATCCGAGGTCTTGGCGTCGGCGATGGCGGTGGCGATCGCCTCGTGATCGTGACCGTCGACGCGCAGGGCCTTCCAGCCGGAGGCGCGGAAACGGGCCAGCTGGTCGTCGCTGGTGGTCAGCGAGGTCGAGCCGTCGATGCAGATCTCGTTGTCGTCCCACAGGACGATCAGCTTGTTGAGCTTCAGATGGCCGGCCAGCGAAATCGCTTCCTGGCTGATGCCTTCCATCAGGCAGCCGTCGCCGGCGATCACATAGGTGTGGTGCTCGACCACGTCCGAACCGAACTGGCTGGCCAGCATGCGTTCACCGAGCGCGAAACCGACCGAATTGGCGATGCCCTGGCCCAACGGGCCGGTGGTGGTCTCGGCGATGGCGACATGGCCATATTCCGGATGGCCGGCGGTGCGCGAACCGAGCTGGCGGAAATTCTTGATCTGCTCGATATCGACGTCTTCATAGCCGGTCAGATAGGCGAGCGCGTACAGCAGCATCGAGCCGTGGCCGGCCGACAGGATGAAGCGGTCGCGGTCGGCCCAATGGGGGTCCTTGGCGTCGAACTTCAGAAAGCGCGAGAACAGCACGGTGGCGACGTCGGCCATGCCCATCGGCATGCCGGGATGGCCGGAATTGGCCTTTTGCACCGCGTCGGCGGCCAGAAAACGGATGGCATTAGCCATGTCGCGGGCGGACACGGTGGAAACGACGGTCATCGGCTGAGGTCCTCGCAGGGGAATTTCGACAGCCTTTTGGGCCAATTCATCCCGCAATGCAAGCGCGGCGTCTGCTACTCTGCCATGACAACGATATCATAGGAGCACGGATGTTCGCCGCTGCCCGGCAGTTCCTCGCTGCCATCGCCGCCGCCCTCGATGAGCCACCCTCGATGGCGGACCGGATCGGCTTCATCGGAAACGACGCGCTCCCTTCGGTTTATCCCGTCACCGATCTCGCCGCGGCCTCGATCGGAGCCGCCTGTCTGGCGGTCTCGCGCCTGATCGAAGGAGCCCCCGCCGTCACGGTGGATGCCCGCCTCGCTTCGCTCTGGTTCGGCTGGTCGATCAGGCCGGAAGGATGGGAGCCGCCGCCGCTGTGGGACCCGGTCGCCGGCGATTATCCCACCGCAGACGGCTGGATAAGATTGCATACCAACGCCCCCCGGCATCGTGAGGCGGCCCTCGCCGTGCTGGATGTCCCCGCCGAACGGGGCGCCGTAGCCGCCGCTGTCGCGGGCTGGGCCAAGGACGAACTCGAATCGCGCATCGTCGAAGCCGGAGGCTGTGCCGCCGCGATGCGGTCCAGCGCCGATTGGACAACCCACCCCCAGGGCGCTGCCGTCGCCGCCGAGCCGCTGATCGCCTTCACGCCCTATCAGGCGCCGGGGGCATCCTGGCGACCGCGGGCGGAGCGTCCGCTGGACGGCATCCGAGTGCTCGACCTGACGCGCATCCTGGCCGGGCCGGTGGCGACCCGTTTTCTCGCCGGATATGGCGCGGATATCCTGCGCATCGATCCGCCGGGCTGGGATGAAGGCGCAGTCATTCCGGAAATCACTCTCGGAAAACATTGCGCCCGGCTCGATCTGGAAAAGCGCGAGGACCGAACCCGGTTCGAGACTCTGCTGGCCGAGGCGGACATCCTGGTGCATGGCTATCGCCCGGGCGCCCTCGACGCGCTGGGTTATGGCGAAGCGATCCGCCGCACGCTCAATCCGGGACTGATCGACATCTGCCTCGATGCCTATGGCTGGAGCGGCCCCTGGCGCGGCCGGCGCGGCTTCGACAGTCTTGTGCAGATGAGTTCCGGGATCGCCGAAACCGGCATGACCATGCTTGGGCGCGAACGCCCGACGCCCCTGCCCGTCCAGGCGCTCGATCATGCGACCGGCTATCTGATGGCCGCCGCCGCCGTCCATGCGCTGAACTCACGACAGGAAGGAAGGGGCGCAGCCTCCGCCCGCCTATCGCTGGCCCGCACTGCCCGTCTCCTGACCGAGGGCGGATCTGGAGAGCGCGGCGCGCCTTTCTCAGCCGACGAATCCGATTGGAATGCCCGGCTGGAAACCACCGACTGGGGACCGGCCAAGCGCCTGCTCCCGCCTGCCCACATTACGGGAGCTCCGATGCGGTGGGATCACCCGGCCTCACAACTGGGCTCCGCCGAAGCGAACTGGAAAACGACTTAAGCTTCGTTGCCGTGCCGGGTGGAAGCCAGCATTTCGTCGATCTTCGAGGCCGGCACCGGCGGACTGAGCAGGAAGCCCTGCATCTCGTCGCAGCGCAGATGATGTAGCAATTGCCGCTGTGCTTCGGTCTCGACGCCCTCGGCAACCACGCGCCGGCGCAGGGAATGGCCCATATTGATGATGGTGCGGATGATTTCCAGATCGTCCGGGTCCACCGCGATATCGTTCACGAAACTGCGGTCGATCTTGATGGTGTTCTGCGGGAACCGCTTGAGATAGCTCAGCGACGAATAGCCGGTGCCGAAATCGTCCATGGTCAGATGGACGCCCATGTCGAACAATTCCTTCAGCACCGCCACCGAGTTCTCGGTGTCCGTGAGAATCATGCTCTCGGTGATTTCCAGCTCGAGACCCGACGGGTCGATCGAATAGCGGCTGAGCAGGTTCTCGACCGTCCTGACCAAATTGCCTCCCTGGCGCAGCTGGCGCACCGAGAGATTGACGGCGACGCGCATATGGCCATAGCCGGCATCGCGCCACAATTTATGCTGGTGGCAGGCGGTTTCCAGCACCCAGTCGCCGACCTGCTCGATCAGGCCGGTCTCTTCCAGCACCGGAATGAAGGTGGCCGGCAGCATCTGGCCGAGTTCGGCGCTGCGCCAGCGCAGCAGCGCCTCGGCGCCGGTCAGGCGGCCGGTGGCGACATCGCATTTGGGCTGGTAGAGCAGCTCGAATTCCTGACGCTCCAGCGCCTTGGACAAGCCGTTCTTGATGGTCAGCCGCGCCGTGCTCTCGGCATCCAGCCCGTGGGTGTAGAACTGGAAATTGGCTTTCCCGGTTTCCTTGGCGCGGTACATGGCGGCATCGGCATTCTTCAGCAGCGCCTGCACCGTCTGCGCGTCGTCGGGGAAACTGGTGATGCCGATCGAGGCCGAGATATAGGCCTCGGTTCCCTGCAGCATGAAGGGCAGCTTCAGCGTATCGATGATCCGGTGCGCTATCGCCAGCACGTTCCGCATCTCGCCGAGGTCCGGCATGATGATGGTGAATTCGTCGCCGCCGAAGCGGGTCACCGTGTCGCCCTGCCGCACGCAGACCAGCAGGCGCTGCGCCACTTCCTTGAGCAGCTCGTCGCCGACATCGTGGCCCAGCGTGTCGTTGATCAGCTTGAAGCCGTCGAGATCGATGAACATCAGCCCGACGCGCTGGCCGTTGCGCTGCGCCTGATGCAGGGCGACCGAGAGCCGGTCCATGAACAGCGAGCGGTTGGGCAGGCCGGTCAGGGCGTCATAGGTGGCCTGATAGCGGATGCGCTCTTCGTCGCGCTTGCGCTGGGTGATGTCCGAAAACACCACCGCATATTGGCTGATCGTGCCCAATTCGTCGGTGGTGGCCGAGATCGACAGCCACACCGCATATTCCTGCCCGTCCTTGCGGGCGCTCCAATGCTCGCTTTCCCAGCGGCCGTTCTGGCGGATCGCGGTCCAGATCTCGTCGACCAGTTCGCCGTCGGTGGCGGTGCTGGTCAGGAAGAAGGGCCGGCGCCCCAGCACGTCGGCCAGCTGGAAGCCGGTAACCGAGGTGAAGGCGGGATTGACGGTGGTCACGCGGAAATTGGCGTCGAGCACGGCGATGCCTTCGGCGGCATTGTCGAACACCGCGGAGGCCAGGCGCAGCCGGTCCTCGGTATGTTTCTCGACGGACAAATCACGGAACAGGAAGACCGCGCCGCTGCCGGTCTCGGTCATCTCGACCGGCACGATGGCCAGCTCGACCGGAAAGGAGGAACCATCCCGGCGCCAGACGATCAGTTCCATCGCTCCGCCCTGCCGCCAGCCATCCGCTTCGCGCAGGATGTCGAACAGGCGCTGATGGTCGCCGGGCGGGCTTTCGGGGTTCTTCATCAGCGCCGTCTCGATCTCGGCGCCGATCAGCTCCTCCTCGGTCCAGCCGGTCAGCGCCTCGGTGGCACCGCAGGAGAAGACGATATGGCCGGCCTGATCGACCCCGACCACCGCTTCCTGGATCGCCGGAACGCCGGTGCCGGCGTCGCGCCGCCCGGCGCCGCGCCGATGCAGCTGCGAACGGGCCAGCGCCACGGCGCTTTCGACATGATCGGTGGACGCGGCGTCATGAACCTCGATGACCAGCCCGGCGTCACGATCGGAGAGATGCGTCACCGCCAGGGCGACGTCGAGGGTGCGGCCATCGAGCCCGCTCCACACATGACGCGCGGGCCGGGCACTGTCGGTCCAGCCCTGCGGCGCGCCGCTCGGGAAGAAATCGGCCAGCGAGCGGCCGATAACGGAAGAGAGATTGGGCGCGCCCAGCAGGCGCAGTCCAGCCTGATTGACGAAACGCACCGTGTGGCCGTCGCTGAGAATCATCCCAGGCGCCGTCTGACGAACAAAAATGTCCGAGGAAAAGGGTCTGATCGACGAAACGCGCGAAACCATCAGTGATCCAGGTTCACAGCACCCACGGATCTTCGTGGTTACGCGTTAAAACAGGGCATGACAACAGGAAACACACAATAAAATTGCGCCGCAATGTCAAAAAATAGCGCCAGGACTGAAAAACAAAACTTGGGCGCGAATTTTTCTCACCAACGCAACTTTCGATTACTGCGCGAAGCCTGGCTCGGCGGGGAGAAGATTACCGGCGGCCAGCGGCGTCAGCAGCGGCCCCATGCCCGGCAGGGCGGCGGCGGCATTCTCGACGGCGAAATCGAGTTCCGGCTCGGCGGCCGGCGCATTGGCCTGGCGGATCTCTTCGGTCTTGGGCTTGGCCCCCGCCTTGGCATAGATGAAACCGTAGGTCGGATAGACGCGCTGGCCCATCTCGTCGGCGGCTTCGTGCCACACGCGCACCTGGGTCCAGTCATTGTGGGGCGAAACATCGACCATCATCACCCGGGTGGTGACTTCGCCGCGGCCATGGCCGCGCTGCGGCGCCCAATTGGCGTGGTCGACCAGCACCTTGCGGGAATTGACGATCTCGCTCACCACCGCGACATGGCCGTGGCGCATCGAGCCGTGCTTCTTGAAGACGATGACGGAGCCGGCGCGCGGCTTCTGACCGCGTTCATATTGGCCGGCGGCGGAAACCCACCAGGTCCATGCGTCGCCCTTGAGGCCGATACCGGAAGAGTCCCGAGCGTAGGTGACGCACTGCACTGCCTGAGCTTTAGGTGCGAGCAACATCCCCATTGCCAACACCAGGGCTGCTAAGAGCCGGAAACGCAGATGCAAACCTTGTTCCCCCAAACTTTTTTACTTCCCCAAACCCATTTACACCGCATTTATGGATAAATGCAATAGATTGATGTGATCGAAATCACAGATTAGACGGATCGCGATCCGCCAGGGTTTCCGCGGAAAGGTGAAGTCAGCCCCCCTCCAAGGAATCGCAACCGTGACTCGGTCCTATACGAGGGTTATAAGTGAGCCATGATCAGAGTCACGCCATCATTGCTGTCGCTTTGCGTGCTGTTGCTGCTCGGGCCGCTTCCGGTGCTGGCGCAATACGAGGACGGGCAGAAGGCTTTCGACTCGGGCGACTATGCCGGCGCCCAGGCCGCCTGGCAGAAGGGCGCCGACGCCAATGACGCGCGCAGCCAATATTCGCTTGGTTACCTGGCTCAGTTCGGATTGGCTGGCGGCGCGGATTTCGGCGCCGCCAAATCCTGGTACGAAAAGGCCGCCGACAATAACAACCCCGACGCGCTGTATGCCCTCGGCCTGATGTACGAGACCGGCCAGGCCGGCGCCAAGGACCTGTCGCGCGCCTTCGACCTCTATCACAAGGCGGCCACCGCCGGCACGCAGTCGGACGCCGAATATGCCATCGGCCGCATGCTGTTGCGCGGCCGCGGCGTTCCGCGCAACGCCACCGAAAGCGTGACCTGGCTGAAGAAGGCCGCTCAGCACGGCAATCCGGCCGGACAATATATGCTGGCCGCGGCTTACGAGGCCGGCTGGGGTGTCAAGATCAATGAGGGTGAGGCCTATTACTGGTATCGCCGCGCCGATCAGGGCGATCCGGTCGAACTGGAAGAGCAGGATGTCGCCTTCGAGCCGAAGATCGCCATCGCCGCCCTGAAGAAGCGCCTGCCCGCCGATCTGATCGAGGATTACGACGAGAAGCTGAAGCGCGACCTCGCCGCCGCCAAGAAGCCCAAGGCCAAGAGCGAGGCCAAGCCCTCCACCGCCAAGGCGGAGGCCAAAGCGGCCGAAACCGCCAAGGCCCAGCCCGACGCGCTGACCAAGCAGACGCACTGAACCTCCGTCAGGTCCAGATCTGGAAATTGCCGGGGAATTCGGCGGCCTTCAGGGCCGCCAGGGTCGGATAGGCTTTCGGGGCCGTGTGGTTGTAGCTGTCATAACTGACCCACTGCGCCCCTTCTTTGCGGACCGCGAAGAAATGTCCGGTCGAAATATTCGCGATGATGCCCAGACCCTTGGTTTCCAGGGTCTTTTCGTCGGTGTGGGTCAAGCCGAACACCGAAAAGACCGAAGGGTCGTTGCCGTCCATCACCATGTTTAGCGCATCCGGCTGGGTCATGCCGAGCGGCGGCGCCATGTAGTGCTGGGTGGCCTTGTCGATATAGGCCTGCCGGGTCACCGCGCCATCGGTGAAATGATACAGCGCATAGAAGCCGCAGAGCTTGGAGTCGGGGCCGGTATGGGGTTGAACCTGGAATTTGAAGGGCATGACATGCCTCGCTGACAGGGTTGAGAAGTCCTGCCAGCGTCGTCTTTTACAGCTTTTCCGAGAATCCCCAGGACCTGGTATCAAAGCGGCAGGGTGACGGTGACGGTCAATCCGCCGCCGGTGCGGTTGGCCAGCGTCACGTCGCCGCCATTGCCGCGGATCGCCGAGCGGGCCACCGCCAACCCCAGCCCGGTGCCGCCCGTCTCACGGTTGCGCGAACTCTCGACGCGGTAGAACGGCGCGAACACATTTTCCAGCTCCGCGACCGGAATGCCCGGCCCGTCATCCTCGATGGTTACCGCCACCATGTCGCCGTCGATACGAAGGGCGACTCGGCCGCCGCCGCCATATTTGCAGGCATTCTCGATCAGATTGGCGAAGGCGCGCTTCACCCCATTGGTGCCCAGCGTCATCTCCAGCTCGTCCGGCCCGTCGAACGACACGCTGAACTGGTCGCACAGATCGACCAGCACGCCGACCAGATCGACCGGCACCTTGGTCTCGCGCGCCGAATCGTCGCGGGCGAAGGCCAGGGTCGAGGAGATCATCGCCTCCATCTCGTCGAGATCGGCCAGGATCTTCAGGCGCTGCTCGTCATCTTCGATGAATTCCGCGCGCAGCTTGAGGCGGGTGATCGGAGTACGCAGATCGTGGCTGATCGCCGCGATCATCTGGGTGCGATCCTCGATGAAGCGGCGCAGGCGCGCCTGCATGCGGTTGAAGGCGTTGGCCGCCGTCATCACTTCCCTGGGACCGCGAATCTCGACCGGCGGCGCCAACACGTCGCGGCCCAGGCGGTCGGCGGCCTTGGCCAGCACGTTCAGCGGGCGCACCGCATGGCGCACCAGCACCACGCACAGCACGACCACCACCACCAGGCCGACGCCGAGCGGCCAGTAAGGATGCGGCCGCCACAGATGATCATCGGGCAGCGGAATGACGAAATTGAGCCAGGTGCCGTCTTCCAGCGTGATCGCCGCCTGTACCGTCGGCGCACCGCGATTGCCGAAGCCCGCGCCCTGCTGCGGCCCGCTGTCCTGATTGGGCGACGGGGTCCGCAGGCCGGCATGCAGGACGCGGCCCGGCAGACGGCGGCTGAGCTCGATTTCGAGCTGGCTGTCGACCAGATATTTGGCGCCCGGCGCCAGGATCGGCGCCTTGCCCCAGCCGATCTTGAGGCCGGGCCGGTCGAGCCCCCGCGCCAGGCGGCCGCGTTCATCGGACGGAGTCTGCTCGATCAGCTGGACGATCGAGGCGATGCGTTCGGCGGTCTGGCGGCTGTCGAGCAGCGCCGCCTGCTCCTTATGCACCACCAGGAACAGGACGATGCCCGCACCTTGGGTAATGACCAGCGCCGTCAGCAGCACCAGCAGCGTGCGTCCGACCAGGGTCTGGGGAAGAAGGCGCCGCCAGACGGAGTCGGTCAATTCGTCACCTCGGCGGCGAACATATATCCGCCGCCGCGGACCGTCTTGATCAGACGGGGCTCCTTGGGATCGGCCTCGATCTTGCGCCGCAGGCGCATGACCTGGATGTCGACGCTGCGGTCGAACGGCGCCGCCGTGCGGCCGCGCGCCAGATCGAGCAACTGGTCGCGGCTCAGCACGCGCCGCGGATGGGTGGCGAAAGCCAGCAGCAGGTCATATTCGCCGGTCGACAGCTCGACCTCCTCGCCCTGCGGCGACGTCAGACGGCGCGAGCCGAGATCCAGCGTCCAGCCGTCGAACTTGGCGGTGTCGCCCTTGGGCGACGTCGCCGGCAGCGACTGCACGCGGCGCAGCACCGCCTTGATGCGGGCCAGCAATTCGCGCGGGTTGAACGGCTTGGGGAGATAATCGTCGGCGCCCATTTCCAGGCCGACGATGCGGTCGGTATCCTCGCCCATCGCGGTCAGCATGATGACCGGCAGGCTGGTGGTCGAGCGCAGCTTGCGGCACAGCGACAAACCATCCTCGCCGGGCAGCATCAGATCGAGCACGACGAGGTCGATCGCAGCACCATCGAGAATGCGCGACATCTCGACACCGTCCCGCGCCGTGCTGACCCTGAGGCCGTGCTTGACGAGGAAACGGTTCAGGAGATCGCGGATTTCACGGTCGTCGTCGACGACGAGGATATGCGGAACTGTCTGATCAGCCATGGCCGGAGTATAGCGATTCCGCGGAAAGTGTTGAGAGGATTCCGGTAACTTTCAGTTACGCCAACCCGGGCCGTTACACGATGAAACAAAATTGCCGGGTGACCGACACATCCCTGCAACGTGACGATGGTTAACTCCTCTCATCCGCGGCGGGTCGTAGAGCCCTCTTCCTGATGCGTCCGACGCGGTTCTTAAGGCGCCCCTTCCCCTACTCCCCACCCGGCGGGAAGGGGCGTTTTAATCCCCGGTTTTTAGCCCCTCAGGCGCCGGGCGCGGGGCCGCCTTGCGGCCCGGACATCCCATACAACGTTGACGTTTGTACAAGCGGTGGCTTAGCTTGCGTTCCCCTCATTTTTTGATTGAAACGCTAGCCTATGACCGCTGATCTCTCTGCCTTCGCCCGCACCGCCACCGCTTGGCCCTTCCAGGAAGCCAAGACGCTGCTGGACGAGCGTTTCAAAGGCAAAGCGCCGGCCAAAGGCTACGCCCTGTTCGAAACCGGCTACGGCCCGTCGGGTCTGCCGCATATCGGCACCTTCGGCGAAGTGGCGCGCACCACCATGGTCCGCCGCGCCTTCGAGCTGCTGGCGCCCACCATCAAGACCAAGCTGTTCGCCTTCTCGGACGACCGTGACGGCCTCAGGAAGGTGCCGGACAACATCCCGAACCGCGAGATGGTAGCAGGGCATCTCGGCAAGCCGCTGACCGACGTGCCCGATCCGTTCGGCACCCATTCCAGCTTCGGCGAGCACAACAACGCCATGCTGCGGAGCTTCCTCGACAGCTTCGGCTTCCCCTACGAGTTCCAGAGCGCCACCGAGATGTACATTTCGGGCCGCTTCGACCAGGGCTGCCTGGATGTGCTGAAGCATTACGACGCCATCATGGACGTCATGCTGCCGACCCTGGGCGAAGAGCGCCAGGCGACCTATTCGCCGTTCCTGCCGGTCTGCCGCAAGACCGGCAAGGTGCTGCAGGTCCCCGTCGTCGAGCGGCGCCCGGAAACCGGCACCATCGTCTATAAGGACGAAGACGGCTCCCTGGTCGAGACCCCGGTCACCGGCGGCCATGTGAAGCTGCAATGGAAGGCCGACTGGGCCATGCGCTGGCATGTGCTAGGGGTCGATTATGAAATGTCCGGCAAGGATCTGATCCCCAGCTATCAGCTGGCCAGCCGCATCTGCCGCATCCTCGGCTCCGAACCGCCGGTCAATCTGTCCTATGAGCTGTTCCTCGACGATAAGGGCCAGAAGATCTCGAAGTCGAAGGGCAACGGCCTGGCGGTCGAGGATTGGCTGCGCTATGCCCCGCCGGAAAGCCTGGCGCTGTTCATGTATCAGAAGCCGAAGGCGGCCAAGCGCCTGTATTTCGACGTGATCCCGCGCGCCGTCGACGACTATATCGCCTTCCTCGGCAAGTTCCCCGAGGAAGAGGCGCAGGCCCAGCTCAACAATCCGGTCTGGCATATCCATCACGGCAAGCCGCCGGCGGCGGAAAGCGGCCTGTCCTACAACATCCTGCTGAACCTGGCCTCGGTCTGCCATGCCGAGAACCCGTCGGTGCTGTGGCAGTTCGTCAGCCGCTATGTGCCGAGCGCCTCGCCGCAGACCACGCCGTTCCTCGACAAGCTGGTCGGCTATGCGGTCGCCTATTACCAGGACTTCATCAAGCCGCATAAGCGCTACCGCCTGCCGGTGCCGGCCGAGCGGATCGCTTTCGTCCAGCTGCGCGACGAACTGAAGAAGCTGCCGGCGGACTCCGACGCCGAGACCATCCAGGCGATCGTCTTCGAGGTCGGCAAGCAGCACCCGGAAACCTTCCCGGAGCTGCGCAGCTGGTTCCAGGCGCAATATGAGATTCTGCTGGGCCAGGATCAGGGGCCGCGCATGGGCTCGTTCATCGCGCTGTACGGCCTGGCCGAGACCATCGCCATTCTCGACCGCGTGCTGGCCGGAGAAGACCTGTCGAAATGAACATGGACGCGCTGCCGGGTCATAAGCTGGTATTGGACGCGCCGCTGCCGCTCGATTGCGGCGTCGAGCTCGAACCGGTCACCGTCGCTTACCAGACCTATGGCACGTTGAATGCGGACCGCTCGAACGCGATCCTGATCTGCCATGCGCTGACCGGCGACCAGTTCGTCGCCGATCGCCATCCCATCACCGGCAAGCCCGGCTGGTGGCAGGCGATGGTCGGGCCGGGCAAGGTGTTCGATACCGACCGCTATTTCCTGATCTGCTCGAACGTGCTGGGCGGCTGCATGGGCACCACCGGGCCGGCCGATCTCAATCCGGCCACCGGCAAAGCCTGGGGTCTCGATTTCCCGGTCATCACCATCGGCGACATGGTGCGCGCCCAGGTGCGGCTGATCGACCATCTCGGCATCGCGAAACTGTTCTGCGTCGCCGGCGGCTCGATGGGCGGCATGCAGGTGCTGGAATGGGCGGCCCGCTATCCTTCGCGGATGCGCGCCTGTGTCCCGGTCGCCACCGCCGCCCGCCATTCGGCGCAAAACATCGCCTTCCACGAGGTCGGGCGCCAGGCCATCACCGCCGATCCGGAATGGCGCGACGGCGCCTATGCCAACGCCGACACCCGCCCGCAGCGCGGCCTCGCCGTGGCGCGCATGGCGGCGCACATCACCTATCTGTCCGAAGCCGCCTTGCACCGTAAATTCGGTCGCAATCTGCAGCGCGGCAGCCTGACCTTCGGCTTCGACGCCGATTTCCAGGTGGAGAGCTATCTGCGCCATCAGGGCATCAGCTTTACCGAACGGTTCGACGCCAATTCCTATCTCTACATCACCCGGGCGATGGATTATTTCGACCTGGCCGCCGACCATGGCGGGGCGCTGGCCCACGCTTTCACCGGAACCCGCGTGCATTTCTGCGTCATCTCGTTCAGCTCGGACTGGCTGTTCCCCACCTCGGAGAGCCGCGCCGTGGTCAAGGCGCTGAACTCGGTGGCGGCCAATGTCAGCTTCGTCGAAGTGGACTCCGACAAGGGCCACGACGCCTTCCTGCTCGACGAGCCGGAATTCCACGCCACCGTGAAAGGCTTTCTGGCCGGGGTGGAGAGCGCCACGTGAGCAGTTTGCGCCCCGACCTTCAGCGCGTCGCCGAAATGGTCGCGCCCGGTTCCCGCGTGCTCGACATCGGTTCCGGCGACGGCAGCCTGCTCGACTATCTGCATCGCGCGAAGCAGGTGGACGGGCGCGGCATCGAACTGTCGATGGAAGGCGTGCGCCAGACGGTCGCCCAGGGCCTGTCGGTGATCCAGGGCGACGCCGACACCGACCTCGACGATTATCCGGCCGGCGCTTTCGATTACGTGATCCTGACGCAGACGCTGCAGGCAACGCGCCAGCCCAAGGCGGTGCTGGAGAACATGCTGCGCATCGGGCGTCATGCGATCGTCTCGTTTCCCAATTTCGGCCATTGGCGCGTGCGCTGGTCGCTGGGGGTCAGCGGCCGCATGCCGAAGACCAGGACTCTGACCTATCGCTGGCACGACACGCCCAACATCCACCTCTGCACGATCCGCGACTTCACCGATCTGTGCACCGAACTCGACATCGAGGTCGAGCGCGCCTTGTCGCTGGGCCGCGACGGCCGGACGCGTTTCGAAGGCGCCGGCAGCCTGGCCAATCTGCTGGCGGATCAGGCGATCTTCCTGCTGCGGAAGAAGACTTAGCGGAAGCCGCCGGGTACCGGCAGATAGCGCCGCGCCTTGACGCCGACCTCGACCCGCGACCCGCCATAGATCTGCTTGCTGGCCTGCACCATCACCACCCCGGCCAGGGTGGGAAACCAGCGCTGGCCGAGATTCTCCCAGGCCATCGCCGAGCGCAGCACGAAGCGCGAGCGGAAGGGCGGCACGAACAGGGCGGTGCCGGTGCCTTCGGGCGTGAACATGGTATCGCGCAGCAGACGGTGCAGCTGGCCCTGGGTGTAGGGCCGGCCCTGTCCGAACGGCGTACGGTCCAGCTGGGCCCAGATGCCGCGCCGGTTGGGGGTGATCACCAGCAGCTTGCCGCCATCGGCCAGCACCCGCCAAACCTCGCGCAGGGTGGAGCGCGCATGTTCGGTGGATTCCAGCGCATGAACCATCAGCACGCGGTCGACCGAGCGGTCCGGCAAGGGCAATTCGTCCTCCTCGGCCAGACAGACCAAGGATCGTTCGCCCGGCGGCCAGGCCAGCACGCCCGAGCCGGCCGGCATCACCGCCACCACGCGCTCGGCATCCTTCTGCAGCGCCCGCAGATAGGGGGTGGCGAAGCCCAGGCCCAGCACGCTCTGTCCTCTGAGATCCGGCCACAGCCGCCGGATCTCGCGGCCGATCATGCGCCGCGCCACCAGCCCGAGATCGCTCTCGTAAAAATCCCTGAGATCGACGACATCGCTCCACATTGGACTTAACAAATAGAATTTAGGTGACCCGATCAAGGGGCAGGATTACTGTGCCGCCCAGTTCAGGAGGTGATGATGTCGCGTTTGGTGATCGACCAGATCCCCGTCCTCACCGACAATTATGTCTATCTGGCCCACGATCCCGACAGCGGCGCGACCGCCGCCATCGATCCCGCCGTCGCCCCGCCGGTGCTGGAGCGGCTGGACGCCAAGGGCTGGCGCCTGACGCATATCCTCAACACCCATCACCATAACGACCATGTCGGCGGCAATCTGGCGCTGAAGCAGGCGACCGGTGCGCAGATCGTCGGGCACCGCAAGGATTCGGCCCGCATTCCCGGCATCGACATCGAGGTGGCGGACGGCGATTCCTTTCTGCTGGGCACCGCCGCGGCGATGGTCATGGAAGTATCGGGCCATACTATCGGCCATATCGCCTTCTGGTTTCCGGCCAGCCATGCTCTGTTCTGCGGCGACACACTGTTCGCCCTCGGCTGCGGCCGCCTGTTCGAAGGCAGCGGCGAGCAGATGTGGGGCAGCCTGAAGAAATTCCGACCGCTGCCGGACGACACGCTGGTCTATTGCGCGCACGAATATACCGAGGCCAATGCCCGCTTCGCCCGCACGGTCGAGCGGCACAATCAGGACCTGACCGACCGCATCGCCGAGATCAAGGAATTGCGCCAGCATCACAAGCCGACGGTGCCGTCCACCCTGGGGATCGAGCGCAAGACCAACCCGTTCCTGCGCGCCGATGTGGAGAGCGTAAAAGCAGGGGTCGGCCTCCCCCCGGAAGCCGACCCCGCTCAAGTCTTCACTGAGATCAGACGCCGCAAGGACGTGTTCTGATCAATACATGTGCTGTCCGCCATTGATGGACAGCGTGGTGCCGGTGATGAAATCGGCATCGTCCGCCACCAGGAAGCACACGCCGCGGGCGATATCCTCGGCATGGCCGAGACGGCCGACCGGGATCTTGGCGATGATCTTTTCCAGCACCGCCGGCGGCACCGCGCGCACCATGTCCGTATCCACATAGCCCGGAGCGATGGCGTTGACGGTGACGCCCTTGGCAGCGCCCTCCTGTGCCAGGGCCTTGGTGAAGCCGTGGATGCCGGACTTGGCGGCGGCATAGTTCACCTGGCCATACTGGCCGGCCTGGCCGTTGATCGAGCCGATATTGACGATGCGGCCGAAACCGCGCTCGCGCATCTTGTCGATCACCAGACGGGCCAGGTTGAAGCAGGAGGTCAGATTGGTCTGGATGACCTCCTCCCACTGGGTCGGGGTCATGCGGTGCAGCACGGCGTCGCGGGTGATGCCGGCATTGTTGACGACGACATCCACCGGCCCATGCTCGGACTCGATCTTCTTGATGGCGGCTTCGCAGTCGGAGAACTTGCCGACGTCGAACTTGATGACCGGGATGCCCGTCTCTTCGCTGAAGGCCTTGGCCGCTTCGTCATTGCCGCCGTAATTGGCGATAACTGTATAGCCCTTCTGCTTCAGCATCACCGAGATGGCCTTGCCGATCCCGCGGGTACCACCGGTCACCAGTGCAACTCTGCTCATGCTCGTTTCCTCCGGTTATGTTTGTTCTTCGTGGACTCAGCGTTCGACGGTGAGCGCGATGCCCATGCCGCCGCCGATGCACAAGGTGGCGAGACCCTTCTTGGCGTCGCGCTTCTGCATCTCATGCAACAGCGTGACCAGCACGCGGGCGCCCGAGGCGCCGATCGGATGGCCGATGGCGATGGCGCCGCCATTGACGTTGACCTTCGAGGTGTCCCAGCCCAGCTCGCGGTTCACCCGCAGCGCCTGGGCGGCGAAGGCTTCGTTGGCCTCGATCAGGTCGAGATCCTGAATGTTCCAGCCGGCCTTCTTCAGCGCGGCGCGCGACGCGGGGATGGGGCCGGTGCCCATGATCGAGGGATCGACGCCGGCATGCGCCCATGAGGCGATGCGGGCCAGCGGGGTCAGGCCGCGCCTGGCGGCTTCCTTGGCGGTCATCAGCACCACGGCGGCGGCACCGTCATTGAGGCCCGAGGCGTTGCCGGCGGTGACCGTGCCGTCCTTCTTGAAGGCCGACTTCAGCTTGGCCAACACCTCGGCGGTAGTGGCGCGCGGATATTCGTCGGTGTCGAACAGCTTCTCTTCCTTCTTCACCACGATCTTGACCGGGGTGATCTCGTCCTTGAAGCGGCCGGAAGAAACGGCGGCGATGGCCTTTTCCTGCGAAGCCAGCGCAAAAGCGTCCTGGTCCTCGCGGGTGACCTGAAACTGCTCGGCGATGTTCTCGGCGGTGATGCCCATATGATAGCCGTTGAAGGCGTCCCACAGGCCGTCACGGATCATGGTGTCGATCATCGTGGCGTCGCCCATCTTGGTGCCGGCGCGCAGCTGCATCGCATGCACCGCCTGGGTCATGCTTTCCTGGCCGCCGGCGACGACGATCTCGGAATCACCCGCCAGAATGGCCTGATAGCCCTGGGCCACCGAGCGCAGGCCGGAGCCGCACACCTGATTGATGGTCTCGGCGGGAACCTCGATCGGCAGGCCGGCATTGATCGACGCCTGGCGCGCCGGGTTCTGGCCGGTGGCGCCGGTCAGAACCTGGCCCATGATCACTTCGGAGACCTCGGCAGCGGCCACCTTGGCGCGCTCGAGCACGGAGGACAGCACGACCGAGCCGAGCTGGGCGCCGGACAGACCGGCGAGGCTGCCGGAAAACGACCCGACCGGGGTACGGGTGGCGGCGACGATGACGATGTCGGACATGATGTGAACGCTCCTTTAGCGGGCAGAGAGCCCCTTCCCCACAAGACAGAATAGGTGGAAAAATCAGGAAAGAAAGGGGTTAGTCCGAACTTTTCATGCGGCTGACAAAGTGGGAGATCGGGGCATAGATGCCGGAAACGGCACGCGCGCCGATCAGCATTCCGACATGGCCGCCCTCGACGATCAGGCGTCGTCCGTTGGTCAGCGCGTCGGCCAGCGGCAAGGCGGATTCGGCCGGTACGATGCGGTCGCGCGACGGCACCACCACCAAGGCCGGGTGCTTCAGTTTGCGCGGCTCGACCGTCTGGCCGGCCACCTGCCAGAGATTGCGTCCGGGCAGATTATCGCCATACCAGCCGAAGAATGTCTCCCGCGTCACCTTGGCGGTCAGCGGGACGCAGTCGTTGGCCCAATCCTCCAGCGCGGTGAAGCGCCGGGCCGCCGCGGAAGTCTGCTTCACATGGCGGAACTGGCGGAATTTGCGTTCGACCGCGCCGGGGTCCTGCAGCGCGAACAGCATCTGCAGCGCGTCGCCGGGCAATTCGCCCATCTGGCCGAGCATCCGCTCCACCGGTTCGCGCAGGGTCTGCAGCGGCGCGGCGGCCAGACAATAAGGGCGGTGAAAATCCCACGGCACCGCCATCAGTACATGGCCCAGCACGTCGGCGGGGCGCAGCGCCGATAGCGCCACGGTCAGCAATCCGCCCATGCAATAGCCCAGCAAGGCCGGACGGCCGGCGCGGGCGGTCACTGCGTCCAGCATGCCGGACAGACGGTCCGCCACATAATCGTCGAGTCCGAAATCGCGCTCCTCGGGGCCCGGCTCGTCCCAATCGACCAGATACGGACGCAGGCCCTTGGCCCGCAGATGCCGGACCAGGCTGCGCTTCGGCGTCAGATCGAGCACATAAGAGCGGTTGACCAGCGAGGGCACCACCAGCACCGGCGTGCCCGCGGCACCCGGCTCGGAATAATCGAGCAGCCGCGTGGTGCCGCGCCGCCAGATCTCGGGCATCGGTTCCAGTGTCCGGCTATAGGGATGATCGCGATAGGCCTCGATGCCGGCCAGGAAATCGTCGACGCGGCGGACCGTCTCTTCAGCCAGCGCTTTTTGAAACCCGGCCGGATCGGCGCTGTTTATCGCCGCCCGCAGCTCGTTTTCCTCGGCCGACCATGGCCTGCTCCATCCGGGCGAGCCGCTCTTCCAGGTCGGCAACGCGCTCAAGGAGGACAGCAAGCTGGCCGCCTGCATCGTCAGATGGAACGGCAGAGGCCGCGGCCCCTGCCGGCTGCGCTGCTGTTCTATCGCCGCCTCCCTGCTGGAATTGCTGCGCCGCCTCGTCCCAGCGCTCTCTGATCATGCCGAAGCTTTTCGCCATCAGCTCGGACAGCCCCGGATCGCCGGCCATTTGCGCGACCTGATCCTGCCAGAGGTCGAGATAGCGCGCGGCAAGGCGCTGGAGATCGGGATCGTCGGTCATTCGCGAACTATATCCGAGCCGCGATCCGCTCGCCAAGCGACGCCGCGACCTCGGCGATCACCGGCGCCCAATCGCCCGGCACGGTCTGGCGGAACACCCGCGCCGCCGGATACCAGGGCGAGTCGGCGCGGTCGCGCATCCAGCGCCAGCAACCGTCATGGCGGGACAAAACCCAGACCGGCTTGCCCAGCGCGCCGGCCAGATGCGCGACCGAGGTATCCACCGTGATCACCAGATCGAGCGCCTCGATGATGGCTGCGGTGTCGGCGAAATCGGCCACGCCCTCCATCACGCCCATCGTTCCCGGCAAAGGCGGCGCGCCAAATTGCAAACTGACGAAGCTGGCGCCCGGCGTCGCCAGCAGCGGCGCGAAATCGGTCGGATCGACACGGCGGCGGCGGTCCATCTCGGTGATCTGAAAGCGCGAGACCCGCAGCTCGCCGGCCCAGACCAGCCCGACCTTGAGACCCGGAAGCGGGGCGAACCGCCGCCGCCAGCGCGACACCGCATCCGGATCGGCGGCGATATAAGGCCCTTGGGCCGGAACCTCGTCGAGCCCGAGCAGCACCGGCACGTCCATCATCGGCAGGTGCGCATCGAGCGGCGGCAATTCCTCGCCTTGGGCCAGCACCGGACCGATGCCGGGTACCGTGCGGGCCACGCGCACCAAAGCGTCGGGCACGACCAGGACGGTTTCGCGGCCGCTTTGCCGCAGCAAGGGAACATAGCGCAGGAACTGTATCGCATCGCCCAATCCCTGGTCGTTCCAGAGCAAAAGACTGCGCTCGCCGCCGCGCATTTCGGCAAGACCGGCGGGCGCGGCGACGGCATCCGGGAACCGGCGGCGCGCGGAGAACCCCCGAAACCCTTTCTGCCAGCGCCCATCCATCAGCAGGCAGGTGCCCAGCGAAAATTCGGCCACCGGATCGCCCGGCGCCAATGTCAGGGCCGTCTCGAAACAGGCTTCCGCCGCGGCAAGGTCTCCCGCCGTATAGAGGCTGATCCCGAGGCTGATCCAGCCGGGTGAGAAAGCCGGATGGGAATCCGTGAGACGTCTGGCGCTGGCCATCGCCCGGTCATAGGCGAGGAGACGCCGCTGCAGATAGCCGAGCCGCAGCAAAGGCAGCGGTTCGGCGCAGCCGGCCAGCAGCTCTTCCGCCTCTGACGCACGGCCGAGCTGTTCGAGCAGCGCCGCCTGCTCCAGCCGCAATCCGATATCCGAGGGACAGCTCCGCAGCCCGCGCTCGACAAGGGCCAGCGCCTGGCTCTTGCCGCCCATCGCCGCCCAGGTCAGCGCCAGGGCCAGCACCACGTCGCAATCGCCGGGATAGGCCTGGAACAGCGCGCCGAGGATCTGCATCGCAGCCGGAAAATCGCCCTCGTTCCGATGGGTTTCGGCCTTCGCGATCCGGGCGCTGATGACGGTTTTTTGTGCAGTCATGCTGCGCAGCATAAATCAGGCCCGTCTTCTGTGCAGCGCAAGATAATCGTTGCAGGTTGCCATAAAGTCGTAAAAACTCTTCGCAACCAATCGGTCACTTCGCGAATAGGACGCTGCAAACCAGATGTCGAACGCCGCCAGCCCGATCACCATCAAGAAATACGCCAATCGCCGCCTGTACAACACGGCGACCAGCAGTTACGTCACTCTTGACCATCTCTGTCAGATGGTGAAGGACAATGAAGACTTCGTGGTCTATGACGCCAAGACCGGCGAGGATATTACTCGCTCGGTCCTGACTCAGATCATCGTCGAGGAAGAAGCCAAGGGCGGCCAGAACCTGCTGCCGATCCCCTTCCTGCGCCAGCTGATCGGTTTCTACGGAGACCAGCTGGGCGGCCTGGTGCCGAAATATCTCGAACATTCGATGCAGGCCTTCCACCATCATGAAGCGCAGATGCGGCAATATATGCAGCATGCCTTCGACGGCCTGTTCCCCTTCAATGCGCTGGAAGAGGTCAATAAGCAGAACGTCGCCTTCTTCGAGAATGCGATGAAGATGTTCGCCCCCTTCTATAGCGGCGGCGCCGAGAGCATGAAGGCGGCGGCCAGCGCGTCCGAGGCCACCATCGACGCGCTGCAGACCAAGCTGGCCGAGGTGCAGGATCAGCTGACCAAGCTGACCACGCCGCCGAAGGCTCCTAAGAAGTAAGACGCATCCAGGCCCACTCGGCCATTTTCGCGACCACCGGCGACGGGTCCTGTTTCAGGCCCGCCGCTATTTCCGCCCAATCGCTCCGCCCGCTATTGCCGATGGCGATCAGCACATTGCGGACAAAACGATCCCGGCCGATCCGCTTGATCGGCGAGCCGGAAAAGATCGCGCGGAAATCCGCGTCGTCGAGCGCAGCCAATTCCAGCAAACGGGGCGCCAGCAATTCGGCGCGCGGAAGATAGGATTCTTCCTGGGTGGGCGAGGCGAATTTGTTCCACGGACAGGCGGCCAGGCAATCGTCGCAGCCATAGATGCGGTTGCCGAATGCCGGCAGCAGCGCCTCGTCGATAGGACCCTTATGCTCGATGGTCAGATAGGCGATGCAGCGGCGCGGCTCGATCCGGCCATCCTCCAGCGCGTTGGTCGGGCAGGAGGTTTCGCAGGCCCGGCACGAGCCGCAATGATCCTTTTCCGGTGCGTCGGGAACCAGTTCCAGCGACGTGAACAAGCCGCCCAGGAACAGCCAGGAGCCGAACCGCCGGGAGACGAGGTTGGTATGCCGCCCCTGCCAGCCGAGGCCGGCGCGCGCCGCCAGCGGCTTTTCCATCACCGGAGCGGTGTCGACGAAGGAGCGGGCATCGCCGCCATGGGTTTCGACGATCCAGCGGCCCAACTGCTTCAGCCGCTTCTTGATGGTGTCGTGGTAATCCTTGCCGCGCGCATAGACGCTGATATTGCCGCGGTCTTCCGGCAGCGGCCCGACCAGCGCCGGGCCGTAATTGTCGGCCACCATGATGACGCTGCGCGCTTCGGCCCATTGCGCCCTGGGGCTGGCGCGACGGTCGGCGGTGCCTTCCATCCAGCCCATCTCGCCATGGCGGCCATCGGCCAGATAGGCGGCCAGATCCTCGGCGACGCCGGCCACATCCTCGGCGCCGGTGATGCGCACATCGGCGAAACCAAGCGCGAGCGCCTGGTCCTTGATCGATCGGGTCAGGGCTTTTGGATCAGCCGCGGCCACGATAGGAAGCGACTCCCTGGTCGGGCAGCCACAGCGCGGCAGGAGGAGCGCCGGTCTGCCAGAACACGTCGATCGGAATGCCGCCGCGCGGATACCAATAGCCGCCGATGCGCAGCCAGGTCGGATTCATCGCCGCGACCAGGCGCTTGCCGATCGAGACGGTGCAATCCTCGTGGAAGGCGCCGTGATTGCGGAAGCTGGCCAAGAACAGCTTCAGGGATTTGCTCTCGACCAGCAGCTCGTTCGGCACGTAATCGATGACGATATGAGCGAAGTCGGGTTGGCCGGTGATCGGGCACAGCGAGGTGAATTCGGGCGCGGCGAAGCGCACCAGATAAAGCTCGCCGGCCTGCGGATTGGGCACGGTCTCCAGCACCGCCTGTTCCGGCGAGGCGGCGATCTCGGACTTCTGGCCCAGCTGCGTCAGATGCTGCAAATGATCGCTCATGGCGTCCTCAAATCGGTTCGATGTCGCCCAAGCCTTGCCGGCGATGGAATTCGGCGGCGAAAGCTTCCGTGCGGCTTTCCGCGATGGCTTCGCGCAATCCGCGCATCACGTCCTGATAATACTGCAGATTGTGCCAGGTCAGCAGCATCAGCCCCAGCACCTCTTCGGCGCGGAACAGATGATGCAGATAGGCACGGCTATAGTTCGTGCAAGCCGGACAGCCGCATTCCTCGTCGAGCGGACGCGGATCGTCGAGATGGCGGGCGTTGCGGATATTGACCGGACCACGCCGGGTGAAGCCCTGGCCGGTGCGGCCCGAGCGGGTCGGCATCACGCAGTCGAACATATCGATGCCGCGCAGCACCGCGCCGACCAGATCGGACGGCTTGCCGACGCCCATCAGATAGCGCGGCTTGTCCTTGGGCAACAGGGCGGGAGTGAAATCGAGGACGCGGAACATCTCTTCCTGTCCCTCGCCCACCGCCAGACCGCCCACGGCGTAGCCGTCGAAGCCGAGCTGGGTCAGGGCGCCGGCGGACTCGGCACGCAGATCCTCGAACACGCTGCCTTGCACGATGCCGAACAGGCCATAGCCATCGCGCTCGACAAAGGCCGTCTTGGAGCGCTTGGCCCAGCGCATCGACAGGCGCATCGATTCGGCCGCCTGGTCATAGGTGGCCGGATAGGGCGTGCATTCGTCGAAGCACATGGTGATGTCGGAATCGAGCAGATACTGGATTTCCATCGAGCGCTCGGGGGTCAGCAGATGCTTCGAGCCGTCGAGATGCGACTGGAAGGTCACGCCCTCCTCGGTCAGCTTGCGCAGCTTGGCCAGGCTCATCACCTGGAACCCGCCCGAATCGGTCAGGATCGGCTTGTCCCAGTTCATCATCTTGTGCAGGCCGCCCAGGCGGCCGACGCGCTCGGCGCCCGGACGCAGCATCAGATGATAGGTGTTGCCCAGCAGGATCTCGGCGCCGGTCGCCGCCACCGAGTCCGGCATCATCGCCTTGACCGTCGCCGCGGTGCCGACCGGCATGAAGCAGGGCGTATGGATCACGCCATGGGCGGTATGAACCTCGCCCAGACGCGCTTTGCCGTCCTCGGCCTTCAGTTTGTAATGGAACTGGGTCATTTTGTTAGCCCCTCAAGCGCCGGGCGGGCGCTAGGGCGCCCTGGGCTACCGCGCCAAGCCATGTTGCCTGTGAAATCGGCGCTGTCGCCAGCGCGTGCGTGCACTTGCACGCCAGCAACGAATTTGAAGTACCGGGGTAGCGCAGCCAAGGACATGTAGCGATCAAATTCGTTGCTCATGGCGCTCCAGCAGACAGGCGTCGCCATAGGAATAAAAGCGATAGCCGGCTTTCTTCGCGTGTGCATAGGCCGCCTGCATGCGCTCAAGCCCGGCGAAGGCCGAGACCAGCATGAACAGGGTCGAGCGCGGCAGGTGGAAATTGGTCATCATCAGATCGACGGCGCGAAATCGATAACCAGGCGTAATGAATATGTCGGTGCGGCCGCGATAGGCCGATACGGTGCCGTCTTCGGCGGCGGCGCTTTCCAGCAGCCGGGTCGAAGTGGACCCAACCGCAAGGACCCGTCCACCCGCCGCCCGCGTGCGATTGACCAGGGCGGCGGCCTCTTCCGAGATCTCGCCCCATTCCGAATGCATCTTGTGATCGGCGGTGTCGTCCGCCGTCACCGGCAGGAAGGTACCGGCGCCGACATGCAGGGTCAGCGTCACGCGCTGCACACCCTTGGCGTCGAGGCGGGCCAGCAGATCGGGGGTGAAATGCAGACCGGCGGTCGGCGCCGCCACCGCGCCGGGACGGGCGGCGAACATGGTCTGATAATCGTTGCGGTCATCCGCGCCCGCATCACGCTTTATATAAGGAGGCAGCGGCATACGGCCATAGCGGTCGAGCGCCGCCATCAGGGCGTCGCCCTTCTGCTCGAAGCGCAGGGTCACTTCACCACCGTCGCCGCGCGCGACCATCTCGGCGGAGAAATCGTCGCCGAACACCACCTGGTCGCCCGGCTTCAATTTCTTGGCGGGACGGGCGAAGGCGCTCCAATCGCCTTGGGCATCGGGCTCCAGCAGGGTGATCTCGACCTTGGCCTCGCCGCGCTTGCCCAGCAGTCGGGCGGGAATCACCTTGGTGTCGTTGCTGACCAGCAGATCGCCCGGGCGCAGGAAATCCGGCAGGTCGCGCACGATCGAATCGGCAAGCCCCTGCGCCCCGACATGCAGCAGGCGGGCGGAGTCGCGCGGGTGCGCCGGCTCTAGCGCAATCAGCTCGCGCGGGAGGTCGAAATCGAAATTATCCACATTCATGGGGCGGCGGTTTGCCCGGAATCTGCGCCCCAGTCAATCGGAAAGCCGGGAAGCGCCAATTCGAAGCCCGCTTCGGCCAGCTGGGCCGGGAAATCCTGGCTCATCAGAAAGGCCCATTCCCGCTCGCGCGGATCGGTCAGCGTGTCGACCGTCCGCAGCGCGTCGTCGACATGGCCGGGATGGACCATCATGGCATGACCGTCGCCGGCATCGGCCAGCATGGTGCGAAAATATCCCGCCAGGTCTCCGGCCGCATAATCGTAGAATCCGGAGAACCCTCGGTTACTGCGCAAATGCCTGTTTCGGGCGGCTTTCGAGGCCGCCCGCGACAGGATCGAGATGACGCCCGCCTTGAAGGCCTGGCCCCGCCGGCCGAGCCTGAAATCGCAGCAGTCGCGCAGCCAGGTGCGCGACGGATTCAGCCGGCGCCCGAACACCTCCTGCACCACCTGCCAGACACCATTGAGGACATGGACATGCTGATGGCCGTCGATGAAATCGGGCGGCGCACCGAAATGCTGCTCGAAGCGGTCGAGTTGGCGCTCCAGCTCGTCGGACACTTCCTGGCGCGGGATCGATCCGGTGACACTGGCCAGCACCAGCTTGCCGACCGGCGGCAGCTGGCCATGGGGCGCCAGGGTCTTCAGCGCGCCTAGCGGACGCTGATCGGAAAGCGTAAAATGCAGCCCGACCGCGATCCGGGAATGAAGATCGCGCAGGGCCGCAGCTTCGGCGGGCCAGGAGTCCATCGTCGCCATCACGCCGGTCCCGGTCAGACGCCCGGCCGCCGCCAATTCACGGATACCCGCGCTGACCGCGGGGGAAATGGCGTAATCGTCGGCGACCAAAATCAAGCGGGGCATCCATCCTCCAACTGTGACTAACACGATGACTAAATGAATTCTTAGGGACTTGCCGTTATATCCGGTTTTCCGTGCGACAGGTCGGGAAGCGTCGCACATCAACGGAAGTTAGTTGCGATGACCGTGATTTCAACCAGTTCGGAACCGCTGGATTCCGCCAATCTTTCGGCCAATCCGTTCGCGAGTCCGCACATGGCGTCTCTGCGCGCTTTGTTCATGGTTGCGCTGCATAACGGCATCGAACTCTCCAACGACGTCTTTTCCTCCTATACCGGCGGGGACATCCCCGACTTCATCCTTCAGGTCGCGCGCGACGTCGAACTGCGCGGCAAGATGCTGACCAACCGCAAATGGTCGGACCTGCTGCGCCTGGAATCGAGTTGTCCGTTCCTGGCCGAGATGCAGGGCGGCGCCTGGGCCGCCATCACCGGCACCCACCCCTTTCCCGACGGGCAACTGGGCATCGCCGTGATGGATGCGCAGATCGACGCGCAGGGAATAACGTTGCTCGAACGCGCGCATTTCCTGAGCAAGTGGACCGGGCGCATCATCCTCTGCAAGCGCGACATCAAGGTCACCGACGAGAAGCGCCCCTTCGGCTTCAGCTGGTTCCTGCCCGAGATCTACCGCAACCGGCGCTATCTGCGCGACGTGGCGATCGCGGCGATCATGTCGAACGTGCTCAGTTTCATGACGCCGCTCTTCTTCAATGTGATGATCGACAAGGTCATCCCGCATCACGCTTATAATTCGCTGATCGCCATCACGCTGATCTATATCGTGTGCGTGCTGTGCGACGGCGCTTTCACCTTCCTGCGCAACAGCCTGATGCTAGTGGCCGGCAACAAGATCGACGCCCGCCTGGCCGAACGCACGTTCCAGCATTTGCTGCGCCTCCCGCTCAATTTCTTCGAGACGACCCAGGCCGGCGTGCTGGTCCGCAACATGCAGCAATCGGAAGGCGTGCGCCAATTCCTGACCGGCTCGCTGTTCCAGACCATGCTCGATCTGATCGGCCTGCCGATCCTGCTGATCGGCCTGTCGACCTTCAGCGGCGTGCTGACCCTGGTGGTGTTCGGCTTCGCCTTCGCCATCGCCGCGCTGATCGGCATGCTGCTGCCGACCTTCCGCAAGCGGCTCGAACAGCTCTATCACGCCGAGAGCCTGCGCCAGGCCGATCTGGTCGAAACCGTCCACGGCATCCGCGCCGTCAAGTCGCTCGGCCTCGAAAAACTGCGCAAGGCGGCCTGGGATACCAAGGTCGCCCAAGCGATCCGCCGCCGCTTCGCGGTCGGGCAATATGGCATCATCTGCTCGGTGATCGTCACCGCGCTGCAGAACCTGATGCAGCTTTCGATCCTCGCCGTCGGCTCGCTGCTGGTGTTCGAGGGGCACCTGACCCTCGGCGCCCTCATCGCCTTCAACATGCTGTCCGGCCGCGTCACCGGTCCGCTGGTGCAGATGGTGCATCTGATCAACGAATATCAGCAGACCGCCTTGTCGGTGAAGATGCTGCGCAGCGTGATGGACCGCGCGCCCGAACGCCCGGATGGACAGACCGGTCTTATGCCGATCATCACCGGCCAGATGGAAATCAGCGACGTCACCTTCTCCTATGGCCGCAACGCCGCCCCGGCCCTCGATCATCTGAACTTCACCATCGAGGAAGGAGAGATGATCGGCATCGTCGGGCGGTCGGGCTCGGGCAAGACCACGCTGACCCGGCTGATCCAGGGCATCGAGACCGCCCAGCACGGCATGATCAAGCTGAACGGGGTCGACATCCGGCATGTCGACCTGGCCCATCTGCGCCGCAGCATCGGCGTTGTCCTGCAGGACAACATCCTGTTCCGCGGCACCATCCGCGACAATATCGCCGCGGCGCGTCCGGAAGCGTCGTTCGAACAGGTCCAGCGCGCCGCCCGCCTGGCCGGCGCCGACGAATTCATCGAACGCCTGCCGATGTCCTACGATACGCCGGTCGAAGAAAGCGCCACCAATTTCTCGGGCGGCCAGAAGCAGCGCATCGCCATTGCCCGCGCTTTGCTGCCGTCGCCGCGTCTGCTGATCTTCGATGAGGCGACCAGCGCCCTCGACCCCGAGAGCGAAGCGATCGTGCAGCAGAATCTGGAAAGCATCTCGCGCAACCGCACGACCGTCATCGTTTCGCACCGCCTGTCCTCGCTGGTCGATTGCGACAAGATCCTGGTGCTCGAACGCGGCGTCGCCATCGACTACGCGCCGCATTCGGTGCTGGTCGAGCGCTGCGACATCTACCGCCAATTGTGGCAGACCCAGACGAGGCATGTGGGATGACCGTCATTCTCGATCAGGCCAAGACGGGCCTCGCCACCATCAAACGCGGCGCCGTGACGGTCAGCGACTGGCTGATCGCGGAAGGCGAGCCGGTCGCGCCGGAAGAAATCATCGGCTTCCTCAGTCCGATCGATCAGGTCTGCCTGACGCCGGCGCCCCGCTATACCCGCAGCACGCTTTACGTCATCGTCGGACTGTTTCTCTCGGTGGTGACCATCGCCGGTCTGGTCAAGGTCGACCAGATCGTGGTCGGCACCGGCCGCATCGTCACCGAGACGGCGCCGATCCTCGGACAATCCTTCGACCGGGCCATCATCCGCGACATCCGCGTCCATCCCGGCGACCATGTCACCAAGGGCCAGACGCTGGCCGTGCTCGATCCGACCTTCGCCCGCGCCGACTTCGAATCTCTGGCGACCCAGCGCCAGAACCTGCAGGCCGAGAGCGACCGCCTCGACGCCGAAGCGGACCACCGGCCTTATGCGCCGGGCGATCATCCGAACAGCGCCGAAACCCTTCAGGCGACGCTCTATCTGCAGCGCCAGGCCAATTACACGTCGCGTATCCAGGTGTTCGACCAGGACCTCAATCGCCTGCGGGCCGATCAGAGCACCGCGGAAAAGGACGCCAAGATCGGCGACGAGGAGCTGGCCGCCGCGCGCGAAGTCGAGGCGATGCGCAAATCGACCTTCGAATCGCAGACCGGCTCGCGCCTCAATTTCCTCGACGCGCAGGTAACCCGCATGCGCACCCAGCGCGCGCTCGACGAAAGCGTCAACCGCGCCAAGGAGCTCATCTATCAGATCCAGTCGCGCGAAGCCGAGAGGCAGGCCTTCATAGAAGAATGGCGGCGGCAGATCCTGGAAAGCCAGGCCACCATCCGTACCCAGCTGGCCACGATCAACGAGAATGTCCGCAAAGCCTCGCTGGTCAACGACATGGTCCTGCTGACCGCCTCGACGGACGGCACCGTCCTTGACGTCGCGCCGCGCTCGGTGGGATCGGTCCTGCGCGAAGCCGAGCCTTTGTTCACCATCGTCCCCGCCGACGCCAAGCTCTATGCCGATATCGAAATCAATTCGAGCGACGTCGGCAGCGTCAAGAAGGGCGACGAAGTGCTGATGAAGATCGACGCTTTTCCCTACAATCACCATGGCTCGGCCCACGGAACCCTGCTGTCGATCAGCGAGGAAAATGTCGGCAGCAACAGCCTGACCGGCCAGACCGTGCCGACCGCCGCCGGCACCCTGCATCGCGGCCGCGTCGAACTGACCGACGTCGCCCTGCGCAACATGCCGGAAGGGGCTCACCTGATCCCCGGCATGGCGCTTCAGGCCGAGATCAAAGTCGGTTCGCGCAGCCTGCTCGGCTACTTCCTGTCGCCCGTCACCCGGGGTTTCGATGAGGCCTTGCGAGAGCCGTGAAAAAAATTTCAGCCAAATGCATTTTTTTGCGCCTGATTTATCCGCCCGAGCCGTAGCAACGGAGAAGCGCCGGAATCCGCCCGCGGCTCCTCCTCGTCTGGAGACGGTCCGCGAGGCCGGGTAACGACCCGGGAAATATGCTTCATAAAAATATAAAATTGTAACTATTTGCAATTTTGCAAACAGGTGCACCACTTCGTTTGTCTTTTTTCAGACCAACGTATGATGTGGCAACCAGTCTTTGAGTGTTTTTTTATTAAATTAGAGTCATGATTGCAGGGCTAATCTGCGAATCAGCTTGACTCTGCACACCCATTAAGGGTTGTTTTAAGTGCGTTAGAATATCGCGACCGATTTGTAAAGGGTTTTGCACGGCACCACGATGCATTTCTTCGGTCGGGCGCTAGAGGGAAAGAATTAGTTTCCGGTCGGCCATCATTGGCAGCCGGGTGGGTCAATAAATGCAGATTTCCCGACCCAGCAGGTTTCGGGACTGACATCGACGGAGCTGACTATTATGGCCTTTACATCTACTCAACTCCAGGCGCTGACGACCACTCAGGTCGACGCGCTGACCACCACCCAGTTGGCGGGCATCAGCGGCACGCTGCTGTCGAAGATGTCGACCACGCAGATCTCGGCGCTGACCACCACGCAGATCGCCTCGCTGTCCTCGACCCAGTATAACAGCCTGGGCAGCACCAACCTCGGCTCGCTGACGACCACGCAGGTCGATGCGCTGACCACGTCGCAGCTGAGCGGCCTGAATTCCTCGGCCCTCAACGGCCTGGGCACCACCAACATCGCCGCGCTGACCACCACCGGCATCGCCGGCATGTCGTCGACCGCCCTGCGGCTGCTCAGCAGCACCAATCTGGGCGTGCTGACCACCACCCAGGTCGACGCGCTGACGACGTCCAACCTCAATGCCTTGAGCGCCACCTCGCTGAACGGCCTCGGCACCACCAACATCGCCGGCCTGACCACCACTCAGATCAGGGGCCTCAACAGCACCGCGCTCAACGGTCTGAACTCGACCAGCTTCGGTGCGATGACCACCACCGAGGTCACCTCGCTGACCACCACCCAGCTGAACGGCCTGAGCGCCAAGTCGCTGAACAATCTCGGCACCACCAACATCGCGGCCCTGACCACCACCGAGATTTCCGGCCTGAACAGCGCTGCGCTGAACGGCATCACCTCGACCAACCTCGGCGCCCTGACCACCACCGAAGTCTCGGCACTGACCACGTCGCAGCTGAACGGCCTGACCTCGTCGACCATCAATGCGCTGGGCACCACCAACATCGCCGGCCTGTCGACCACGTCGATCGCCGGCCTGTCGTCGACCGAGCTGAAGCTGCTCAACAGCACCAATCTCAGCAGCCTGACCACCACCCAGGTCGATGCGCTGAGCACCACGCAGCTGGCCGGCCTGACCGGCACCGTGCTGAACGACCTCGGCACCACCAACATCGCCGGCCTGACCACCACTCAGATCGCCAGCCTGGGCACCACCGCCCTGAACGGCCTCAACTCGACCAACTTCACGTCGATGACCACCACCCAGGTGTCGGCGCTGACCACCTCGCAGCTGAACGGCCTGAGCGCCACGGCGCTGAACAATCTCGGCACCACCAACATCTCGGCGCTGACCACCACCAAGATCAACGGCCTGACCTCGACCGAGTTCAAGCTGCTGAACAGCACCAATCTCGGCGCCCTGACCACCACCCAGGTCGACGCCCTGAGCACCACGGCGCTGAGCGGCCTGGCGGCCACGACGCTGAATGAGCTCGGCACCACCAACATCGCGGCGCTGACCACCACCCAGATCGCCAGCCTGTCCTCGACCGCGCTGAACGGCCTCACCTCGACCAGCCTCGGCTCGCTGACCACCACCCAGGTGTCGGCGCTGACCACCACCCAGCTGAACTCGCTGGGCGCGACGACGCTGAACGATCTCGGCACCACCAACATCTCGGCGCTGACCACCACCAAGATCGCCGGCCTGTCGTCCAGCGAAATCAAGCTGCTGAACAGCACCAACCTCAGCGCCCTGACCACCACCGAGGTCGACGCGCTGACCACCACCCAGCTGAACGGCCTGACCGGCACCGTGCTGAACAATCTCGGCACCACCAACATCGCCGGCCTGACCACCACCCAGATCGCCGGCCTGAACTCGACCCTGCTGAACGGCATCAACAGCACCAATCTCGGCTCGCTGACCACCACCCAGGTCGACGCGCTGACCACCACCCAGCTGAACACCCTGGCGGGGACGGTGCTGAACAGTCTCGGCACGACCAACATCGCCGGCCTGACCACCACCCAGATCGCCGGCCTGAACTCGTCCGAGCTGAAGCTGCTCAACAGCACCAATCTCGGCGTGCTGACCACCACCCAGGTCGATGCCCTGACCACCACTCAGCTGAGCGGCGTGACGCCGACCACGCTGAATGAGCTGGGCACCACCAACATCGCCGCGCTGACCACCACCCAGATCGCCGGCCTCGGCACCACCGCCCTGAACGGCCTCAACTCGACCAACTTCACATCGCTGACCACCACTCAGGTCTCGGTGCTGACCACGTCGCAGCTGAACGGCCTGACCGCG
>JAJPHO010000164.1 GCA_021325215.1 Alphaproteobacteria bacterium
CCCTGATATAGTCCCCCTCGGAAGGCTGGCGATGGACGAACCCGTCGCCAACCCGGTCAGGTCCGGAAGGAAGCAGCCGTAACGATTTTCGGTTTGGGTCACTGTCCAGCCTTCCACCTGCCGCAGCCTCCTAACGGCTTCCCACAAGGCGATGACTGACGAGACCGCAGCCCTCCCCTATCGCGTGCTGGCGCGCAAATACCGCCCCGTCGATTTCGCCGGGCTGATCGGCCAGGACGCGCTGGTCCGCACGCTTACCAACGCCATCAAGACCGGCCGCCTGGCGCACGCTTTCGTGCTGACCGGCGTGCGCGGCGTCGGCAAGACCACCACCGCCCGCATCATCGCCCGCGCGCTGAACTGCGTCGGTCCGGACGGGCAGGGCGGTCCGACCATCGAACCTTGCGGCGTGTGCGACCAGTGCCGCGCCATCGCCGAAGACCGGCATGTCGACGTGCTCGAGATGGACGCCGCGTCGCGCACCGGCGTCAACGACATCCGCGAGCTGATCGAGGGCGTGCGCTACCGCCCGACGTCGGCGCGCTTCAAGATCTACATCATCGACGAAGTGCACATGCTCTCGACCGCGGCGTTCAATGCGCTGCTGAAGACGCTCGAAGAGCCGCCCGAGCATGTGAAGTTCATCTTCGCCACCACCGAGATCCGCAAGATCCCGGTCACCGTGCTGTCGCGCTGCCAGCGCTTCGACCTCAAGCGCGTCGACATCGACGTGATGTCCGAGCATTTCACCCGCATCGCGGCCAAGGAAAACGCCGAGATCGAGCCTGCCGCGCTGGCGATGATCTGCCGCGCCGCCGACGGTTCGGTGCGCGACGGCCTGTCATTGCTCGACCAGGCGATTGCGCACGGCGCCGGGCAGGTCAGCGAGATGCAGGTGCGCGACATGCTGGGCCTGGCCGACCGCGCCCGGGTGTTCGACCTGTTCGATGCGGTGATGAAGGGCGACACCGCCCAGGCTCTGGGGTTGCTGGCCGAGCAATATGCGGTGGGCGCCGATCCCGCCGTCGTGCTGCAGGACATGCTGGAGCTGACCCACTGGCTGACCCGCCTCAAGCTGACGCCCGACCAGGCCGACGCGGCGGCCGTCGCCGAGACCGAGCGCGTGCGCGGTTCCGACATGGCCAAGCGTTTGTCGATGGCGGCGCTGACCCGCTGCTGGTCGATGTTGCTGAAGGGCCTGGCCGAGACCCGTGCCGCGCCCTCGCCGCTGCAGGCCGCCGAGATGGTGCTGGTGCGCCTGATGTTCGCCGCCGATCTGCCCAACCCGGCCGAAGCGGTCGAGCAGCTGCGCAATAATCCGCAACCCCCGTCCGGGCCCTATGCGAGCGGTCCGTCCGGCGGTGGCGGCGCCCATGCGGTGGCGCATGCCCATGCCGGCGGCGGCGCGAGCGCGGCCCAGACGGTGATGCGCGCCATGCCGCAGGCCCAGCCGGTCGCCGATGGCCTGCCGCAGCCGCGCAGCTTCGAAGACGTGATCGCGCTGTGTACCGAAAAGCGCGAGATGGTGCTGGCGGCCAACCTGACCAGTCTGGTCCATCTCGTTCAGTTCGAGGTCGGGCGCATCGATTTCCGCCCTGAGCCCTCGGCGCCCGCCGATCTCGCCCCGCGCCTGTCGCGCCAGCTGTCCGAATGGACCGGCCGGCCCTGGCTGGTCAGCCTGTCGCGCGAGACCGGCGCCGAAACCATTCACCAGGCCGGCATCCAGCGCGAGATTCAGCGCAAGAAGGACGCCGCCAACCATCCCCTGGTGCAGGCCATTCTCAGCACCTTTCCCGGCGCCACGATCGAGGCGGTGCGGGAATTGGCCTCCGCCGAAGCCGAAGAGGAGGGCGCGGATGCCGCGCCGCTCGATTTCGGCGATTCAGACTGGACCCTAGGAGAAGACGAATGAAGAACCTCGGCAACCTGATGAAGCAGGCCCAGCAGATGCAGTCCAAGATGGCGGACATGCAGGCCAAGCTCGGCGAGCTGGAAGTCGAAGGCGCCGCCGGCGGCGGCATGGTCAAGGTGACCGTGACCGGCAAGGGCGAGGCCCGCCGCCTCAAGATCGATCCCTCGCTGATCGTCCCCGACGATGCCGAGATGCTGGAAGACCTCATCGTCGCCGCCTTCAACGACGCTCGCTCGAAGAGCGAAGCGATGATGCAGTCGGAAATGTCCAAGCTGACCGCCGGCCTGCCGCTGCCTCCGGGCATGAAGCTGCCGTTCTGATATGGCCGGAACCGAGGTCGAGAGACTTATCGGGCTGCTTGCCCGTCTGCCCGGCCTCGGCCCGCGTTCGGCGCGCCGCGCAGCACTCCATCTGCTGAAAAAGCGCGAGGCGCTGCTGCAGCCTCTAACCGCCGCCCTGGCCGACGCCGATGCCAAGGTCAAGACCTGCCAGGTCTGCGGCAATTTCGACAGCGTCGATCCCTGCACGATCTGTTCCGATGCGTCGCGCGAAGCCACCATCTGCGTGGTCGAGGACGTCGCCGGCCTGTGGGCGATGGAGCGGACCGGGCTCTATAAGGGCCGCTATCATGTGCTGGGCGGCGTGCTGTCGGCGCTGGATGGCGTCGGGCCCGACGATCTCGGCCTCGACCGTCTGCTCGACCGGGTCGGGCGCGGCGAGGGGAGTGAAGTGATCCTCGCCATCGGTGCCACGGTCGACGGCCAGACCACCGCCCATTACATCTCGGACCGTCTGGCCGTGACGGGCGCCAAGGTGTCGGGGCTGGCCCAGGGCGTTCCGGTCGGCGGCGAGCTGGACTTCCTTGACGACGGCACCATCGGCGCGGCTCTGCGGGCCCGCCGTCCGCTTGCTTGAACTGACTTTTCAGGCTGCTTATGTTAAGTTATCTACTCATTTTTTCAGCCCAGGTGCCGTTATGAAACCGGTTATCGCTGCCTTGTCCTTCGCGTTGCTGCTCGGCGGCTGTGCCGCCACCATGCAGACCGACGTGACGCAATTCACCGCCGGCGCGCCGCTGCCGACCGGCCGCACCTTCGCCGTGTCGGCGGAGCAGGATCAGAATGGCAGCCTGGAGTTCCAGCATTACGCGGCCCTGATCGGCGGCGCCCTGCAGGATCACGGCTTCAAGGCGGCGCCGCCCGGCGCCCAGGCCGATTTGATGGTGGTGGTCCATTATGGCGGCGACGGCAACCATACCGAATTGTGGACGGACCCGGCCTGGGGCGGCTATGGCTGGCATCATCGCGGGGCGTGGGGCGGTTATCCCTACGGCCCGACCGAGAGCACGACCTATTATACCGAGATGCTGGAAGTGCAGATTTTCGATGGCGCCGCCTGGCGCAACAATACCCGCACGATGCTGTATCAAGGCCGCGCCATCGGCGACAGCACCGTGAACGAGATCAGCGCGGCTTTGCCGGGCCTGGTCAAGGCGCTGTTCACCCATTTCCCGGGCAATAGCGGCCAGACCGAACATATCACGGTGGAGATCACTCCGCCGGCGAGGACCTGATTATGTCATTGCGTCACATTCTCGTTGCCCCCGATCCGGTGCTGAAGGCCACGGCCAAGCCGGTCGAAACCGTGGATGACGAGCTGCGCCAGCTGATGGACGACATGCTCGAGACCATGTACGAGGCCCCCGGCATCGGGTTGGCCGCGCCGCAGGTCGGCGTGTCCAAGCGCGTCATCGTCATGGACATCGCCCGCGAGGACGAGCCCAAGGCGCCGCTCTTCATGGCCAATCCGGAACTGGTGTGGGTCTCCGACGAGGATTCCACCTATGAGGAAGGCTGCCTGTCGGTGCCCGAGCATTATGCCGACGTGGTGCGCCCGGCCGAGATCCGCGTGAAATATCTCGACCGTGACGGCAAGGCGCAGGAGCTCAAGGCCGATGGCCTGCTGGCCACGGTGATCCAGCACGAGATGGACCATCTCGAAGGCATCCTGTTCATCGACCATCTGTCGAGCCTCAAGCGCAACATGATCCTGCGCAAGCTGCTGAAGTCCAAGAAGCAGGTGCTGGAAGAGGCGTCTTGAGCCTTCGGGTCGTCTTCATGGGGACCCCGGATTTCTCGGTCCCCATCCTGGAAAATCTGATCCATGCCGGCCATGAGGTGGCGGCGGTCTACAGCCAGCCGCCGCGTCCGGCCGGGCGCGGCCATCAGCTGCGCCCGTCGCCGGTTCATGCCTGCGCCGAGGCGCGCGGCATTCCGGTCCATACGCCGAAGAGCCTGAAATCCGCCGAGGAGCAGGCTGCCTTCGCCGCGCTGAAAGCCGACGTCGCCATCGTCGCCGCTTATGGGCTGATCCTGCCGAAGGCCATTCTCGATGCGCCGCGCCATGGCTGCATCAATGTCCATGCCTCGCTGCTGCCGCGCTGGCGCGGCGCGGCGCCGATCCAACGCTGTATCGAGGCGGGCGACCATTTCACCGGCGTCACCATCATGCAGATGGATGAGGGGCTGGATACCGGCGCCATGCTGCTGATGGAAGACATTCCGATCACGCCCACCACCACCGGCGGCAGCCTGCATGACGATCTGTCCGCCATGGGCGCGCGGATGGCCGTCGAGGCGCTGAAGCGTCTGGAGGCCGGCAAACTGCTCGCCACGCCGCAGCCGCCCGAGGGTGTCACTTACGCCGCCAAGCTGGCCAAGGAAGAGGGGCGCATCGATTGGCGCCGTCCGGCCGCCCAGATCGACCGCCAGGTGCGCGCTTTCACCCCCTGGCCCGGCGCCTGGCTGGAGCTGAAGGGCGAGCGCATCAAGGTGATCGCCGCCAGGCCGGTGTCCGGCAAGGGCGAGCCCGGCCAGGTGCTCGACGACCGCCTGACCATCGCCTGCGGCGAGGGCGCCCTGACGCTGGAAACCCTGCAGCGCGCCGGCAAAGGCGCGATGTCGGCGGCGGAGCTGCTGCGCGGCTTCGCCATTCCCGCCGGCATCCGGCTCGATCTTTCGGAATGACCCGCTATCGCCTGACCGTCGAATATGACGGGCGGGGGCTGGTCGGCTGGCAGCGCCAGGATAACGGCCTGTCCGTGCAGCAATTGCTGGAAGAGGCCGGTTTCAAGCTGGCCGGACACGAGGTCAATATGGTCGCGGCGGGCCGCACCGATGCCGGTGTGCATGCCGCGGGCCAGGTGGTCCATGTCGACATCGAGAAGCCCCTGCCGCCCGACAGGGTGCGCGACGGCCTGAATTACTGGCTGGTGCAGGAAAATTTCCAGTCGCAGGTCGCGGTGCTGGGCGCGGAAGCGGTCAGCGAAGAGTTTCATGCCCGCTTTTCCGCCATTGGGCGGCGCTATTGCTATCGCATCGTCAATCGCCGCGCGCCGTTGACCAGCCAGCGCGGTTTGGCCTGGGGCGTGGCGAAGAAGCTCGATGCCGCGGCCATGCACGAGGCGGCCCAGCGCCTGATCGGCCAACATGATTTTTCCAGTTTCCGCGCCGTCGAATGCCAGGCGAAATCGCCGCTCAAGACGCTCGACCGGCTCGATGTGATGCGGCAGGGCGAGGAAATCCTGATCTATGCCGCCGCCCGCTCGTTCCTGCACCATCAGGTGCGCAACATGGTGGGCAGCCTGAAATGGGTCGGCGAGGGGCGCTGGAGCCCCGACGACATCACCAAGGCGCTGGAAGCGCGCGACCGCCGCGCCGGTGGTCCGACGGCGCCGCCGGACGGATTGTCGCTGACCGGCGTGGTCTATCCGGATTAGGATACGGGTTTCCGACAGGAGGAGCCCGTCATGAAGCTGAGTGCGCGCAATCAGTTGAGCGGCAAGGTCGTCGCGGTGACCAAGGGTCAGACCACCGCCCATGTGCAGATCGATCTCGGCCACGGCGTCGTCATCACCTCTTCGATCACCAATGAGGCGGTCGACGATCTCGGCCTCAAGGTAGGCGATCAGGCGGTGGCGGTGATCAAGGCCTCCGACGTCCTCATCGGCAAATGAAGGCTTTCCTGTTCGGCGCGGGGCAGGCTGGCCCGCCGCTATAATTTCGCCGCGATCTGGTCGATCATCAGGGCCAGCGCCATATCGAGCACGGCCATGGCCAGGGCTGTCGAATTGCTGACGCCGAGCCCATAGCGGGCGAGGAACCAGCCATAGGCGCCCTGGATCAGCTGCAGCACGATCCAGATCAGCCCGAGCACCGGCGCGACGTCGCCCGGGGGCAGGAATTCCAGCAGCACCAGGGGCAGCCACAGCAGCTGCAGCAGCGGCTGGAACCAGTTATAGGCGACCATATAGCGGTAATAATTGGGCCATACGCCGAACCAGTCGGCGATCTGCAGCACCAGCAGCGGATAGGCCAGCCACGACACCACATAGGCGATGATCTGGATGGCCAGGAAGCGCAGCGCGGCGGCATGCTCCAGCGCCGAGGTCTGCTGATATTCGGCCAGCACCCAGATGGGCAGGCAGACCAGCGCGGCGGCGAAGGAATTCCAGAAGCCCCGGCGGCTGGCATCGAAGAACAGGAAGCCGACCTGGTCGAAACGGCTGAGACGGCGGACGCCCTGTAAGGTCAGCATGGCATCCCGAAATAATCTTGCAGGACCGCGAGATAGATCGCGGTCAAGGAATCCAGATCGGCCAGGGTAACCCGTTCGTCGGCCTTGTGCATGCTCTGGCCGACCAGCCCGAATTCGGCGACCGGACAGGCATTCTTGATGAAGCGCGCGTCCGAGGTGCCGCCGGTGGTGCTGAGCTCCGGCACGCGGCCGGTGACGCTCTTGATGGCGCGCACCAGCATGTCGGACAGCTGGCCCGGCGGGGTCAGGAAGCTTTCGCCGGAGATCTCGACCTCCAGCTCGTAAGCGCCGCCCACCGCATCGCATTTTTCGCGCAGCCAGGTCTCGATGTCGGCGCCGCGATGCAGATCGTTGAAGCGCACATTCATGCGGGCAGCGCCCTGGGCCGGGATGACGTTGGTGGCCGGATTGCCGACATCGATGCTGGTCAGTGCCAGGGTCGAGGGCTGGAAATGCTCGCTGCCCTGGTCGAGGGGCTCGCCGGTGATGGCGGCCAGCATGGCAACCAGGCGCGGCAGCGGATTGTCGGCCAGATGCGGATAGGCGGTGTGGCCCTGCTGGCCGAACACGGTCAGGGTGGCGTTGAGGCTGCCGCGCCGCCCGACCTTGATCATCTCGCCCAAGTGCAGCGGATTGGTCGGCTCGCCCACCAGGCAGAGGTCGAGCTCCTCGCCATGGGCGGCCAGGAAGCGCAGCACGGCCTGGGTGCCGTCCAGGGCGCGGCCTTCCTCGTCGCCGGTGATCAGCAGGCTGATCGAACCCTGCGGCGTGCCCTGCTTGAGAAGGCGCGCCACTGCGGCGGTAAAACAGGCGATGGCGCCCTTCATGTCGGCGGCGCCGCGGCCATAGAGCGCGCCATTGATCACCTCGCCGGTGAAGGGCTCGACGGTCCAGCCTTGGCCGACCGGCACCACGTCGGTATGGCCGGCGAAGCAGAAATTCGGACCCTTGCTCCCCAGCTTGGCGTACAGATTCTCGATCGGGGGGCGCCCCGCCTCGGCGCCGAAAGACAGGCGCGTGCAGGAGAAGCCCAGCTCTTTCAGGGCATTCTCCAGCACCGACATGGCGCCGGCATCCTCGGGCGTCACACTGGGCCGGCGGATCAGCGCCTGGGCCAGGGGCAGGGGATTGGTAAGGTCGCTCACTCGCGCAGCAACTCGTTGATCGAGACCTTGGAGCGGGTCTTCTCGTCGACCCGCTTGACGATCACGGCGCAATAGAGCGACGGACCGGGCGTGCCGTCGGGCAACGGCTTGCCGGGCATCGAGCCCGACACCACCACCGAATAGGCCGGCACGCGGCCCATGAACACTTCGCCGGTGGCGCGGTCGATGATTTTGGTCGAGGCGCCGATATAGACGCCCATCGACAGGACGGCGCCTTGCTCGACGATCACGCCTTCGGCCACTTCGGCGCGGGCGCCGATGAAGCAATCATCCTCGATGATGACCGGACCGGCCTGCAGCGGCTCCAGCACGCCGCCGATGCCGGCGCCGCCCGAAATATGCACGTTCTTGCCGATCTGGGCGCAGGAGCCGACGGTCGCCCAGGTGTCGACCATGGTGCCGCTATCGACATAGGCGCCGAGATTCACGAAGGAGGGCAGCAGCACGACATTGGGGGCGATATAGGCGCTGGCGCGCACGATCGAGCCCGGCACGGCGCGGAAGCCGGCCTGCTTGAAGCGGGCGGCGTCCCAGCCGGCGAACTTGCTCGGCACCTTGTCGTACCAGACGGCGCCGCCCGGACCGTTATCGATGATCTGATTGTCGTTGAGGCGGAAGGACAGCAGAACCGCCTTCTTGATCCACTGATTGACGACCCAGGCGCCGTCTTTCTTCTCGGCGACGCGGATCTCGCCGGCATCGAGCGCGGACAGGGTTTTCTCGACAGCCTCGCGCACTTCGCCCTGGGTGGAAAAACCGATCTCGGCACGATTGTCCCAAGCCGCCTCGATGCGGGCGACGATGTCCTGGCTCAGCACGGTGCTGTGTCTCCGTTGGATTGCAATGCACCGCACCATATCCGCTGTGCGGCGGGATTGCTACGCCTTGGAGACACGATCCTCGATCCAGCCGGCGAGATCGTCGGTGGTGTGATCGATATAAGACAGGTCGTGCGGGTCGGGGCCTTCGGCGAAGGAATGGCCTTCCTCGCGCACCCACACGGTGGTCATGCCGAGTTCGGCCGGCACCACCAGATTATGGGCGAGATCCTCGAACATCACCGCTTGCCGGGGATCGATGGCGAATGTCTCGACCATGCGGTGATAGGTCTCGGCGGCCGGCTTCGGAATATAGTCCGCCGCCTTGATGTCGAAGATGGCGTCGAAATGGCGGGCGAGGCCCAGGTGATTCAGCACATTTTCGGCATGGCGGGCCGAGCCGTTGGTGAACACCAGCCGGCGGCCGGGGATCTTGGCCAGGGCCGCGTCGAGGCGCGGATTGGGATGCAGCACGGTGACGTCGATCTCATGCACGAAGGCGAGGAAATCGTCGGGCGGCAATTCATGTTCCAGCATCAGCCCGCGCAGGGTGGTGCCGTAGGTGCGGTAGTAATTCCGCTGCAGCTCGTGCGCGGTGGACAGGTCGACTTTCAGCGCGCCGGCGATGAAGGTGCCCATCCGCTCGTGGATCTGCGGGAACAGGCTCGACGAAGCGGGATAGAGCGTATTATCGAGATCGAACAGCCAGTCCTTGAAACTCATTCGGCATCGCACCGGATCAGCGTGCCGGCGCCATGCGGGGTGAACAGTTCCAGCAGCATGGTGTGGGCGACGCGGCCATCGAGGATGACGGCGGCCTTGACTCCGCGGCGCACCGCGTCGAGGCAGGTCTCGACCTTGGGGATCATGCCGCCGGTGATGGTGCCGTCGGCGATCAAGGCGCGCGCCTGGCTTTCGGTCATGTCGGGGATCAGGTTGCCCTGCTTGTCGAGCACGCCCGGCACGTCGGTCAGGAACAGCACGCGCTGCGCCTCCAGGGCGCCGGCGATGGCGCCGGCCGCGGTGTCGGCGTTGATGTTGTAGGTCTCGCCATTGGGGCCGACGCCGGTCGGGGCGACCACCGGGATGATGTCGGATTCCTGGAAATGGCGCAGCAGATGCGGATTGACCTCGGACGGCTCGCCCACGAAGCCGAGATCGAGCACTTTCTCGATGTTGCTGTCGGTGTCCTTGACCGTGCGGCGCAGTTTCCGCGCACGGATCAGATGGCCGTCCTTGCCCGACAGGCCGACGGCCAGGCCGCCCGACTGGTTGATGGCGGTGACGATCTGCTTGTTGATCGAGCCGGCCAGCACCATTTCGACGATCTCGACGGTGGCCTGGTCGGTGACGCGCAGTCCGTCGATGAATTCGCTCTTGATCTTCAGGCGTTCCAGCATGGCGCCGATCTGCGGGCCGCCGCCATGCACCACCACCACATTGACGCCCATCTGCTGCAGCAGCACTACGTCGCGGGCGAACTGCATGCCCAAGCTGGCGTCGCCCATGGCATGGCCGCCATATTTGATCACGAAGGTTTCGCCGCGATGCTCGTAGATATAGGGCATCGCTTCCGACAGCGTGTGGGCCTTTTCCAGCCAGGAACGGCGTTCGTCGGCCTGGATGGCGGTGCGCGCGTCGGTCATCTCTGCGTCTCCTGTTCGACGGTCAAGGCGGTCAGGCTCGCGCGCAGGGCCGGGATGCCGGTGCCCTTCTCCGAGCTGGTGGCGATCATAATCGGATAGGCGGCCGGGCGCTTCTTGATTTCGGCCTCGGTGGCGTCCATCACGCTCTGCAGTTCCGAGGCCTTGATCTTGTCGATCTTGGTGAAGATCACCTGATAGGGCACGGCGGCCTTGTCGAGCATGGTCATCACGTCGCGGTCGACATCCTTGAGGCCGTGCCGGCTGTCGATCAGCACGTAGGTGCGGCGCAGAACGGTGCGGCCGCGCAGGTAATCATTGACCAGCCGGGTCCATTTCTCGACGTCGCCCTTGGGCGCCTGGGCATAGCCATAGCCCGGCAGGTCGACCAGCATCAGACGGCTGTCGAGGTCGAAGAAATTGATCTGCTGGGTGCGCCCCGGCGTGTTCGACGCGCGGGCCAGCGTGTTGCGGCCGGTCAGCGCGTTGATCAGGCTGGATTTGCCGACATTCGAGCGTCCGGCGAAGGCGACCTCGACCATCTTGGCCGGCGGCATCTGGTCGAGCCGGGCCATGCCCATGATGAAGCGGCATTCCTTGGCGAAGAGAAGACGGCCGGCCTCTTCGAGGGCGGCCGCTTCTTCTTCGGGGGTTACTTCGCGTGGCGTTTGCTGATCAGCCATTGCTGCCCGATGGAAAGAATGTTGCTCCAGGTCCAATAAATGATCAGACCGGCGGGGAAACCCGCCATGGTGAAGGTGAACACCAGCGGCAGGAAGCTCATCATCTTGGCCTGCACCGGGTCCGGCGGCTGCGGATTCATCTTCTGCTGCAGGAACATGGACGCACCGAAGATGATCGGCAGGATGCCGATATGCAGGAAGTGCGGCGGGTCCCACGGAATCAGGCCGAACGCGTTGAACAGGGTGGTCGGGTCAGGCACCGACAGATCGTGAATCCAACCGAAGAACGGCGCCTGGCGCATCTCGATGGTGACGTAGAGCACCTTGTAGAGCGAGAAGAACACCGGGATCTGCAGCAGGATCGGCAGGCAGCCCGACACTGGGTTCACGCCTTCCCGCTTATAGAGCTGCATGATCTCCTGCTGCAGCTTCGCCTTGTCGTCGGCGTACTTTTCCTGAAGCTTCTTCATCTCCGGCTGCAGGTTCCGCATCTTGTTCATCGATTTGAACGAGCGGTTGGCGATCGGGAAGAAGGCGCCGCGCACCAGGATGGTCATCACCAGGATGGACACGCCGAAATTCGGGATCTGGCTGTGCAGGAAACGCAGCAGATAGAAGAACGGCTTGGTCAGGAAGTAGAACCAGCCGAAATCGATCGCCAGGTCGAAGCGCGGAATGTCGAACTGCTTGCCATAGGCTTCCAGCGCGGCCAGTTCCTTGGCGCCGGTGAACAGATGACTGGTGGTCTCGAAGACCGCGCCGTCGGCGACGGTCTGCCCGCCGCCCAGCCAATCGGTCTGATAGCGGTCGGCGCCGTCGATCTGGCGCCAGCTCATGCGGGCGTCGACGCCCATCGACTGGTCGGGAACCAGGGCGGTCAGCCAATATTTGTCGGTGAAGCCGATCCAGCCGCCGGTGCTGTGCTGGGTGACCGAGTGGTCGTCCTCGCGCAGCTTCTTGTATTTCAGCTCCTTCAGCGTGCCGTCCAGCACGCCGAGCGGGCCTTCATGCAGGATGTAGATGTTCTGCAGGGCCGGGGTGCCCCAGCGCGACAGCAGGCCGTATGGGAACAGGGTGACCGCGGCGCCCGACTTGTTCTGCACCTTGTCGGTCACGGTGAACATCGAGCCGTCATCGACGGCGATCTTGCGGGTGAACACCAGGCCCTGGCCGTTATCCCAGCTCAGCGTCACCGGATGATCGGCGGTCAGCGTGTCGGAATCGGCGGTCCATTGGGTGTCGGGACCGGGCAGCACGGCCTTGGTGTCCTGGCCGCCCACCCAGCCGAATTCGGCGTAATAGGCGCCGACGCCGGCGGCGGGCGACAGCAGGGTGATGTCCGGGCTGCTGGGGTCGGTCGTCTCGTGATAGCGGGTCAGCGCGATATCGTCGATGCGGGCGCCGGTCAGGGCGATCGAGCCCTTGAGATCGCGGGTGGCGATCTTGACGCGCGGCGCCGACAGCAGGCTGATCAGGCGATTTTCCGGCGGCAGGGCCGGGGTCGGCGACGTGCCGCTGGGGGCGGGCGCGTCCTTGTTCAGCTGCGCGCTGCCGGCCTGCACGGCGGGTTCGGCCGTCTTGTGCGACGGCCACAGGAACTGCCAGCCGAGCAGGATCAGCGCGGTCAGGACGACGGTGACGATAAGATTGCGTTGCTCGGACATCGATTTTCTCAGGTGTTCCGTTGGAGGCGCGGCGGCACGGGGTCGTAGCCGTGCCCGCCCCAGGGATGGCAGCGGCAGATACGGCGGAAAGTCAGCCAGCTGCCATGCACCGCGCCATGGGCGGCGATGGCTTCCATGCCGTAATGCGAGCAGGAAGGCTGGTAGCGGCAGGAATTGGCGGGCAGCAGAGGCGAAATCAGCAGCTGATAGGCGCGGATCAGGCCGCGCAGCACCACACTTGGGACCAAGCTCAACATGAGATCACTTCTCTTCGCCGGAGTCCGTTTTGGGCTGCGTGCCCACACGTTTTAGCGCGGTTCTCAAATCCTGCAACAAAAGAGCGTAAGGACGGCGCAAAGTTTCCGTCCTGCCGATCAGCACATAGTCGTGGGCGGGCTGCGCCTCAAGGGCGACAACCTCGCGCGCAGCCGCACGCAAACGCCGTTTGGCGCGATTGCGCGCCACGGCGTTGCCGACTTTCTTACTGCAGGTGAATCCGACGCGAATCTCGGCAACCGAAGCGTTTTCAGCTTGCGGCTCGGCCGGCGCGGCTTGCAAGATCAAGCCGGGCGTGGCCCATTTGCGTCGGGAGGCGGCGACTCGCAGAAATTCCGCGCGCCGCTTCAGCCGCCCGACGGCATTCCCCATTGGGGTTAGGCAGACAGGCGCTTGCGGCCCTGACGGCGGCGGGCCGCGATCACATTACGGCCGCCAACGGTGGCCATACGGGCGCGGAAGCCATGACGGCGGGCACGGACCAGCTTGCTGGGTTGATAGGTACGCTTCACGGGATCAACTCCGAAAAATAGGAGGTACGCTGTATAAGGAGTTGTCCATGCCGAGTCAACGATCCTGATTCAAGAAAATACGGAAAACCGCCGCCAAGGAACGCTATGAGCTGGAACCCCGACCAATATCTCAAATTCGCCGACCATCGCCTGCGTCCCGCCCTCGACCTTCTGGCGCGGATTCCGGGCGACTCGCCGGGCAGCGTCGCCGATCTCGGCTGTGGACCGGGCAATGTCACCGACTGGCTGCGCCGCCGCTGGCCCGAAGCGCATATCACCGGCATCGACAGCTCGCTGGACATGCTGGAAAGCGCGCGCAAAGCCTATCCCGACATCGCCTGGGAGCAGGCCGCCATCGAACGCTGGAAGCCGGAAACGCCGATGGATGTCCTCTATAGCAATGCCGCTCTGCAATGGCTGGACGATCACCCGTCTTTGTTTGCCAGGCTGTATGGCGCGGTAGCGCGGGGCGGGGTGCTGGCGGTGCAGATGCCGCGCAATTTCGACCAGCCCTCGCATGTGCTGATGCGCCAGGCGGCCCAGGATGGACCGTGGCGCGCCGCGCTTGCGCCGCATATCCGCCACTCGCCGGTGGCGCCGCCGGCCGATTATTGGCGGATATTCCAGCCGTTGGGCGCGTCGATCGACATTTGGGAATGCGACTATCTGCAGACCCTGTCCGGCGACGATCCGGTTCTGCAATGGATGCTGGGCACCACGCTCAGGCCGTTGCTGGCGGCCTTGTCCGAGACCGAGCGGGACGCCTATCTCGACACCTATCGCCGGCTCCTGCGCGAGGCCTATCCGCGCGAGGCCGACGGCACCACCCTGTTTCCCTTCCGCCGCCTGTTCCTCCTGGCCAGCAAGCCGCGGTAAGTTCATTGTAATCATTCTAAATTGGAGGATCGTCATGTATCTGCGTCGTTGTGCGGTGATTTTGGGATTGGTGTTGGCGGGCCGGGCCGGGGCCGATGTGGCGGTGCCCGAGGCATTGGCCGTGCCGCCCGATATGCAGCTGGTCCTGTCGACCCATGCCGAGGGCGCGCAGGTCTATATGTGCGATCCCGCCAAGGGCGGCTGGACCTTGAAAGCCCCTGACGCCGTGCTGTTCGACGAAAAAGGCGGGCAGATCGGCAAGCATTATGCCGGCCCGTCCTGGGAACTCGGCGATGGCAGCCTGGTCACCGGCGAAGTGGCCGCCAAGGATGCCGGCCCGGACGCGACGGCGATTCCGTGGCTGCTGCTGAAGGTCAAGACCAACAGCGGCAAGGGCCTGCTGGCCAAGGCCGGCCTGGTGCAGCGAATCGAGACCAAGGCGGGGCTGGCGCCGAAGACCGATTGCAAGGCGGGCGACGAGACGCGCAGCGCCTACAGCGCGACTTATCGATTTTTTGCGGTGAAATCGTAGAAAATTTGAACGATTATCCCGTCACATCGCCGTAACAGGGGGGTATAGGGGTGGATCATAAAGATCACCGCAGCATCGGCACGCTGATCGCGGTCGGGCATGACGAGGTGCAGCAGGGCCTGGTCGACGCTTTCGTCGCCGCCGACATTCCGCAGCCGAAGGAGGCCGATGCGGCCGCCGGACTGCGCGCCGTGCTGGCGGATACCAATCTCGACCTGATCGTGATGAGCAGTCATCTGGGCGGCGAGTTCGTCGCCCCGATGATCGCCGAAGTGCGGCGCGGCAAGCTGGGGCCGCATCCCTTTCCGGTGGTGATCGTGCTGACCGACGACCGCGAGCCGGCCAATCTGCGCCAGATCAGCAATTGCGGTCCCGACGACATCGTCCTGATGCCGTGCGAGCCCGAGGAATTGCTGTCCCGCATAAACGTCTTCCTGGCCGGCGACCGCCGCCCGCTGGTGGTGACGCCCGGTTACGCCGGCCCCGAGCGCCGCAACACGGAAAGAGCTACACCCACCTGAAGCGCTTCACCGCGAGCGCGAACAGCACGACCAGCCAGCCGGCCAGGACCGCGATCATCGGTCCCTGGCTGGCCAGGCTGGCGCCGTCATTGAACACGGCGCGCAGCGATTTCAGCAGCGGCGCCAGCGGCAGCAGATCGGCGGCCTTCTGCAGCCAGGCCGGGGCGGCGTCGAGCGAGAAATAGACGCCCGACAGCAGCATCAGCGGCAGGAACACCAGATTGGCCAGGCCGCTATAGCTCTCCACATTGCGGGCGAAGCTGCCCAGCAGATAGCCGAGGCAGGCGAAGCAGAAGCCGCCCAGCACGATCAGCACCAGGATCGAGAGGTAAGACCCCTGGTTTTTGATGCCGAAAGCCAGCGCGCCGACCGCCATGAGCATCAGGGCCGAGGCGATCACCGTCACCATGCGCACGCTGACCTGGGCGCCGATGAAGATGCCGCGCGGCAGCGGCGTGGTGGCCAGGCGCTTGTAACCGCCCTTGTCGCGCATGGTGACGTCGGTCATGCCGGTGGCGAACAGGCCCATCATCAGCACATTGAGGCCGATCAGGCCGGGCAGCAGGAAGGCGGCATAAGGGCCATCATGATGGCCGCCCGGGCTGCTCTTCACCACCGGCACACGGGCCAGGTCGGCGGCGCCCTGGGCGCGCGCCTGGGCGGTGAGGTAAGCCTGCTGCACCAGCGCCTCGGTCGGCATCGCCTGCATCAGCAGGTAGGAATTGACGCGCAATCCGTAATGCCCGTCATCGCCCTCCAGCATCGCCGCCAGCTTGCCCTGCTGCCAGCGCGCTTCGGCGTCGGCCGGGGACAGAATTTCCAGCTTCACATGACGATCGGCCAGCGCCTGTTTGAGAAAATCGTCGGGGCCGGCATCGGTGCTATGCGACCACACCAGGGTCGGGCCCTCATTGCCGGCGCCGCCGAATACGGTTCCGAGACCGAGCAGCATCACCGCCGGAAAAGCGAACAGCCAGAAGATCGCCGAGGGAACGCGGGTGATGATCTTGAGGCTCATCCAGAACTGATTGAGGAACATGCGAATGTACATCGTCTTTCTCCTCAATTCATCATGACTGGGGGCCGGCCCCCAGACCCTCGGGGTCGTCGCTGCGCTCCTCCGAGGGGGATGATGTTTTTGGTGTTTTTCACGGTCATCCCCCTCAATCCCGCAGGCTGCGGCCGGTGCGCTGCAGGAACACGTCCTCCAGCGTGGCGCGGCGGACATGCAGCTGCTGCATCGGAATGTCGAGCGACGAAACGCAGGCCAGCAGCTTCTGCAGATCCTCGCGCGGATCGGCCAGCGACACCGCCCAATGGCCCGGCTTGACGTCGACCGGCAGGCCGAGGCAGGCCGAGAAGGCGGCGGCGTCGGGCGCGGCGCCCTGGAATTCGATCTCGGCATAGGTCGGCTGAGCCAGGCTGGCGATCAGCTCGCGCGGGGTGCCCAGCTGCAGGATGCGGCCCTGATCCATGATGCCGATGCGGTCGCACAGCGCCTCGGCCTCGTCCATATAGTGAGTGGTGATCAGCACGGTACGGCCTTCGGCCTTGAGGCTGCGCACCAGATCCCACAGGCTCTGGCGCGCCTGCGGATCGAGGCCGGTGGTCGGCTCGTCGAGGAAGACCAGCTCGGGGTCGTTGATCAGGGCCAGGCCGAGGGCGAGGCGCTGGCGCTGGCCGCCCGACATCTTGCTCTGGAAGGACTCGGCCTTTTCCTCCAGCTGAAGCAGCTTCAGCAGGTCGGCGACCGGGCGCGACTTCTTATAATAGCTGCCGAACAAGGCCAGGGCCTCGCGCACCTTGACGCGGTCATCGAGCTGGGTGCTCTGGAACTGGACGCCGATCCGGCTGCGGATCTCGCTGCCGTCCTTCTTCCAGTCGAGGCCGAGAATGCGGATCTCGCCCTTGTCGGGGCGGGTCAACCCTTCCAGCATTTCCAGGCTGGTGGTCTTGCCGGCGCCGTTGGGCCCCAAGAGACCGAACACTTCGCCCTTGGCGACGCTGAGATCCAGGCCGCGCACCGCATGCACGTCCTTGAAGCTTTTCTCGAGACCCCTGGCCTCGATTGCCCACTCCACCAATGGTCTTCCCCTTAATCGAGTTGCAGCAGCAGAGCCTTCAGATAGGCGCTTTCCGGCAGGTTGGGATGCACAGGATGATCCGATCCGGCCCCGGCGGAGCGCAGGATACGGCCGGACCTTTGCGCAGTGGACAGGCCGTGGCGGACCTCGTCGGCGAAATTCTCGGTGCTCATATGGTGCGAGCAGGAGGCGACCAGCAGGAAGCCGCCCGGCTCGACCAATTGCGCGGCGAGACGGGTCATCTTGCGATAGCCCTTGGACCCGGCGGCGATGTCCTTCTTGCTTTTGACGAAGGCCGGCGGATCGGCCACCACCACGCCGAAACGCTGCCCGGCATTGGCCAGGCGCTCCATCTCGGCGAAGGAATCGGCCTTCGCCGTCTCCAGCTTCAGGCCGTTCAGCTCGGCCGATTTGGCCGCCAGGGCCAGCGATCCTTCCGAGCGGTCGACGGCGACGACGTGCGACGCACCGGCCTTGGCCGCCTGCAAGGCGAAGCCGCCGGCATAAGTATAGAAGTCGATGATTGTGCGGCCCTTGGCCAGCTTCGCCACCGCGGCGCGGTTGTCGCGCTGGTCGTAGAACCAGCCGGTCTTCTGGCCGGTGGTCAGGTCGGCCAGGAAGCGCACGCCGTTCTCGATCAGCTCGATCGGCGCATCCAGCTCGCCCTTGGCGACCTTGTCATACAGTTCCAGCCCTTCCAGCTTGCGCACCGGGCTGTCGTTCTTGATCAGCACGGTCTTGGGGGCGATCACCTCATCCAGGGCGGCGAGGATCTCGGGCAGCAGCACTTCCATGCCGGCGGTGTTGGCCTCGATGGTGACGGCGTCGCCGAAGCGGTCGATCACCAGCCCGCCCAGCCCATCGGCCTCGGCGTGAACCAGCCGGTAATAGGGCACGTCATAGAGCGATTCGCGCAGCGCCAAAGCGCGCTTCAGGCGTCCGGCCAGGAACGCGCTGTCGACGGTCTGCCCGGCATCGCGGGTCAGAACGCGGATGGCGATCAGCGAATGGGGATTGAAGCTGCTGATGCCCAGCGCTTCGCCGCCGGCGTCGATGATGCGGACCAGCCCGCCCGGCGGCAGCGCCTTGGCGGCTTGATCCATGACCAGCTCGTTGGAGAAGACCCAGGGGTGACCCGCGCGCAGGCGCCGCGAGCGGCCGGCTTGCAGGTGAATGGCGGGGAGAGTGCTCATGGCTGCCTTCTTATCTCACTCCGGCCCAACAGTGAAGCGGCTGGGCGGAACCCCCAGCGCGCGCTTGAACATGGTCGAGAAGGCGGCCGGCGCCGCATAGCCCACTTCCGCCGCGACATCGGCCAGCGGCCAGCCGCGTCCCATCAGATCGACGGCGCGGGACAGGCGCAATTGCTGGCGCCAGGCGGCGAAGCTGGTGCCGAGCTCGCTTTCGAACAGGCGGGCCAGAGTCCGCTCGCTGGCGCCGACCCGCGGAGCCCAGCCGCGCAGGGTGCGCGACGAGCCGGGTTCTTCCATCAGCGCCTCGCACAGCCGCGCGAGGCGCGGGTCTTCGGGCAAAGGCAGGCCGAGCGACAAAGGCCGGGCGTCGCGGATTTCCTGCAGCAGCAGGGCGGACATCAGCGTATCGGGATCGCGATCGGCCAGGCGCAGGATCAGTTCGCGCATCAGCCCTGACACCTCGATCACCCGGCAATCGTCGAGCGGCAGGGGCGAGGCGGCGGGATCGATATAGGCGACATAGAACCGCACCGGCCCGAGCATTACCGTCTCATGGGCGAAGCCGGGCGGCACCCAGACGGCGCGGTACAAGGGCACGATCCAACTCATGCGCGCCGCCGCCAACCGCATCGAACCCTTCACTGGAAAGGTCAGTTGGCCGAAATCGTGGGCGTGGCTTTCGATCATCGAATCTGCGGGCGGCAGGCGCAGATGCACCGTCACCGGTTCCTGGCCGGAGGGCGGGCGCCGTGTCGTCGGATCGTAAGGCGGGCGTGGCATGATCTCGAAAGAATAAGGCTGTCTATCGGATTAACGCCAGCGCCGTGATGCCTATAGTGAGGAGCATGAAACTTCTATCGCACCTCCTCTTCCGCTATTTGCTCCCGCCGCGCCTGCGTCCCGAGGCCTTGCGCCGCGGGGAATGGGACTTCTCGCAGGGCGAGCCTTCCTGAAAGCTGGCGCGGAGGAAAAGGCGGCGCTATGATCCGCCGCCCCTTTTTGTGGCGCCTCGCCTCCAGCTCAGCGGAAGGCTCAGGCGCCGCTCGGGCTAAGCTCCGGAGGAAATTCATGAGCGTTGAAATCAAGACTCGCCGGCGCACCAGCCGCGACGTCCGGCTTATGAAGGGCCAGGCCCCGATCGTCATGCTGACCGCCTATACCGCGCCGATGGCGCGGCTGCTCGACCCCCATGTCGACGTGTTGCTGGTCGGCGATTCGCTGGGCATGGTGGTCTATGGCATGGAAACGACGCTGGGCGTCACGCTGGACATGATGATCAATCACGGCCAGGCGGTGATGCGCGGTTCGGCGCGCGCCTGCGTCATCGTCGATCTGCCGTTCGGCTCCTATCAGGAAAGCCCGGCCCAGGCCTTCCGCGCCTGTGCCCGCGTCATGGCCGAAACCGGCGCCGCCGGCGTCAAGCTGGAGGGCGGCGCCGAAATGGCCGACACCATCCGCTATCTGGTCGAGCGCGGCGTGCCGGTGATGGGCCATGTCGGCCTCAAGCCGCAATCGGTCAACACTTTGGGCGGCTTCCGCGCCCAGGGCTGCACCGAGGAAGAGGCGGCAGGGGTCATGCGCGACGCCCGCGCCGTGGCCGATGCCGGCGCTTTCTCGCTGGTGATCGAAGGCACTGTCGAGCCGGTCGCCCGCGCCATCAGCGCGGCGCTACCCATTCCGACCATCGGCATCGGCGCTTCGCCGGCCTGTGACGGGCAGGTGCTGGTGACCGAGGACATTCTCGGTCTGGCCGGCGAGATCTCGCCGAAATTCGTCAAGCGCTTCGCCCATCTGGCCGGCGCGGTCGACGAGGCGGTGCGCACCTATGCCGAGGAAGTCCGCGCGCGGACCTTCCCGGGGCCGGAGCAGACCTATCCGCAGCCGGTCACCGGCATCACCAAGCGCACGGGGAGCTGAGTCCCTCTCATGGTGCCGATTCTCCGGTCTGTGGCGAGCCTGCGCGTGCAGGTCGCCCAATGGCGCAAGGCTGGCCTCCGCGTCGCCTTCGTTCCGACCATGGGCGCCCTGCATGAGGGGCATCTGTCGCTGGTGAAGGCCGGGCTGGCCGAAGCCGATAGGGTCGTGGTCTCGATCTTCGTCAATCCCACCCAGTTCGGCCCCAACGAGGACTTCGCCGCCTATCCGCGCACCGAGGAGGCCGACGTCGCCAAGCTCGAAGGAGCCGGGGCGCATGCGGTCTATGCGCCGTCGGTCGAGGAGATGTATCCGGCGGGCGCGGCTACCACCGTTCATGTGGCGGGTGTGTCGGACGGTCTGTGCGGCACCTTCCGGCCCGGGCATTTCGACGGGGTGGCGACGGTGGTCAGCAAGCTGCTCAACCAGGCGCAGCCCGAAATCGCTTTGTTCGGCGAGAAGGATTTCCAGCAATTGCAGGTGATCCGCCGCCTGGTCAAAGACCTCGACATTCCGGTGGCGGTGCGCGGCGTGCCGACCCTGCGCGAGGCGGATGGCCTGGCGATGAGTTCGCGCAACGCCTATCTCAGCCCCGAAGAGCGCGCCACCGCTCCGGCCCTGCATCGCGCGCTGAGCGAGGCTGCGGCCAAGCTGCAGGCTGGCGCCGAGGCTGATCCGGTACTGCAAGACGGCATCGCCGCCATTCTCGCCGCCGGGTTCGGCTCGGTGGATTATCTGGAATTGCGCGCGGCGGAAGACCTGCTGCCGCTGGCCCGGCTCGACCGCCCGGCCCGTCTGATCGTCGCCGCCCGCCTGGGCCGGGCGCGCCTGATCGACAATATTCCGGTCAACCCTGCCTGAGGCGGGGCAGGGCGGCTTCGAAGGCTTCCTCGAAGCCGTCCGAAATCAGCAGATAGAGCGCTTCCCGCAGCGCCTTGGATTCGGTGGCGCCGACGGCGGCTTCGAAGCCCTGATGCGCTTCGGCCAGCAGCGCTTGCGTCTCTTTCATCTTCACCCGGCCGGCTTCGGTCAGGGAGACCAGCCGGGTGCGGCGGTCCCGCTGGTCGGGGGCGACCGCGATGAAGCCGTCGCGCTCCAGCGGTTTCAGCGTATGGGCCAGGGCGCCGGCATCCATCACCAGCTTCTCGGCCAGCTCGCCGACCGGACAGGGCTGTGACCGGTGGATTTCAGCGAGGATCGCCGCCTGAGTGGTCTTCAGGCCGCTCGGAGCCACCGCCATGTCGTAAAGCCGCGACAGGCGCCGCGTCGCTTTCCGCAGTAACGTGCAATGGCAGGCGCTCACGATTATCCTCCGGTTGACTTCCAATGCCAGCATATGCAAGCATCTCGCTTAATACAAGCATATGCATATATCTCGGGGTGATGGAGCATGAGCAAGTGGCAGGCCGCCCTGGCGGCGAAGGTCGAGAAGAGGTTCCATTACGCCTGGGTGGTCGCCGCCGCGATCTTCCTGTCGCTGCTGGTGTCGGCGGGCGTGCGCTCCATGCCCGGCGTGCTGCTGGTCCCGCTGGAGAAGGATCTCCACTGGGACCGCGCCACCATCTCGGCTTCGATCTCGGTCGGTATCGCGCTCTATGGGCTGATGGGGCCGTTCGCCGCCGCCATCATGCAGAGTTTCGGCGTGCGGCGTACCGTGCTGTGCGCCCTGGCGCTGATGGCCGTGTCGGTGGCCTCGACCACCCTGGTTCATGAACCCTGGCAGATGATGCTGAGTTGGGGCGTGCTGGCGGGTATCGCCACCGGTTCGGTCGCCAATGTGCTGGGCGCCACCATCGTCTCGCGCTGGTTCAAGAGCCATCGCGGCCTGGCCATGGGGTTGATGGCGGCCAGCGTTTCGACCGGGCAGCTGGTGTTCCTGCCGGTGCTGGCGATGCTGATCGATGCGGTGGGGTGGCGGACCGCCTCGCTGTGCGTCGCCGCCGTCAGCCTGATCGTGCTGCCCGTGGTGTTCTTCCTGGTGCCGGAGCGTCCCGGTGCGCTCGGCCTGCGGGCCCTGGGCTCCGAGGAGGATGACGTTCATGTGCCGAGCAAGGTCAATCCGCTGGTCAACGCCTTCGCCGCCTTGGGCCGCGGTGCGCGCCGGCCGATCTTCTGGTTGCTGTTCGCCAGCTTCTTCGTCTGCGGCCTGTCGACCAACGGTCTGGTCGGCACCCATCTGATCGCCTTTTGCATGGATCACGGCATCCCCGAAGTTCAGGGGGCCGGTCTGCTGGCGGCGATGGGCATCCTCGATCTGTTCGGCACCACCGGCTCAGGCTGGCTGTCCGACCGCTTCAACAACAAGGTGCTGCTGGCCTGGTATTACGGGCTGCGTGGCCTGTCGCTGGTCTATCTGGTCTATTCGGATTTCAGCTTCTGGCAGCTGACCTTGTTCGCCGTGTTCTACGGCCTGGACTGGATCGCCACCGTGCCGCCCACCCTGCGCCTGGCGGCGGATGCGTTCGGCGACCGCGACGCGCCGATCCTGTTCGGCTGGATCGCCGCGGGGCATCAGATCGGCGCCGCCACGGCGGCGATGGGGGCGGGCTTCCTGCGCACGGAACTCGACACCTACTGGCATGCCTTCCTGCTGGCCGGCATGGCGTGTGTCGCCATTGCGATGGTGCTGCTGGGATCGGCCGTCAAAGGCCGTGGCGGCCAGCCGAAGCTGGCCGCGGAGGCGGTTGGTTAAATATCCTGGTCCCAGGGGAAAACCAGCCACAGATGCTGGTCGATATTGATCGCGGTAGTGTCGACCAGATGGATGCCCTTGGGTTTGGCGTAGACGGTGGCGAAATGGGCCTGGGGCAGCATGTCGCGCACCATTTGCAGCGTCTTGCCGGAATCGACCAGATCGTCGATCACCAGCCAGCCCTCGCCGTCGCCCTCGATGCCCTTCAGCAGTTCCGGCTCGCCCGGGCGCTGGACGCGGTCGTCATAGCTGGAGATGCACAGCGTGTCGACCAGGCGCAGATCGAGGATGCGCGACAGGATGCCGGCCGGAACCAGGCCGCCGCGCGCGATGGCGATGATGCCCTTGAACGGGCCCTTGCCGCCCAGATTGGCCGCCAGCAGCTGGATGTCGCGATGGAACATCGCCCAATCGATGGTGAGATGGCGGTTGGTGGAATAGTCCTGCTGGGTCATGGGGGCCTTGAAATTATTCTGTGACAATATCCCTAGATAGGCACAGAAAACGCGGCGCTGACAAGATCGACGACGCGAGGATCAGTAATGCGGCATCGACCAGCGACGGTGCGACTCCATGCCGAACCGCATGGATGATGGGCAGGGCGATCAGCAGAACCGCCGTCGCCGCCTGAAGCACGGCGCGGATTTTCGCCGGGTTCCATTCCTTCTTCACCGCCAGGACCGCCAGAAGCAAAGCCTGCCCGCCCCAGAACAGAGCCGGCGAGGCGATGGTCGTGGCGGTCAGCGCCAGCAGTGCCGGCGATCCCCAGGCGACGCCCGGCCACAGCCGCGCCGGCCAGCCGGAAATGCGGGTGCGGGTCAGCCAGATATCGACTCCGCCGGCGCAGACGATCGAGAGGCCAATGCCGAACAGCCCATAGAGCAGCCGCACCGGCAATCCGCCGAAGGTGCCGAAATGCACCGGATAGACGCTGGCGAAGATCTGCCGCCCCATCCCGCCGCTGGCCATGCCGAGCACGCCGGAGAATTTATTGTCGGCATCGAAATCGAACCGCTCGGCATAGGCCAGGCGATTGGGCGGCACATAATAGAGATGGACGCGCTGGCCGGTGGTGCCGGGTGCCGAGATCTCGGCATAGAGCGGCGCGTAGTCGGGATGCATCGTCTCCAGCTGGCGCAGCGGGCCGGTCAGATCGGCCAGCGGCGCCGGATCGCCCGACACCGGACCGGTATCCCCGTAAAACGGCCTGGTCGCCGCCGCCAGATCGCCGTCATGGCGCGCTTCGGCGTCGACCATCAGCAGCAGCTGGGCGAGGCCGAGAAAGGCGCCGGTCAGGGCCAGCGCCAGAAACAAAGGCGAGCCCCACACGGCGATGCGGTTATGCAGGTCGGCCTGGGCGACCTTGCGATTCCCGCCGAGCCGCCAGCGGAAGGCGTCGCGGAAGATGCGCGGATGGGCCAGCAGGCCGGACATGATCAGCGCGGTCATGCCGACACCGGTCAGCCCGACCAGCGAGACGCCCCAGATGCCCGGCATATGCAGGCGGACATGCAGGTCGGTGACGAATTCTCCCCATCCCTCAGGTGCCTCGCCCAGCAAAGTGCCGTCCGCATCGGCGATCCATTTATCGTCGCCGGCCAGCACGGTGGCGTGCGGCGTAGCCGCGGTCGGCAACGCCAGGAACAGGCGCGGCGCTGCCTTGGCCTGATCGAAGGCGGCGCGGGAGGCGTGTTCGACCGCGTCCGGCGCCATGCTCTGATAGACCGGCAGATCGATCTGGTTCCAGCGGTCGATGTCATGGGCGAAGACGGTGACCGCGCCGCTGAGGCAGACCCAATAGAGCATGGCGGAAAAAGCCAGCCCGAGCACCGAATGGCTGTGCAGCATGGCGGCGACCAGGCGCCGGCGCCGGTCGGTGCTGGCCAGGATCATGCCGATCGCCCAGGCCAGCGGCGCCAGGATCAGGGTGCCGATCACCAGCCGGTCGGCCTCGGGGCCGGGACCGTGCCCGGCATAGAGCAGTTCGAGGGCGGAAGAGGCGGCGAAACTGACCGGCCCGGCCAGCAGGAGCACTTTCAGCCAGCCCCACCCCGGCCTGGGCAGCGCGCCGTCGGTTCCGGGCGCGTCGAGCGGGCCCTCGCGCCGGCCGGAAAAGCCGGCGATGGCCAGCCCGGCCGTCGAAATGGCGAGCAGCCCCATCGCCACGCCGCGATCGGCGCCGAATTCGCACGCCCACAAGGGCAGGGCGCTGCCGGCCAGGCCCCAGCCCAGCGCAAGGCCGGGCCAGAAGCGGCGGGGCCGCAGCCAGGAGCGCCATATCAGGGCGACACCGGCCAGGGTAAGCAATAAACCGAGCATGCCGTTCCTATAGAGGCATTCTCATGATCTGTAAATGCGAATCGTTCTTAACTTGAGGCCAATAAAAAGGGCGGGAAATCCCGCCCTTTCTTCGCTGTTCGCTCAGCTTCAGCGCACGAAGACGCGCACTTCGCTGTTATTCGCATCGGGGCTCGAGCTGGCCGAGACGCGCACGCGGTCGGACGGCAGGCCCATCTGGGTCAGGGTGCGCTGGACGATTTCCGCATTGCGGCGGGCCGAGGTCTCGCCCAGGGCGGTAGCGCCCGGGGTGGCGGCGACCGGAGCGACGCCGATGACCTCGAAGCTGGCGCCGGGACGGCGGTCCAGGGCGCTCTTCACGGCGGTGTAGAGGGCGTCCTCGTAGGCGACCTTGGCGCGGTCGAAGCGGATCACCACCAGCGGACGGTCGGTCGAGACCGGGCCGGTCGAGGCCGGGGCGTTGCCATTGTGGCTGAAGGCCAGCGAATTGCCGACATACTGGCCGCTCTTGATCGACAAGGCCAGGCCGTTGAGGTTCGAGCGCTCATTGGCGAGGTACTGCTGCTGGCGCTGCACGTCGGTCGACAGCTCGGTCAGCAGGCGCTCGATCAGCACGGTGGTGCCGTTGGTCTGGTCTTCCAGGGTGCGCAGATTGCGGTGATCCTCGTCCACCGCGCCGGACAGGCTGCGGGCGGCGCGGATCGATTCCAGCAGATAGGCGGCCATGCCCGAGGTCGAGGCGACGTCGGTGGCCAGGCGGCTCATCTTCAGCACGTCTTCATTGACGGCGTCGAGCGAGCCCTGGGCGTCGTTCCACTGCTGAACCAGGATCGGGTTGCCCGGCGTGGTGCCGAGCTGCAGGCGCGCCTCGATGGCGGCGATGGTGCTGTGATAGCCCTGCGA
>JAJPHO010000119.1 GCA_021325215.1 Alphaproteobacteria bacterium
AGATCTACGCCGCGCTGCAGCCGGTGATCGCCAAGCTGCCGGCCGGCTACAAGATCGAGATGGGCGGCAATATCGAGGATTCCGCCAAGGCCAACACCGCCCTGCTGCCGATCTTCCCGATCATGATCGCGCTGACCCTGCTGGTGATCGTGGTGCAGGTGCGCTCGCTGCCGGCCATGGTGATGGTGTTCCTGACCGCGCCGCTCGGGCTGGTCGGGGCGGCGCCGATCCTGCTGATCTTTCACCAGCCGTTCGGCTTCAACGCCATCCTCGGCCTGATCGGCCTGTCGGGCATCCTGATGCGCAACACGCTGATCCTGATCGGCCAGATCAAGACCAACCAGGAAGAGGGGCTGGACGTCTATCACGCGGTGATCGAAGCGACGGTCCAGCGCGCCCGCCCGGTGATCCTGACGGCGCTGGCGGCGGTGCTGGCCTTCATTCCGCTGACCCAGTCGGTGTTCTTCGGTTCGATGGCCTACACCCTGATCGGCGGCACCGCGGCCGGAACCGTGCTGATCCTGGTGTTCCTGCCGGCGCTGTACGCCATCTGGTTCAAGGTGAAGCGCCACGAGGCCAAGTCCGTGCCGCCGCTGGGCAAAATGCTGGAGCCGGCGCTGACGGAGTAGGGTATCGTTCGGTAGGATTTCTACTGAAGGGTGTGTTGATGCCGGAGGCTTCTCACTTTCGTGCGGATTTTGATTACGAGGGACAGATCAAAGTTTGCGCTCACCAATTAGAGGCGCTGCGTGATTGTTTCGACGGACAATGGGAGAAGCTCCTGAAGGATGATGGGTATCAAAAGGAGTTCAAGAATCTCGCGAAGCTGCTGATTAGAATTTCGAGTGAATCCAGCGATCACCGCGCCACGGTCGATTTCGTAACCAAAAAGGCGCGGGCGCATCTCAAGAGGCAGTCGGACGATGATTCTGGGAGGATGCGGAAAGGTCATCTGAACGGTTCAGGTGATCTTGCCCACGAACACATGGTCCCCATTCAGGTCGCTTTGAAATATCTGATGTCCCTGCAGGGGCAGAGCTTGCTGGAGCCTCTCAGGAACATCGGTTATCGGGCTTTGATCGATAAGCCTGATGCCCATGGTGTTCTGGATCGGGGAGGTAGTCTGCTACGCCAGAATCTGCCGGCAGGGGTAATCGTGGACACCGTACTTCCGAAGTTTTGGGGGCTGGCGCGGTATGACGCCGCAGGGCTTTTCGACGAACTCGAGCCCGTCAGTCCGCGGGGCGAAGCACTGCATCGGGAATATGGCAAGCAGCGACAAAAGATCCGCCGCGTGATGGGGCTTTAAGCCGGCTTGCCCTTTACGTCTTCCAACGGCAAGCTGTTCCCATGAAACGCATCCTCATGGCAGCCGCCGTTCTGGCGGGCAGCGGGGCGACTCAGGCCGAGGCTCCGATCCACAGCACCACCCTGCGCAATGATTTGGGCATGGAGGTGTCGTTCCTCGATTATGGCGCGGCCATCACCCGCATCGTGGTGCCGGACCGCCAGGGAAAGATGGGCAATGTCGCGCTCGGCCTGGCGGACCCCGGCGCCTACAAGGACAGCACCAGCCGTCTCGGCTCGGTGGTCGGGCGTTATGCCGGGCGTATCGCGGGTGCCGCGCTGACCATCGACGGGCGCGACATCAAGCTGGTGCCCGGGCTGCACGGCACCACCCTGCATAGCGATCCGGACGGCTTCGATCATCGCCTGTGGCAGGGGCGCGACGTCAGCGACAAGGAATCGGTCGGGCGGGTGCTCTCGCTGCATTGCGCCGAGGGCGATCAGAATTATCCCGGCACCCTCGATGTCGAGGTGACCTATCGCCTGATGCGCAAGAGCAATGAGTTCCGCATCGAATATAAGGCGCACACCAGCGCCCCGACCGCGATCAACCTGACCAATCACGGCTATTTCAACCTGGCCGGCGCGGGGGCGACGGGCATCGCCACCCACAAGGTGACGATCCCGGCCGACACTTATGCGGTGGTGGATGAGACGACCCATATCCCGACCGGCGAACTGCGCAGCGTCACCGGCACCGATCTCGATTTCCGCCAGGGCAAGGCGCTGGGCGAGCATCCGTCCTATGACGACAGCATGTTCCTGGGCGCCGGCAGCGACCTGAAGCTGGCCGCCATCGTCGAGGAGCCGGTCAGCGGCCGCCGGATGGAGATCCGCACCACCGAGCCGTCGGTCCAGCTTTACACCGCCAACCATTTCAACGGCGCCGACAAGGGGGCCGAAGGGCATCCCTATAGGCGCAATGACGGAGTGGCGCTGGAGACCCAGCATCTGCCGGATAGTCCGCACCACCCCGATTTCCCGTCGACCATCCTGCGGCCGGGCGCCGAATTCCGCTCGATGACGGTCTACGGCTTCTCCGTCACGCCGTGATCTTCGCCGGTGCGAGGCGGGGCGTCAGCAGATGCACCGCCAGCAGCGCCAGCAGATAGGCGCAGCCGGCGACGATGAAGATCGGCGTATAGCTGCCGACCCGGTCGAGCACCCAGCCGGCATATTTGGCCATCGCCATGCCGCCGATCGCGCCCACCGCGCCGCCGATTCCCGACACCGATCCGACCGCCGGGCCGGGGAAGACGTCCGACGGGATGCAATAGAGATTGGCCGAGAAGCCCTGATGCGCGGCGGTCGCCAGCCCGACGATCAGTACCGCGGGCCACAACTGGTCGATATCGGCGGCGAACATGATCGGCAGAACCAGCAGGGCGCAAACCAGCATGGCGAATTTGCGCGCCTTGTTGACGCTCATGCCGCGCTTCATCAGGGTCGAGGACAGCCAGCCGCCGGCGACGCTGCCGGTATCGGACAGCAGATAGATCACGATCAGCGGCGGGCCGAAGGTCTTGAGGTCGAGCCCATGGCGGCGGACCAGAAAGTCGGGCAGCCAGAACAGGAACATCCACCAGATCGGATCGATCAGGAACTTGCCCAGGGCGAAGGCCCAGGTCTCGCGCACGAACAAAAGACGGCGCCAGGGAATGGCGGGCGAGGGGGCTTCCGCGTCGCTGCGGATATGGGCCAGCTCGGCGGCGCCGACGCGCGGATGCTGCTCGGGCCGGCGATAGAGAATCCACCAGGCCGGCAGCCAGGCCAGGCTCAGCAAACCGGTCAGATAGAAGGCGGCGGGCCACCCCATCGACAGGGTGATGGCGGGAACCAGCAGCGGGGTGAGGATGGCGCCGATATTCGAGCCGGCATTGAAGATGCCGACCGCCAGGGCCCGTTCGCGCTTGGGAAACCATTCGGCGACGGCCTTGAGCCCGGCGGGGAAATTGCCGGATTCGCCGATGCCCAGACAGAAGCGCACGATATTGAAGGTCAGCGCCGAGCGCGCGGCGCCATGGGCGATATGGGCCAGGGTCCACAGCGCCATCGCCACCGCATAGCCCAGGCGGGCGCCCAGCTTGTCGACCACGCGGCCGAAACAGACGAAGCCGATGGCATAGGCGGCCTGGAACCAGAACACGATGTCGCCATAGGTGGTCTCGGTCCAGCCGAACTCCGCCTGCAGGGTGGGCTTGAGCACCCCGATCATCTGGCGGTCGATATAATTGATGACCGTCGCGGCGAAGATCAGGGCGCAAATGGCCCAGCGATAGCGCCCGACGCGGCTTTCGGTGCCGTCAGGCGGCGGCGCCAGGCTCCTCTCGATCATCGTCATGTTTCCTCCCGCGAGCGTTTATGCTCTTCGATTGATTTTTATGTGTCATAGGGACAGCGGCTCCGCCGCAGTCACCTGAATGTCGATGCCGCCATGGCCGTCGAACTCCACCCGGCCCGACTGGCCGGGATAGATCCGGTGGACGCCGGTGATGGCGCCGGTGGTCACCAATTGCCCGGCACGCAGCGGGCGGCCGCGGCGGGCCAGCAGGCCCAGAATGAAGCGGAACGCCTCCAGCGGTCCACCGGGCGGAACGGCGGCGGTGGCGGCGCCGACTTCCTTGCCCTCGACGAAGGCGCGGCAGGACAGGGCGGTCGGGTCGGCGGCGATCGCCGTCGAGACCTGGCGGCCGCGGATCAGGCCGCTGTTATTGCCGAAATCCGAGACGACCACCGTGGGACCGAGATCATTGATGGTGGCGAGCGGGCTGGCGGCGAATTCCACGCCGACATGCCAGGCGCCGATGAGGCGGGCGGCTTCCTCCAGCGTCCAGTCGGTCTTGCCGGCCGGCGCGTCGGCGCCGCACACGGCGACCAGCTCGGCCTCGATGGCGGCGAATCCGCCCTCGATCGCGGCCATGCGCACCGGCACATCCCCCTCGCTGTAATTCAGGCCGCCCTGGAAAATCGGTCCGATCAGGCGATTGGTGCCCATCGCGGCCTGTACCGGCAGTGGCACCAGCCCGACTTTCCAGCCGACGATATTGTCCGGCCAGCGCGCGATGGCTTCATCCTGGACCGCGTAAGCGGTTTCCATGTCTCGCGGAAGGGGGCCGGGATAGCCGGGCAGAGAACGCGCCAGGCGGCGGGCGGCGACAAAGGCCAGCGCTATGTCTTGGATTGCGCTAATGCCATTCGCGGATGAGGTCAATTCAATCGGTTCCTGTGAACTCTGGTTACGGCATCGACAGTAGTGGAAACCGGTGTCATATGCAAACGCTCACGCGCAGGGGCTGAAAAGGGGCCGGCTCTGGTCAGGGAGAGGGGATTAGGTTAAAGATTCTGCAGGACAAAAAGGAAAGACAGCATGGCGGGCGACAAGGACGACGAGATCGAGATTCCGGCGGGGCGTCCGACCATTAATGACATCGCGCGGATGGCCGAGGTCTCGAAAAAGACCGTGTCGCGCGTGCTCAACAAATCGCCTTTCGTCTCGGCAGATACCCGCGCCAAGGTCGAGGAAATCATCGGGCGTACCGGTTACTCCCCCGATCCGCAGGCGCGCGGCCTGGCGTTCCGCCGGTCGTTCCTGGTCGGGATCATCTTCGACAATCCCAATCCGCAATATGTCGTCAATATGCAGCAGGGCATCTTGGACGGGTTGCGCGGCTCGGGCTACGAACTGGTCATCCATCCCTGCGACCGCCGCTCGCGCTCCTACCTCACCGATGTCCGCCATTTCGTCGAACGGCAGAAGCTGTATGGCGTGGTGATGCCGCCGTCGATCTCCGAGGACGAGCAGCTGGCGCGGCTGCTGGAAGAGCTGAAATGCTCCTATATCCGCATCGCCTCGGTGCCGCTCGACCGGCCGGAACGCATGATCGTTTCCCATGACCGCCGGGGCGGCGAAGCGGCGGCGCGCCATCTGATCGAGCTGGGCCATCGCCGCATCGGCTTCATCAGCGGTCCCTCGACCTTCCGCTCCAGCCATGAGCGCCGCGCCGGTCTGGAAGACGGTTTGGCCGCCGCCGGCCTGTCCCTGTCCCCCGATCACATTGCCGAGGGCGCCTATACCTTCGACAGCGGCGTCGCCTGCGGAACCGCCCTGCTGTCCCGGGCAGAGCGTCCGACGGCGGTGTTCTGCGCCAATGACGAGATGGCGGCCGGCCTGCTGCAGGCCGCGCGCCGCGCCGGTTTACGGGTGCCGCAGGATCTGTCGGTGGTCGGGTTCGACGATTTCCAGGTCGCGACGCAAGTCTGGCCGACCCTGACCACGTTGCACACCCCGACCCGCGACATCGGACGGCTGGCGGCGCTCAAGCTGTTCGCCTTGTCCGATGAGGCCGAAGAGCCTGAAATCGATGAGGAATCCCTGGTCATGCGCCTGGTGGTGCGCGAATCGACCGGGCCTGCTCCCACCTGATCTTCCTCGTTTTGTCTCCGGGAACCGGCTTGCGGCTGTCATTGACACCGGTTACTGTGAGTGAAACGTCCCGGGAGGATTTCATGTTTCGCAAGACTTACCACGCCACCCATCCCGACATGATGGAGGTCGCCTACACCGAGGCGCTGCGCGACCGCTATCTGATGACCGGGCTGTTCGAGCCGGGCAAGGTGGTGTTGGATTATCTGCATTACGAGCGTTTCGTGATCGGCGGCGCGGCTCCGGTCGACAAGCCGGTGGCCATGCCGGTGCAGGGCCCGCCGGCCGAGGGCAAGCCGTTCCTGGAACGCCGCGAGCTGGGTGTGGTCAATGTCGGCGGCGCCGGCAAGGTGACCGCCGACGGCCAGGTGTTCGATCTCGGGCCGCGGGACGGCCTCTATCTGCCGATGGGCACCGCCGAGATCCGCTTCGAATCCGTGAACGCCAAGGAACCGGCTTTGTTCTATCTGGTCTCGACCCCGGCCCATGCGCGCTTCGAGGCGGTCAAGATCTCGGTCGACAAGGCGGTGGCGCTGGAGCGCGGCTCGCTGGAGACCAGCAATGAGCGCACCATCTATCAGTACATCGTTCCGGCCACCTGCCGCTCGGCGCAGCTGCTGCTCGGCCTGACCGTGCTGAAGACCGGCAGCGTGTGGAACACCATGCCGCCGCATCTGCATGACCGCCGCTCCGAGGTCTATTTCTATTTCGGCCTGGGCACTGACGACCGCGTGTTCCACTTCATGGGCGAGCCGGATTCGGCGCGCCATATCGTGGTTTCCAACAATGAGGCGGTGGTGTCGCCGCCCTGGTCGATCCATATGGGCTCGGGCACCAAATCTTATGGCTTCGTCTGGGCCATGGGCGGTGAGAATCTCGATTACACCGACATGCAGGTGCTCGACATCTGCCAGCTGAAATGAGCGGTCCCTTCTCGCTGGAAGGCCGGACGGCACTGGTCACCGGCGCCAATACCGGGCTGGGTCAGGCCATCGCGGTGGCTCTGGCGCAGGCCGGGGCCGACATCGTCGCCGCCGGCCGCACGGCGCCGAGCGAGACCGAAGCCGAGGTGACGGCGCTGGGCCGCGGATTCCGCGCGGTCCAGGCCGATCTAGGCGAGGTCAAAGCCATCCCCGAGGTCGGCAAGGCTGTCGGTCCGGTCGATATTCTGGTCAATAATGCCGGCATCATCCGCCGCGCCGACGCGCTGGAGTTCACCGAGGCCGATTGGGATGCGGTGATGGATGTGAACCTGAAGTCGGCCTTCTTCCTGACCCAGGCGGTGGCGCGGCCGATGGTCGAGCGCGGCCATGGCAAGATCATCAATGTCGCTTCGATGCTGTCCTTCCAGGGCGGCATCCGGGTCGCCAGCTATACCGCCAGCAAGAGCGGCATCGCCGGCCTGACCAAGCTGCTGGCCAATGAATGGGCGGCCAAGGGCATCAACGTCAACGCCATCGCACCCGGCTATTTCGCCACCAACAATACCGAGGCGCTGCGGGCTGACGAAACCCGCAACCGCGACATCCTGGCCCGCATCCCGGCCGGGCGCTGGGGCAAGCCCGGCGATCTGGGCGGGGCGGCGGTGTTCCTGGCCTCGTCCGCCGCGGATTACGTGCATGGCGCGGTGATCCCGGTCGATGGCGGCTGGCTGGCGCGCTGACATGAAGCGGGCACTTCTCCTGCTGGCACTGACCGGAAGCGCCGCACTGGCCGAGTGCCCGCCCGCGCCGCCGGCGATGCGCGACATCAAGGCGCAAGGCTATTACAGCGACGCCAAGGGCTCGATCGTCGATGAGGACAAGCATCGCCAGAATCTGGAGATGACCAAGCCGCTCAACGACTATCTGAAGCGCATTTCGGAATGGTCGGATCAGGGGAATGGCGTCTGCGCCGCCGCCTGGCTGGATGCCTGGGCGGCGGGCGGCGCCATGCTGGGCGAGATGGTTCATGTGAATAACGACCAGTCCGACTATATGCGCCAGTGGGAATTGGACGGCGCGGCGATCGTCTATCTCAAGGTCAAGGATGCCGCGACGCCCGAGCAGCGCGCGCGCATCGAGCCCTGGCTGGCCGAGATCGCCCGGCGCAATCTCGATTACTGGGGCAACCCGAAGAAGCACCGCAACAATCACTATTACTGGACCGGAATCGGGGTCCTGGCGACGGGCGCCGCCATCGGCGACAAGGGCCTGATCGAGCAGGGCAGGGCGGTCTATCTCAAGGGGCTGGGCGACATCCAGGATGACGGCACCTTGCCGATGGAGATGGCGCGCGGCGAGAAGGCCCTGCACTACCACAATTATGCCCTGGCGCCGCTGGTGATGATGGCCGAGATCGGCACCCGCCTGACCGGCGAGGATTGGTATGGCTGGCGCGGCGGCCGCCTCGACCGTCTGGCCGAGGTGGTGCTGGCCGGCTGGCGCGATCCAGCGCTGTTCGTCAAGGCGACCGGGCTGGCACAGGAAAAACTGGCCGGTCATACCGATGTTGGCTGGGTGGAATTCTACCGGCGCCGCGCGCCGCATCCCGAGCGTTTCGACGATCTCCACCAGGCCGGCCCGTATGCCGAGCCGCGCCTGGGCGGAAATCTGACCCTCATGGCCGATAAGTCAGGGTCCAGCGGATGGTGAAGGGCTGGCCGGCGGTGTGCCGGCCAGACTTGCACACGGTCTTCCTGGTCATCGGGCCATCGTCGGATTCGTAATCCGCGTCCTTGTCGATGGCCTGGGACTGGCAATCGTCCAGCCCCTCCACTTTGAAATCCTTCACCGCATCGCCCATGCTGGCGAAATCCATGCGGATGCCGGCGATGTCGAGCGGCGCCTTGGGCGTATAGACGTCGGTCCGGACGATCTTGCCCGCCTCGAAGCGATAGCTGGTGTCCACCGCCAGCCGGTCGTCGGCGACCGGCGCGGTGCTTCCCATGCGGTCCAATTCGGTCTGGTGCCAGGAGACGGTGGTTTTGCCCGTCACTGTGACGTCGCGGAAATAGGCCAGCGGCATCAGCACGCTGCCATCGGCCAGGGTGAATTGCGGCACCATCAGCGGCACCGTGTCGTCCGCCACACCGGCCAGCATCCCGCGCGAATAGGGGATGGGGAAATAGGGGCTGTTCATATGCTGGGTGGCGCCGCCGCTGATCACCGGCAGGCCGATGATGTGGCCGCCGTCCCGGCGCGTCAGCAGCAGCCGGTCATAGGTGCCCTTTTCGAACCAGGTGACGCTTTCCTTGGGCAGGGCCTCCAGCGCCTTGGCGAAATCGGCCAGCGGCGCCTTGTTCTTGAAACCCATCTGGTTCCACATCGCATCGGTATAGGCGAACTGGTGCGCCAGCGAGAGGTTCTCGCCCAGGATACGGAATTTGCCGCGATAGCCGTCGGTGCGCCGCCCGTCATCCCACAGATTGACCGAGCCGGTGCGCGGGTCGACCCAGAATTCGAAATAGCGCTGGGCCGCGCGCGAGACGTAGGAGTAGGCCAGCATCTTCTCGGCATCGGACAGGATGCCCAGCGCTGCCGCGGTGGTCAGCACCTCGATGATGGCGGTCTCGGAATAGGGGCCCAGGCTGCGGCCATATTCGAAGCCGGAGCCGTTCTCGTGCATCCGCGCCAGCATCACATCGGCGGATTTACGCACCCAGCCGATCACCTCGGCGGGAGGCTTGTCGCCGCTCTCCAGGAAGTGATGGGCGAATTCGGCGGACAGCAGAACGCTATACCGGTCGAAGCGGCCCTCGCCGTCGGTCTCGTCGGCGAAGCCATACTCGCCGGAATAGCGGTGATAATGGTCGACCACCTTGTCGTAGATATGGGCGGCGCCGCTGCCATCCTCCCAGCCCATGCGCATCCGCATGCGGGCGATGCCGAAGGCGACCACGTAGTAATTGTTCGGATGGTCGATCAGGTCGAAAGTGTCGGGATCGACGAACATCCGCCAATCGAGATGGACGCGCAATTTGGCCAGGGTCAGCCGGTCGACCGCGCGCTCCAGCAGGCCGGCCTGGCGCAGCTTGTCCAGCGCGACGACGTAGTAATAGGCGCCCCAGCTGTCGTTGGCGTCGTCCGCCGTCAGGCGCGCCACCTTGCGGAAATCCTCGAGATATTTGGGCAGGCGCGCATCGTCGGGCGGCAGCGAGACGAGGAATTCGACCAGCGAGATGGCGATCTTGCCGGGCAGGAATTTGTCCTTGCCGTTGAACACGGGGATGCCGTCGATCGAGAGGCTGCGCCCCTCTTTGGTCAATTGGGCGAGCAGGGTCTCGATCTGCGGCTGAAGCTTGTGTTCGACCGTCTCGTCGTAAGGGGGGATCGCGGCGGAGGCGAGGAAGGGAGCTAGGCCGATCAGAGCGGCGGCGAGTTTGCGCATGGTCAGTCTCTCCACAGGACCGGCTGGCGGATCGGGTAATTACGGATCACTTCGCCCTCGGTCGGGTCGGGATCGAGGCGGCGCCACAGATCGAGATAATCCGGCCGCTTCAGCGCCAGTCCGGCGAACAGCAGGCTGACCTGGCGGACCGGCAGCTTGTCGAACTGCTCGACGTCGGGCGGATAGGGCCAGCGCGCCTTGTCCGCGATGAAGGGCTCCATGAAGCTCACCGCCTGTTCCAGGCTGCCCGCGCCGGGCGGGGTCACATGCCAGAGATCGTCGCCCAAGGTTCGGCAGAGGGTGGACAGGACGTCAAGATTGAACAGGCAATAGCTGTAGGGTTTGGTGCGCGCCAGCTCCAGGGGCTGGCGTCCGTCGCCGGCGATCTGCTGCGGCAGAATGACCGTCTCGAACCGTTCGCGCGCCCAGGTGATCAGCGCTGTGTCGCCGGTCAGGCGGGCGAATTGCGCCGCCTGCAGCAGCCAGCAGGTGCCGTGATTGTTCTTCTCGTCGCGTTCGCTCCGGCCATTGGGCGAATTGGTCAGCCACTGCAGATAGTCGCGGAACCAGCCCAGTTCGCCGCCCGGCCCGAGGATCTGGCAGGCGCGCGCCACTTCGACCAGATGCAGCGTGTCGATGATGCCGATGCCGCGGCCCTTGTTGAGGCCGACGATGGCCTGGGCATAGTCCAGATGCGGCGCCATGCGGGTGGCGGGATCGACGAACCAGGCATCGAGATGGTTGCGCGCATGATCGGCATAGCGGCGGTCGCCGGTCAGGCGCCAGGCGGCGGCCAGAGGCGGCACGATCAGGCTGAGGCGGATCACCGCGTCGCGGTGGCCGGTGAATTTGGCGGGATTGGAAAAGCCGTCGCGACGTATATACGCGCCCTTGGGATTGGCCGGGTCGGGCCACCAGTAATCGGCTTCGGAATAATAATCGTGCGGCGTGCCCGGGCTGCGCGGCGCCGGGATCGCGGTGATGGTCAGCGGCGCCTCGGTCAGCGCCTTGCCTGCCAGCCGCAGCACCCGGTCATGCTCGATCGCGTCGATGTCGATCGGGGATGCCGCCCGGATGGCGGAGGGGGCTGCCGCCAGCGCGGCCGCCCCCAGGCAGAATTGCCGCCGGTTCATCAGTAATTGACGGCGAATTTCATGCCGAAATAGCGGTCATTGTCGCGGCCCGGCGCCCAGAAGGTGGCGTTGGTGATGGCCCCGGCCTTGCCGCCGTAAGGATTGATGTTGAGCAGCGTCTGGGTGCCGCGCTCCAGCGCATAATGCTGGTTGGCGAGGTTGTTGACGAACAGGGTCAGCTTGTAATGGTCGGTCTCGGCGCCGATCGACAGATCGAAGATGCCGTAGGATTTCTGCACCGAATTGGGGTCGAGCGAGGTGTTGAAATAGACCAGCGACTGCCAGCGGTAATTGGCGTTCACGAAGCCGGTCAGCTCGTCATAGATCGGGAATTCATAGAGGGCGTTGGTGCTGCCGCTCCATTTCGGCGCGTTGGACAGGCGGGCGCCCGACAGATCCTGCTGGCTGGCGATGCAGCCGCCGGCGACCGTCTGGTTGCTGTAGCAGGCCGCCCCGGTGAAGTTGTTGGACTGGGCGATGTCGTAGGCGCCATTGGCGGTGACGGTCAGCCCGGTGACCGGGCGGGCGGCGATTTCCGTCTCCAGGCCCTTGGTGGTGACCAAAGGCACGCTCTGCAGCTCTTTCAGCTGGGTGATCGGGTCTTCGCGCGAGGATTGGTAATTGTGGAATTCCTCGTAGAAGGCGGTGGTGTTCCAGGTCAGGCGCCGGTCGAAGAAGTCGCCCTTATAGCCGATTTCGTAATTGTCGCTGGTCTCGGCGGCGATCGGCTGGGCGTTGGCGATGACGTCGGAGTTGGGATAGCCCTTCAGCGCCCCGGTGGTCAGCGGGGTGCGCACGGTGAGCGAGCTGGTCAGATCGTAGGCCAGGCCCTTGAAGCCCGACGCCCAGTCGAAGAACACCATGAAATTGGGCGTCACCTTGTACTGGATCGCCGCCTTGCCTGTCACCGCGTCGGTGTCGTTGCACGTGTCGGCCTTCAGGCCCGAGGGGGTATAGGTCGAGCAGGTCGGATTGCCATAGGCGACGTTGTCGACCAGATCGAAGAAATTGTAGCTGTTGGACTCATGTTCGTAGCGGATGCCGCCGACGATGGATAAATCGTCGGTCAGATCCGCGGTGCCCTGGCCATAGGCGGCGTAGGTGGCGATGTTGTCGCTGGTGGTGTAGTGCGAATAGGGCGACGAGGTGGCCAGCGGCGTCTGGCTGTTGAAGCTGCCCAGCGTGTCAGAACCGCGCACGTAATAGCGCGACGCCCACTGGTCGCTGGTATAGATGCCGCCGACATATTTCAGCCAGCCGGTCGAGGGCGAGGTGAGGCGCAGTTCCTCAGTGACGTTGTTGACGTGGAAATAGCCGCCATTGGCCGAGCCGCCGAAAGGAAGCTTGGGGTTCAGGGCCTGGAAATTATAGGCGGTCTGGTCGGTGCTCTGGCGGTCATCCAGCTCGTAATGGTCGAACGAGGTGATCGACATCAGGGTGTGGCCATCCGGCAGCTCGTGGGTGATCTTGAGGCCGCTGCCGAAATCGTCGGCATCGCCCGAGGCGTCGACGCTCTGGGCGATGAAATGGTTGTTCGCGCCGGGGATGATGCCCGGATAGGCCACGCTATAGGGCAGGGCGGTCTTGCTGGTGGTCGGGAAGGTGGTGCCCGGCGTCACCGAGCTCAGCGCCACGGCGCAGCAGCTGGCCGTCGTCTTGGTGACGTAAGGCGTCAGCGATACCGACCAGTCGGCCGCGGGTTCCCACAGAATGTTGCCGCGCAGGGTCTTGTCGTCGCTGCCGTTCAGCCAGTTGCCGGTGGTGGTGTTGTAGAGATTGCCGCGGTAATTGCTGTCATTGGCGGTCAGGCGCAGCTTCAGCGTATCGGTGACCGGGCCGGAGATGGCGCCCTGGAAATGATCCTCGTGATCGCTGGTCGCCATCACCTCGGCCGAGGTGGTGAAACTGTTGGTCGGCTGGGTCGTGGTGATCGAGATCAGGCCCGAATCCGCCGATTTGCCGAACAAAGTGCTCTGCGGGCCGCGCAGCACTTCGATCTGCTGGACGCCGACCAGGGCGGAGAAGGCCTCGGCCTGGATCGCCTGGGGCACGTCGTCGATCACCACGGCCACGCTGGTCTGCGAGGCGATCGACAGCGAATAGGTGCCGACGCCGCGCATATTGATGCTGTTGTTGCCCGGCTGCGAGGTCTTGGTGATGGTCAGGTTCGGCGCGATCTGCACCAGATTGTCGAAGTCGCGGACATTGGCCACTTCCAGCTGTTCGGCGGTGACCGCCAGAACCGACGAGGGCACGTCCTCGATTTTTTCCGCCCGCTTATTGGCGGTCACGACCACCTCGTCGAGGGTCGCGGACGCGGCCGGCGCGGTCTGCGCCAGGGCCGAACTGAGGCCAACCGCCAGGGCGCAAGTGGCGACCGACAAGCGCAGAAATGCTTTGTACACCATGATTCCTCCCCAAAAAGCCGCCCCATTCGGGCTTGTCTTTGAGGTCATGCTACCGGTGTCAGAAAAAATGTCAAGCATGCCCCGCCCCACGGATTTGGCGGATTATCGGTGGGTTATCGGGAGAAAGCTGGGAGGCAAAGCGGAATCGAGGCAAATGAAGGGGCGCGGAGCGGGGCATTTTTCGGGACAGTCACCGGTGTCATAAATCAAATTTGTGCCAGGCACGCCAATGTGATGCCTGCCGTTGACAGGCCGGCCGTCCCATGGCATCCGGGTAGGCATCTCAACACCCAGGGAGTTTACCCATATGAACAAAGCTGAATTGGTTGCCGCCGTCGCCGAGATCGCCGGCCTGACCAAGGCTGACACCGAGAAGGCCGTTGACGCGACCTTCGACGCGATCACCAACACGCTGAAGAGCGGCGACGAAGTTCGGCTGATCGGCTTCGGCAGCTTCTCGGTGACCCAGCGCGCCGCGACCGAAGGCCGCAACCCGCGCACCGGCGAGAAGATCAAGATCGCTGCCTCGAAGAACCCGAAGTTCTCCGCTGGCAAGGGCCTCAAGGACGCCCTGAACGGCTGATTGCCGTATGCGGGTCCGCGTTTAACGCGGGCCCGCTCCTCGGCCCGTTCTAAGCCCGAGCGGCGTTTGCGCCCGGAAAAAGCGGAGCTTTTTCGTACGGACCTAACGTGCCAACGCCTCGCGCATCATGGCCATGAAGCCATCCCGCGACGCTTCTTCCACGACGCCGATCTGCGCGCCCTTCGGCCCGATCGGCGATTCATCGAACATCACCATGCCCCGCGTCGGCCCCTCGCCGCCGAGCACGCTGGCATGATCCTGGCGGCGCCTGGTGCCGATGGATGGGCGCAGCGCGATCGCCATGGCGATCGGATCGGGCAGGTCGAAGCCCTTGAGCCCGCTCACCCGCTCATTGAAAGCCCGCAGCACCTTCTGGCAATCGACCGCGACCTTGGCGCGCTCGGTGCCGATCGCGCGCAGCGACGCCGCGTCATTGTCGTCGATCACCGCGTATTTGCGGGAAATGTCCCAGCCGACCATGTCGATAGCCAGGCCGGAACGGAGTGTGATCTCGGCCGCTTCCGGATCGACCCAGATGTTGAATTCCGACACCGGGGTGATGTTGCCGACATAATCGGACACGCCGCCCATCACCGTGCAGGATTTGATCTGCTTGACGATCTCGGGCGCGCGGCGCAGCGCCACGGCGATGTTTGTCAGCGGGCCCAGCGTCACCAGCTCCAGCTTTCCGGCATGGCGGCGGGCGGCCTCGATCAGCGCGCCGACGGCGTCTTCGGAGTCCGGCTTGCGGCCGCCGATCGGCAGGCCGACATCGCCCATGCCGTCCTTGCCATGCACATCCTGGGCTGTTTCCAGATCGCGTGTCAGCGGACGGTCGGCGCCGACATGGATCGGCGCCTTGGAGCGGCACAGCTCGCGCACATAGAGAGCGGTCTGAGTGGCGCTGTCGAGCGGGACATTGCCGGCCACCGTGCCGATGCCGACAATGTCGATGCCCGGCTCGGCGAAGGCCAGTATCAGCGCCACCGCATCGTCCGACGCCGTGTCGCTGTCGATGAAGAACGGGCGCGGCGCGGCGGCTGCGCGGGCGAAGACGGGGACGGAGGCGAGCGCCAGCGCCCCCTTGATCGCCCCTTTGGCGAACATGCGGCGGGAAATCACGGCCACTTCACCTCGGGCGGTAGCGACATCAGAATCGCCTCGGTATTGCCATTGGTCTTGAGGCCGAAGGTGGTGCCGCGGTCATAGAGCAGGTTGAACTCGACATAGCGGCCGCGGCGGACCAGCTGGCGTTCGCGCTCCTCGTCGGTCCAGACATCGTTCATGCGCTTGCGGACAATGGCGGGATAGGCGTCGAGGAAGGCCTGGCCGACATCGCGGGTGAAGGCGAAATCGGCGTCCCAGCTGCCGGTGTCGTGGCGGTCATAGAAGATGCCGCCGACGCCGCGCGGCTCCTGGCGGTGCGGCAGATAGAAGTAGGTGTCGCACCATTCCTTGAACTTCGGATAATAGCCCGCATCATGCTTGTCGCACGCGCCCTTCAGCGCGGCGTGGAAGGCGTCCTTGTCCTCGGCGGTCTCCGCGGTTTCCAGCAGCATCGGCGTCAGATCGGCGCCGCCGCCGAACCAGCCTTTCGAAGTGACGATGTGGCGGGTGTTCATATGCACCGCCGGCACGCGCGGCGAGCGCATATGCGCGACCAGGCTGATGCCCGAGGCCCAGAACCAGCCGTCATTCTCCTCGGCGCCGGGGATCTGCGCGCGGAATTCCGGCGAGAAACGTCCCTCGACGGTCGAGATGTTGACGCCGACCTTCTCGAAGACGCGGCCCTTCATCACCGACATCTCGCCGCCATTGACCAGCGGCGCGCCGGGCGAAAGATCCTGCACCGGACCGCCCTCCTCGGCGGGGCGCTGCCAGCGGGTGCGTTCGAACCGGCCCGGGGCCAGATCGGCGTGACGGGTGCCGGCCAGGTCGTCCTCGAGCGCTTCGAAGGCGGCGCAGATGCGATCCCTGAGATCGCGGAACCAGGCGGACGCCGTCTCTCTGCGCGGGTTGGAGGCCGGGTCAAATGGTGTCATGGTGCGAAATCGTCCTTCTCTGTCTAGCGATGGCCAGCATGCCGAATTCTTCTGACCTCGACCGTATGGCCTCGCTCGATTCTATGGAAGGGCTTATCGCCATCGAAAGCCGCGAGCCGCCGCCGGCGCAGTCTCTTCTCGCCAGGATACCGGGCGGCAAGCTGATCGACGCGGTCTATCCCGGCCTGCTGGTCGCCTTCACCATCGCCCTGGCCGCCACCTTCCTGGCCAGCCACTACAAGACCCCGGTCATGCTGTTCGGCCTGCTGTTCGGCATGGCCTTTCATTTCCTGCATGAGGACGGGCGCTGCGTCGCCGGCATCGAATTCGCTTCGCGCACCGTGCTGCGCCTGGGCGTCGCGCTGCTGGGCGTGCGGGTCACCGCTTCGCAGATCATGTCGCTGGGGATCGTGCCGGTGGCGACGGTGGTGATCGGCGTCGGCTCGACTATTCTGGTCGGCTCGCTGCTGTCCAAGCGTCTGGGCCTGGGCAAAGTGTTCGGCGTGCTGTCGGGCGGCGCGGTGGCGATCTGCGGCGCCTCCGCGGCGCTGGCCATCGCCTCGGTGCTGCCCAAGCACGACAAGAGCGAGCGCGACACCATCCTGACCGTGGTGACCGTGACGGCGCTATCGACCCTGGCGATGATCTTCTATCCGATCCTGGTCAAGATCATCGGCTTCGACGACGTGCATGCCGGCGTGTTCCTGGGCGGCACCATCCATGACGTGGCGCAGGTGATCGGCGCCGGCCTGACCATCTCGCCGGAGGCCGGCGACATCGCCACCTACGTCAAGCTGCTGCGTGTCGCCATGCTGCTGCCGGTGGTGTCGGTGATCGCCTCGACCGTCTCGCACGGCGAAGGCAAGGCGAAAGGGCCGAAGATCCCCACCTTCCTGATCGGTTTCGCGGTACTGGTGGCGATCAACAGCACGGGCATCCTGCCCGGTTTCGTGGTGACGGCGGTGACCCAGGTCTCGACCTGGTGCCTGGTCACCGCCATCGCCGCCCTGGGCATGAAGACCTCGTTCAAGAGCCTGATCGTGGTCGGTTGGCGTCCGGTCGGGCTGATGGTGATGGAGACGGTGTGGGTTCTCGTCCTGGTGCTGCTGTCGGTGCGCTATCTGATTTAGAACAGCGCGGAGACGGCGAGCGTCAGGGTCACCAGGGCCAGCGTCGTCAGAAGGCTGAGGCTGCGAAGGGCTTGGATCTCGTTCATGGCGCCACTCAGCGCCGCCGCCGCCCGTTCCACAATGCGGAACATCCGCACCAGCCTTCGTCTGGTCCGAAGGCTGGTGCGGTGATACTCTAGGCTTCATGCGCTTCGATCTCACCGATCTCCGCCTGTTCATCCAGGTGGTGGACAGCGGCAGCATCACCCATGGCGCCGATCGGGCTAACCTCGCCTTGCCGTCGGCCAGCGCCCGCCTGCGCGGCATGGAGGAAGTGATCGGCCTGCCGCTGCTCGAGCGCGGGCGGCGCGGCGTCGAGCCGACTCCCGCCGGGCTGACCCTGTTGCATCACGCCCGGCTGGTGCTGCGCCAGATCGAGGCGATGCATGGCGAATTGGGCGAATTCTCCACCGCCATGCGCAGCCGGGTGACGCTGCTGGCCAACATCACCGCCATGACCGAATTCCTGCCGGAGATATTGGCGCGCTTCCTGGCCGCCAACCCGAGCCTCGACATCGATCTCAAATCCCGCCGCAGCGTCGAAATCGTCAAGGCGGTCGCGGCCGGAGCGGCCGACCTCGGCATCTGTCTCGACAGTGTCGAGCTCGGCGGTTTGCAGCTCCGCACCTTCGCCACCGAACGGCTGGTGCTGGCGGTGCCGAAGGACGATCCCCTGGCGGAGCGGCGCGGCGTCGCTTTCGACGAGACGGTGCATCGCGATTTCGTCGGTTTGAGCCCAGGCAATCCGCTGCAGGATTATGTGTCGGTCCGTACCCAGCGCGACGGAAAGCCGCTGGCCTATCGCGTCCGGCTGGACAGTTTCCAGGGGTTGAGCAAGCTGGTCGAGGCCGGCGTCGGTCTGGCGGTGATGCCGGAAAGTGCGGCGAAAACCTGCCGCCGGACGGCCAGGATCGACGTTGTCCGCCTGTCCGACGATTGGGCCTCGCGGCGATTGGTGCTGATCTGCCGCGATTTCGACGCGCTGCCTGTCCATGCGCGGGCGTTGGCCGCGCATCTGTCGCCCTAGTTTTTCTCATGCCTGCTCAGAGGGAATCTCGCTTGCGGGGGTGACGCGCCCCGGCGATTCATCCAGCATGAACGACCTGCCCGGAAAAATCGTCGGACGCCGCGCCCTGATGCTGGGGGCGGGTCAAGGCGCGCTGCTCGCGGCGCTGGCCGGGCGGCTTTATTACCTGCAGGTCGATCAGCGGGCCAAATATGCCACCTTATCCGACGACAACCGCATCAATATGCGGCTGCTGGCGCCGCCGCGCGGGCGCATCCTCGACCGCAACGGCACGGCGATGGCGGTCAATGAGGCGAATTACCGCGTCCAGCTGGTACCCGAGGATGTCGACGACATCGAGGATACCCTCGACAGCCTGTCGGCCATCTTCCCGCTGTCGGACCATGAGCGGGTCCGCATCCGCCGCGATGTCAGGCGCAAGCGCGGCTTCGTCCCGGTCCTGGTCAAGGAGAACCTGTCCTGGGAGGATGTGGCGCGCATCGAGCTCAACACGCCCGATCTGCCCGGCGTGGCCATCGATGTCGGGCAGAGCCGGACCTATCCGCTGACCGGATTGGGCGCGCATCTGCTGGGCTATGTCGCCGCGGTGTCCGAGGCGGAATTGCAGAAGCAGGCGGTGCCCGATCCCCTGCTCGAACTGCCCGGCTTCCGTATCGGCAAGGCCGGTGTCGAGAAGGTCTGCGACCTCGCCTTGCGCGGCAAGGGTGGTGCCTGCCAGGTCGAGGTCAATGCGGTCGGCCGCGTCATCCGCGAATTGAAGCGCGAGGAGGGCGAGGCCGGCGCCGATCTGGCTCTGACCATCGATCTCGGCCTGCAGCACTTCGCCGCTCAGCGCCTGGGCGAGGAAAGCGCCTCGGTGGTGGTGATGGATGTCCATAGCGGCGAAGTGCTGGTGATGGCGTCCAACCCGTCCTTCGATCCCAACGCCTTCAATCGCGGTCTGACACCGGAGGAATGGCAGGATCTGTCGACCAATCCCCGCGCGCCGATGACCAACAAGGCGGTCGCCGGCCAATATCCTCCCGGCTCCACCTTCAAGACCATGGTCTCGCTGGCGGCCCTGGAAGGCGGGGTGATCACGCCGGAGCACACGGTGAATTGCACCGGCAGGACGTTGGTCGGCAACACGGTGTTCTATTGCGACGGCCGCCATGGGACCCAGGATCTGCGCGGCGCCTTGCAGGTCTCCTGCGACAGCTATTTCTACGACGTGGCCCGCCGCACCGGGATCGACACCATCGCCGCCATGGCGAAGCGCTTCGGCCTCGGCGCGCGCCACGATATCGGCCTGCCGGGCGAGGGTGCCGGGCTGGTGCCGAACCGGGCCTGGAAGCGCGCGACCTATGGCGTGTCGTGGACGCCGGGCGAGGATTGCAATGTCGGGCTCGGCCAGGGCTATCTGCAGGTGACGCCGCTGCAATTGGCGGTGATGGCCTCGCGCTTGGTCAATGGCGGGAAGGCGGTGAGGCCGTATCTGACGCGCGATGTGGTGGATGGCCATGCGGTGCATCCGCGTCCGGCGCCGGATTTCGCCACGATGGGCCTGTCGCAGCATGCCCTGGCGGCGGTGATGGACGGCATGAACGCGGTGACCAATGTGCCGGGCGGCACCGCCTATGCCGCGCGCATCCTCGATCCCGCCACCGCCATGGGCGGCAAGACCGGCACCGCCCAGGTCCGCCATCTGGCGGCCGGCGAGCATAAGATCGAGGGCGGGCGGCGCTATGACCAATTGCCGTGGAAGATGCGCGACCATGGGCTGTTCATCGGCTATGCCCCGGTCTCGGCGCCACGCTTCGCCTGCGCCGTGGTGGTCGAGCATGGCGGCTCCGGCGTCGGCGCCGCGGCACCGATCGCCCGCGACGTGCTGGCCGAGGTGCAGAAGCGCTATCCCATCGCCATCTGAGCGGTTATAATCGCTGAAAACGATTTCAGGGACGCCTCCATGCCACTCGGCCGCCGCCGGTTTCTCGGCCTGTCGACCGCCACCATCGCCGCCGCCGGTATCGGGGACAAGATCGCCGCCCAGATGCCCGCATCCGGCAAGCCCCGCAACGTTCTGCTGATCATCGCCGACGATCAGGGCTACGACATGTCCTGTGTCGGCACGCCGGTGCAGACGCCGGTGCTCGACCGGCTGGCGGGCGAGGGGACCCTGTTCACCGAGGGCTATGCGACGGTGTCGTCCTGCAGTTCCAGCCGCTCGACCCTGTTCACCGGGCTCTATTCCCATACCAACGGCATGTATGGGCTGGCGCACGACGTGCACAATTTCTCGCTGCTCGACGATGTCAAAACCATTCCCTGGATGCTGAAGCAGGCCGGCTACACCACGTGTCTGGTCGGCAAGAAGCATGTGAAGCCGGACACTCTGCTGCCTTACGATTCCTGGCTGGTGCCCGAGGAATCCGGCAAGCGCGACGTCGCCATCATGGCGCACGAGGCCGGGCGCTGGATCAAGGAACAGGGTGACAAGCCATTCTTCGTCACCATCGGCTACAGCGATCCGCACCGTGCGCCGGTCAATTTCGGCAATACACAGGATTGGCCGGAAGTGCAGACCAGGCGCTATGCGCCGTCCGAGGTGGAGATCCCCTCGCATCTGCCCGATCTGCCGGGCGTGCGCGAAGACCTGGCTGAATATTACACCTCGGTCAGCCGCCTCGATGCCGGTGTCGGCCTGCTGCTGCAGGAGCTGAAGGAATCCGGGCACGAGAACGATACGCTGGTGATTTATCTGTCCGACAATGGCCGGCCGTTCCCGGGTGCCAAGGACGCGCTCTATACCGAGGGCATCCATCTGCCGCTGATCGTCCGCGCACCGGGCGGCAAAGGCGGAGTGCGCAGCCGCGCCATGGTCAGCTGGATCGATGTCGGCCCGACTATCCTCGACTGGGCTCGGGTCAAGCCGCCCGCGGATTACCGCTATGCCCTGCCGGGCCGCTCGCTGCTGCCGATCCTCGACCAGCCCGATCCGCCGGGCTGGGACCGCGTCTTCGCGACCCATTCCTTCCACGAGATCAATCAGTACTACCCGATGCGGGCGGTCCGCACTCGGCGCTACAGCTATTACCGCAATCTCGAACCCAGCCTGGCCTTCGCCATTTCCGGCGACATGGAGGTCTCGCCGTCGTGGAAGGCGATCTCCTCGACGCCGGGCGCCAAGCTGGGCAAGCGCACCGTCAAATCCTATCTTCACCGCCCGGCCGAGGAACTCTATGATCTGCGGGCCGATCCCCTGGAACTGGTGAATCTGGCCGGCAAGCCGTCTCATGCGGCGGCGCTGGCCGATCTTCGGAAACAGCTCGACGAGTGGCGTACCGCCACCCACGATCCCTGGCAGAAAGGCGTCACCGACCCGTTCGGTCACGCCCATTGATTTTACCCTCGGCAAGTGCTTGCGCCGAGTTTTGACACCGGTTACCTTTTTACCAAGAACCAAGAGGCCCCGAGGAAATGACCAAACCGCTCCGCCTGCATGAGGATCGCCTGTTCCCGGCCGATCCGGGTACCCGCGCCATCGCCCGCGAGCTCTACGGGCTGGTGCGCGATCTGCCGATCGTCAGCCCGCACGGCCATACCGATCCCAGCTGGTTCTCGGGCAACGCGCCTTTCACCAACGCCACCGAGCTGCTGCTGGCGCCCGACCATTACCTCTATCGCATGCTGTACAGCCAGGGCATCGCCCTGGACCGCCTCGGCGTGCCGGACCGCAAGGGCCTGGTCTCGGCCGATCCGCGCGAAGCCTGGCGCCTGTTCGCCTCGCATTTCCATCTGTTCCGCGGCACACCCTCATCGCTGTGGCTGAGCCAGGTGTTCACCGACATTTTCGAGATCGATGTGCGTCTCGAAGCCGCGACCGCCGATCTCTATTTCGACCGCATCGGCGAGGCGCTGAAGACCCTGGCCTTCCGTCCGCGCGCTTTGTTCGAGCGCTTCAAGATCGAGGCGATCGCCACCACCGAAGGCCCGACCGACACGCTGGAACATCACCATTCGATCAAGAAGAGCGGCTGGAAGGGGCGGGTGCTGACCGCCTATCGCCCCGACCCGGTGATCGACCCCGAGCATGTGTCGTTCAAGGAGGAGCTGGCGCGCTTCGGCGAGCTGACCGGCCAGGATGTCGGCACCTGGCAGGGCTATCTCGAAGCCCATCGCGTGCGCCGCGCCGCCTTTGCCGAGGCCGGCGCCACCTCGACCGACCATGGCCATCCTTCGGCCATGACGGCGGACCTGTCGCCGAGTGTGGCCGCGCGCCTGTTCGAGAAGGTGTGCAGCGGCGACTTCACCGCGCATGAGGCTGAGCTGTTCCGCGCGCAGATGCTGACCGAGATGGCGCAGATGAGCCTGGAGGACGGGCTGGTCATGCAGATCCATCCCGGTTCTTTCCGCAATCACAATGCCTGGCTGTTCAAGAGCTTCGGCGCCAACAAGGGCGCGGACATTCCGGCGCAGACGGAATATGTGCGGGCCTTGAAGCCCCTGCTCGACCGCTTCGGCAACGAGCCCGAGCTGTCGATCATCGTCTTCACCCTGGACGAGACCAGCTATTCCCGCGAACTGGCGCCGCTGGCCGGCCATTATCCGGTGCTGAAGCTCGGCCCGGCCTGGTGGTTCCACGACAGCCCCGAAGGCATGCGCCGCTATCGCGAGCAGACCACCGAGGCGGCCGGCTTCTACAATACGGTCGGCTTCAACGACGATACCCGCGCCTTCCTGTCGATCCCGACCCGCCACGACGTGGCGCGCCGCATCGATGCCGGCTTCCTCGCCCGGCTGGTTGCCGAGCACCGGCTGGAGCTGGACGAGGCGGCCGAGCTGGCGGTCGACCTCGCTTATTACTTCCCCAAGCGGGCCTACAGGCTGTGAAGCGCCTGTCCCTGTCGAGCCTGGCGGCGGTGCGTCCCGCCGTCCGCCGTCCGCGCTATCCGGTGGAAAGCCTGCGCCCGGGCATCCTGCATCTCGGCATCGGCGCGTTCGCCCGCGCCCATCAGGCGGTCTATACCGAGGATGCCATCGAGGCCGGCGGCGGCGATTGGGGCATCACCGGCGTGTCGATGCGCCAGGCGACCGTGGCCGAATCGCTCACTCCGCAGGATTGCCTCTACACCGTCGAACAGCGCGACGCCGAGGCCGAATACCGCGTCATCGGCTGCGTGCGCCGCGCCTTGACCCTGCCGCTGCATCCCGACGCGGTGGCCGATGCCATCGCCGACAAATCGACCCATATCGTCACCCTGACCATCACCGAGAAAGGCTATTGCCTGGGGCCGGATGGGATCGATTGGGACCATCCCGATATCCTCCACGACCTCGCCCATCCCGAGCGTCCCAAGTCCGGTCCTGGCGTTCTGGTGGCCGGTCTGGCGCGGCGCTCCCGCTCCGGCGCCGGGCCGTTGACGGTGATCAGCTGCGACAATTTGTCCGACAATGGTCCGCGCCTCGCGGCCGCCGTGCAGGCCCTGGCCGCGCGGCTCGATCCTCTGCTGGCCCGCTGGATCGAGGCTTCGGCTTCGTTCCCCGAGACCATGGTCGATTCCATCGTGCCGGCCTCCGACGCCGCCAGCCGCGCCCGCGCCGAAGAGGCTTTGGGCCTGTCCGACGAAGCTTCGGTGCAGCGCGAGCGCTTCGCCCAATGGGTGATCCAGGACCGGTTCGCCGGTCCGCGCCCGGCCTGGGACAAGGCCGGCGTCGAGATCGTCGGCGCGGTCGAGCCCTATCGCCGGCTCAAGCTGCATGTGCTGAACGCCAGCCATTCGGCGCTGGCCTATCTCGGCCTGGCGCGCGGCCATGAATTCGTCCGTCAGGCCATTGCCGACCGCGAACTGGCTGGCTTCCTCGACCGTATGATCGCTGAAGAGGTCGCTCCCGCTCTGTCCGGCCTGCCGGTCGCCGCCTATTGGACCTCGACCCGGGCGCGCTTCGCCAATCCGGCCATCGACCATCGTCTCGACCAGATCGCCCAGGACGGGCCGTTCAAGCTGGCGCAGCGGGTGTTTCCGCTGATCGTCGCCAATCATAAGGCCGGCCTGCCGACCACGCATCTGGCGAAGATCGTGCAGGCATGGCTGGCCTTCGCCCATAGATCGGCTGCCGAGGCGCTGCCCGAGGAAATCACCGCCATTCTGGGAGAAACTGTATGAGCCGCGCCTGCTGTATCGGCGAGTGCATGGTCGAATTGCGCGGTGCCGGCGACGGCCTGCTGCGCCAGGGGTTCGCCGGCGACAGCTACAATACCGCGGTTTATCTCAAGCGCTCGGCGCCGGAGATTTCGGTGCAATACGTCACCGCCACCGGCACCGATCCGATGAGCCGGGCCATGCGCGGCGCCTGGACGGAGGAGGGGATCGAGGACGATCTGGCCTTCGCCGTTCCCGACCGCAAGCCGGGCCTCTACATGATCGAGCTGGATGCGGCGGGCGAGCGGCGCTTCCACTATTGGCGCGGCGAATCGGCGGCCAAGCGCTGGCTGTTCGAATTGCGCGCCGCCGGCATCGACACGCTGTATGGCGCCGATCTGGTCTATCTGTCCGGCATCTCGCTGGCCATCCTGGCGCCCGGCGAACGGCGCGATGCGCTGACGCTGCTGGAAGAGCTGCGCGGCAAGGTCGGCAAGATCGCCTTCGACCCCAATTACCGCCCGGCTCTGTGGGGCTCGCGCCAGGAGGCCGCCGAGACGATGCGCGAGGCGGTGGCCCGCTCCGACATCTTTCTGCCGTCGAGCGAGGATATGGAGTCCCTGTTCGGCGCCGAGGCGATACCCGCCTGCGCCGAGACGGCGATGACCGCCGACGGCGCCCGCTGCCTGGTCGATGGCGAGTGGGTGAAAGGCGAGCTGGCGACACGCGTGGTCGATACGTCGGGAGCGGGGGACAGCTTCAACGGCGCCTATCTCGCCGCCCGGCTGCGCGGCGCAGGCCCGCAGGAAGCGGCGCGCGCCGGCCTTGCCCTGGCCGCGAAAGTGGTGGGGCATGCGGGTGCCGTTATTCCAAGGTGACCTTGCGGCCTTCCGCTGGCTGTGCTAACGCCGTTGGCCGCAGATAATCAGGGGAGAAGTAAGGTGCTGTTCGATGGATTGAAGCCGCAGGCGCCCGACGCGCTGCTGGCCCTGATCGGGATGTTCGCGGCCGACCCGCGCGAGGGCAAGATCGACCTCGGCGTCGGCGTCTATCGCGACGAGACCGGCGCCACCCCGGTGTTCCGCGCCGTCAAGGCGGCCGAGGCCAAGCTGGTCGAGACCCAGTCGAGCAAATCCTATCTCGGCCCCGAAGGCGATATCCGCTTCACCGAACTCCTGAAGCCGATCGTGTTCGGCGCGGGTGCCGACACCTCGTCCATCGTCGGCGTGCAGACCCCGGGCGGCACCGGCGCGCTGCGCCTGGCCGCCGAACTGATCGCCTCGGCCAAGCCCAAGGCCACCATCTGGCTCGGCACGCCGACCTGGCCCAACCATCCGCCGACCTTCTCCTCGGCCGGCCTGACCCTGGCGACCTACCGCTATTTCGACCAGGCCGCCCAGCACATCCGTTTCGACGAGATGATGGACGCGCTGAACCGCGCCGAGACTGGCGACGTGGTGTTGCTGCATGGCTGCTGCCATAACCCGACCGGCGCCAATCTGACCTCGGCGCAATGGGCCGAGGTCGCCGCAATTGTCGGCAAGCGCGGCCTGTTGCCGCTGGTCGATTTGGCTTATCAGGGCCTGGGCGGCGGCCTGGACGAGGATTCCGCCGGGCTGCGGATGGTGATGGAGGCGGCGGAAGACGTCATCATCGCCTATTCCTGCGACAAGAATTTCGGCCTGTACCGCGACCGCGTCGGTGCCCTTTACGTTCGCGCCAAGCAGAAGGCGCGGGCTGAGCTGATCCTGTCCAACATGCTGGCGCTGGCCCGCCCCAACTGGTCGATGCCGCCGGACCATGGCGCCGCCGTGGTGCGCACCATCCTGGAAGACGCCGCTTTGACCGCCGACTGGCGGGCGGAACTGACCTCGATGCGCGAGCGCATCACGACGGTCCGCGAGGCGCTTGCCGCCGGCGACAGCAACTTCCTGGCCCCGATCGCGCAGCAGCAAGGCATGTTCTCGCTGCTGCCGATCTCGGCCGAGCAGGTCGCGACGCTGCGCAAGGATCACGCCGTGTATATGGCGGGGTCTGGCCGGGCGAATCTGGCCGGTCTGACGTTGAAGACCGTGCCGAAGTTCATCGAGGCGCTGAAGGCGGTGCGGTAACCCATCGACCATGTCATACCCGCGCAAGCGGGTATCCAGAATTGAGGCCGCAGAACTGAGAGGTTTTGCGGCCTTTTTTATCACACGTGGACACAGATGCGGCTTCGCCTCTCCGCAGATGGACACAGATAGTCTCGCCATTGTGGGGTAGATTCAACAAGGCATCTCTTGTGTGAGTGAGCCTAACTAGCGTCGGGGTTGGGCCGGAAGCGGACGTTCAGGATTTTGCTAGGAGCGCTAGTAAAGCGGACTTTGCATCATTTTTTCTTCGCCTTTTGCCCAATCCGAGCATTTTGCGCCTTCATGATAGAGACGCTTCATGGCGTTGCCCGAAGCGATTTTCGATCACTGCGCCTTTTCCGAAAATGATCCGGCCTCATCCTTGGGCGGCATGTCATTATGCGGGTAATTCGAATATCTTGCACAAGCTCTGGCGGCACGTGGATTGGTGTGAGGGCCTCCGGAATTCGCCCCATCAGATAATTCTTGTGACCATTGAAAGGCGGTTTGGTGTCTGACCATCTTGAAACCGACGTCCATTATTCCGCTGTACGCAAGGCCCTCGCGGATGGGAATGCTGCCGTGATGATCGGTGCGGGCTTCAGTCGCAATGCCGAAGGCGGCGAACATCTGGGGACTTGGAGCGTTCTGGCCGAAGAACTCTGGAAGGAGCTCAACCCGAACAAGCCGATGGACGGTTTCTCGCCGGCCTTGGTGACACAACTTGGCGAACAATATGCTCGTGTATTTTCGCGGCCGGCCCTCGAGACTGTCCTAAAGCGCCTCATTCCTGACGACAAGGTCAGCCCAGGAATTTTGCACGATCAATTGCTAGACTTGCCCTGGTCGGAGATATTTACGACCAATTACGATACGCTCATCGAGCGGGCGGCCGACGGAATTGTCGGACGAGCGCATTTTACGGTGATGAGCCGCGAGGACATTCCCCAATCCAAGATCCTCGGTCGGCGCCGGATCGTAAAGCTGCACGGCTCTTTTCCCTCGCACCGCCCGTTTGTTTTCACCGAAGAGGATTATCGCTGCTACCCGGATAAATTCGCTCCTTTCGTCAATCTGGTCCGCCAGTCGCTCCTCGAGAACATATTTTGCCTTATCGGATTTTCGGGTGACGACCCCAACTTTTTACATTGGATCGGTTGGGTCAGAGACATGCTCGATAAGCATTCGCTGCCGATCTATCTTTTCGTCGGAGGCGATCTCTCCCTTGGCCAAAGGAAATTGCTCGAGGCCAGAGGCGTGACACCGGTGGCGTTGCCCCTGCCCGACGGATGCCGGTCGAGCGACTATGCGACGCGTTATGGCGCGTTGTTTTCCATACTCGGCACGCCGCTGAAGCCCCCAGATGCGGCGTGGGCCTCAGACCGCTCTTTCGGTTCCCCCATATACCATGACCCGAGCGACATTCAGAGCAGGGTGAAGTCTCTCCTGGCACTGTTTCCCGCCTTTACAAGACTGCGCCGGACCTATCCCGGGTGGATCGTGGCCCCAATGACAGTCCGAAAACAGTTCGCCGGCTGCTTCGCTTACATGCCCATCGGTCTTGACCAGCCCGGCGTCTACCAATTTTTAGAACAAGAATCTCCGATGGTCGCCTTAGTCCTATTGGCGCACTACTCATGGCAGCAAGACGTATTGCTGCAATGCATCGATGACCGCATCGCTGAGATCGGCTTGCGCCTGATAGGCCTGATCGGGCAGCGCGCCACCGCCGAACTCTTTGACCGTGAATGCCAATCACTGAAGGAGATTGGCGTCTCTTCGCTCGAAGAATTGCAGCAGAGCTGGCGGAGCCTGACCTTGGGGCTGTTGCGGTGGGCGCGGCAAGAGTTGCACGGCGTAAAATTCCAAGAGATCAAAGACGCATTGGAATCGGCGTATCCCAACGACCGTGATCTCAAGGATGAAATTCAATATGAAGCGATCCTCCTGGCTCTGTATCAGGGCGAACGGGACGCCGCTCGGCGCCTAGCGCTTGCCTGGTCTCCCCGATCCGCGGACGCCTATGCAGAGGTTCGCAGGGGTGCGGCATTGGCAGAACTTGGGGAATCGGATCTCGGCCTTGCAGCCTGTATGTCGGGGTTGCAGCGCCTGCGTCGAAATCAAAAGGGCGCCCCCGAGAGTGCCCGCTATCGGTCTGAAGAGGCGTGGGCGTGCTTGGTCATTCAAAATATTCGCCAGGCAAAACGGGCGTGGGCATTTCCCAAGCAAGACAACGTGTCGGACGAGGCCCGATCATCGGCCAAGATCAGCCAACGCCTATCGGAACTCGCCGCGCTTGGATTTGACGCCCAAAAGGACCGTGATGAAATCGCCGAAGCGTTGAATGCCGAGGTGCCACCCATACATTTTTCGCCAAAACGCCGCGCGGCCAAATTTGAACTGGGTAGCTATACGTCGGGGTATAGTTATGGCACGGCATTTGAGTTGCGCAGTAAGATCGAAGCGGCGTTCGCCTGGTTGACGTTAGCCGATCGAGTCGCGCTCGTGCCGCAGTTGGAACATTCGAGCTTCTATATCGATTCCTATGCGCAGGCCGCATGGTGGACCCAATACAACAACTCAATGCAACGCATCCTGAGTGTCCTGGTTCGTACTCTCAATACGGATGTCCTGGAACCCAAGGACCCCGCAAAAGCTCCTCACATGACCGGTTGGCTGTCCCGTTACCAGGTTGCTCAGATCGGGGAGGACCTCGCCGCGGAGATTTGCGAGCGCTTCATCGGCGAGATCGAACGGACATTGTCCCTCGGCGCGACCGATAAGGCGCGGCGGTCTATCTCCTTCTTTCTCGAGGTTTTTTCGCGGCTCGCCACCCGCCTTACCAACACGGATCTGCTGTTCACTTTTGCACAACGCATCATCGCTCTTCATCATAGGCCTGACGTTTGGGCCATGCCCCAAATATGGGAGTTCCTTTTCCGAGCTCTAGGAACTGTGGACACTTATCGTAGCCACAAGACGATAGCGGCGAGCGTTACGACGGCCAGGTAATTCCTGGCCGTCTTCTCAAAGCGGGTAGCGACACG
>JAJPHO010000159.1 GCA_021325215.1 Alphaproteobacteria bacterium
CCGTCGATCGCGGCCAGGATCATCTGGGCGAACTGGTCGAACATCATGCCGAGCGGCGCCCGCTCGGAGACGCCATGCTTGGCGAACCACGCCGCCCAGGCCATCGGCCGGGTTTCCAGCTGCAGCAGCGGCAACGCCAGCAGATCCTGCGCGCGGGTTACCGGATTGGCGGCCAGGAAAGCGGGTGCGCACGCCGCCACCAATCTCTCATCGAACAATTTCAGATAGCCCACGCCGGGCCAGGTCATCGCGCCGTAATGGATGGCGGCGTCGAAGCCCTCCTCCTCCAGGTCGAAGGGCCGCAGGCGCGTGCCGAGATTGAGGGTGATGCCGGGATTGGCCGACAGGAACTGGTTGAGCCGCGGCGCCAGCCAGCGCATGCCGAAAGTCGGCAGCACGGACAATGAGAGGGTTCCGCCGCCGGTACTGGAGCGCACCCGCATCGAGCCGCGGCTGATCGCGTCCAGCGCGCGGCCGACTTCGCGCGCATAGGCCAAGGCGGCCTCGGTCGGAACCAGGCGGCGATTGCGGCGCAGGAACAAAGTGACGCCGAGCTGCGCCTCCAAGGTCTGCACCAGGCGGCTGACCACGCCCTGGGTCAGATCGAGGTCGCGCGCCGCCGCCACCGTCGAGCCGGTGCGGCAGACGGATTCGAAGGCCGTCAACAAACTGATCGAGGGGAGGAAGCGGCGCGGGGTCGCCAATCTATGCTCTCCATGAATATATCCATGCAAGGATAGAGTTATTTTCCCTGACCACAAGGCGTAATATGCGGGATCGATTTCGAGGAACCATAATGTCCAAGCTGAAGCCCAAAGATGCGCCCGATCTCTCCCCCTTCGACTGGGAGGATGCGTTCCGCCTGGAAGACCAGCTGACCGAGGATGAGCGCCTGTTGCGCGACGCCGCCCGCACTTATGCCCAGAAGGCATTGCAGCCGCGGGTGATCAAGGCTTTCAATGACGAGATCACCGATCCCGCCATCTTCACCGAGATGGGCGATATGGGCCTGCTGGGCGTCACCATCCCCGAGGAATATGGCGGGCTGGGCGCCGGTTATGTCGCCTATGGCCTGGTGGCGCGCGAGGTCGAGCGCGTCGATTCGGGCTATCGCTCGATGATGTCGGTGCAGTCCTCGCTGGTGATGTATCCGATCTATGCCTATGGCACCGAGGACCAGCGCAAGAAGTACCTGCCCGACCTGGCCAGCGGCAAAAAGATCGGCTGCTTCGGCCTGACCGAGCCCGACGCCGGGTCCGATCCGGCCGGGATGAAGACCCGCGCCGTCAAAACCGCCAATGGCTACAAGCTGTCCGGCAGCAAGATGTGGATCACCAATTCGCCGCTGGCCGATATTTTCGTCGTCTGGGCCAAGTCCGAGGCGCATGGCGGCAAGATCAAGGGCTTCGTGCTGGAAAAGGGCATGAAGGGCCTGTCCGCCCCCAAGATCGAAGGCAAGCTGAGCTTACGCGCCTCGATCACCGGCGAGATCGTGATGGATGAGGTCGAGGTCGGCGAAGAGCACCTGCTGCCCAACGTCGAGGGCTTGAAGGGGCCGTTCGGCTGCCTCAACCGCGCCCGCTACGGCATCGGCTGGGGGGTTTTGGGTGCCGCCGAATTCTGCTGGCACGCCGCCCGCCAATACGGCCTCGACCGCAAGCAGTTCAACCGCCCGCTGGCCCAGACCCAGCTCTATCAGAAGAAGCTGGCCGAGATGATGTCCGACATCGCTTTCGGCCTGCAGGGCTGTCTGCGCGTCGGCCGCCTGATGGACGAGGCCAAGGCCGCCCCCGAGATGATCTCGCTGATCAAGCGCAACAATTGCGGCAAGGCGCTCGACATCGCCCGCATGGCCCGCGACATGCACGGCGGCAACGGCATCCATTCCGAATTCCAGGTCATGCGCCATGCGATGAATCTGGAGACGGTCAACACCTACGAAGGGACGTTCGACGTCCACACCCTGATCCTCGGGCGCGCCATCACGGGGCTGCAGGCGTTCTTCTAAAATGGATCGCGCTGAGATCGTTCATGAGAACTTCCTGCGCCGCGTAGCAGCGCATGATTTCCCGGCAGGCCGAGTTCCCGCGGGCCCGCTGGGCCGGGAGCAGGCAGTCGCGCTCTTTCGAGCCGGCTGCCTGTCCCGGGCTTTGGATCGCACCAGCCGCGCCATGCAGAAGGCGGGGCAGGGTTTCTACACCATCGGCTCGTCGGGCCATGAGGGACTGGCCGCGATCGCCGCCGCGCTGCGGCCGACCGACATGGCCTTCCTGCATTACCGCGACGCCGCCTTCCAGATCGCCCGCGCCGACCAGGTGCCCGGTCAGACCATCGCCTGGGACATGCTGCTGTCCTTCGCCGCGTCGAGCGAGGACCCGATCTCGGGCGGACGCCACAAGGTGCTGGGCTCGAAGGCGCTGAACATCCCGCCGCAGACCTCGACCATCGCCAGCCATCTGCCCAAGGCGGTCGGCGCCGCCTATTCGCTGGGCCTGGCCAAGCGCCGCCCGCCCGAGCATAAACAGCTGCCCGACGACGCCATCGTCTATTGCTCGTTCGGCGACGCCTCGGCCAATCATTCGACCGCCCAGGGCGCCTTCAACACCGCCGCCTGGACGTCCTATCAGAGCGTGCCGATGCCGCTGCTGTTCGTCTGCGAGGATAACGGCATCGGCATCTCGACCAAGACGCCGAAGGGCTGGATCGCCGCCTCCTTCGCGCATCGCCCCGGCCTGAAATATTTCCACTGCGACGGGCTCGATATCTACGAGACCTTCAGGGTCGCGCAGGAAGCGGCCGAGTATGTGCGCACCCGCCGCAAGCCGGCCTTCCTGCATGTGCGTACCGTGCGCCTGTACGGCCATGCCGGCGCCGATCTGCCGACCACCTACATGGCGCGCGAAGAAGTCGAGGCCGAAGAGGCCAACGATCCTTTGCTGCACAGCGTGCGCCTGCTCGACCAGGCCGGAGCCCTGTCGCCCGACGAAGCGCTGACGATCTACAAGGACACGCTGGCCCGCACCGACCGCATCGCCGCCGAAGCGGTCAAGCGCCCGCGCCTGACCGACGCCGCCGGCGTGATGGCCAGCCTGATCCCGCCCAAACGCGCCTGCAAACCGTCGAACGGCCCCAGCGCCGAAGCCCGCGCCGCCGTGGGTTTGGGCGATGAAAAAGCGTTGGCCGAGCCGCAGCCGATGAGCCGCATCCTCAATTGGGCGATGACCGACCTGATGCTGACCCATGGCGAGATCACGCTGATGGGCGAGGATGTCGGCCGCAAGGGCGGCGTCTATGGCGTGACGCAGAAGCTGCAAAGCCTGTTCGGCCCGGATCGTGTCATTGACACGCTGCTCGACGAACAGGCCATTCTCGGCCTCGCCATCGGCCTCGGCCAGAATGGCTTCCTGCCGATGCCGGAAATCCAGTTCCTGGCCTATCTGCACAATGCGGAGGACCAGATCCGCGGCGAGGCGGCCACTTTGTCCTTCTTCTCGAACGGCCAATACACCAACCCGATGGTGCTGCGCATCGCCGGGCTGGGCTATCAGAAGGGCTTCGGCGGCCATTTCCACAACGACAATTCCGTCGGCGTGCTGCGCGACATTCCCGGCCTGATCCTGGCGGTGCCGTCAAACGGCGCCGATGGGGCGCGGATGCTGCGCGAATGCGTCCGCCTGGCGCGCGAAGAGCAGCGGGTGGTGGTGTTCCTCGAACCGATCGCCCTCTATCCGATGCGCGACCTCCACGCCGACAAGGATGCCGGCTGGATGACCCGCTATCCCAAGGTCGGCGAGACCATCCCGTTCGGCGAAGTCGGCGTGCATGGCACCGGCACGGATCTGGCCATCGTCACCTTCGGCAATGGCTATTATTTGTCGCGCCAGGCCGAACCGCGCATCAATGCGGCCGGGCTGAAGACCCGCATCATCGATCTGCGCTGGCTGGCGCCACTGCCGGAAGACTCGCTGATCAAGGCGGTCGAGGGCTGCAAGCGCATCCTGGTGGTCGATGAATGCCGCCTCTCCGGCGGGCCGTCGGAAGCGCTGGTCACGTTGTTCAACGAGCGCGGCATCGGCAATGTCAGCCGCATCGCGTCCGAGGACAGTTTCATCGCCACGGGTCCGGCCTATGCCGCGACCATGCCGTCGGCCGAATCCATCTATCAGGCGGCGATGAAGCTGAAATGACAAAGAAAACAGCGGTCGTCATCTGCCCTGGGCGGGGCGTCTATAACAAGAGCGAACTCGGCTATCTCGGCCGGTATCACGCCAACCGGCGCGACATGTTCGCCGGCTTCGACCGGCAGCGCGCCGAGATGGGCCAGGAGACTCTGGCGGCGCTGGATGGCGCCTCCGCCTTCTCGATGGCGACGCACACGCGCGGCGACAATGCCTCGGCGCTGATCTTCGCCGCATCGCTGGCCGATTTCCTGGCCATCGACCGGACCAAGATCGACATCGTCGCCGTCACCGGCAATTCGATGGGCTGGTATTCGGCCCTGGCCTGCGGCGGCGCCGTGACCCCGGAGAACGGCTTCCGCGTCGCCAACACCATGGGCACGCTGATGCAGCAGAGCTTGATCGGCGGCCAGCTGATCTATCCCTTCGTCGGCGAGGATTGGAAAGACGATCCGGCCCGCAAGGCGGAACTGCTGGCGCTGGCCCGGGAAAAAGGCGTGTCGCTGTCGATCGATCTCGGCGGCCTGCTGGTGCTGGCCGGCGACAAGGCCGGGCTGGAAGCCTTCGAGAAGGCCGTGCCGCCGGTGCAGGAACGCTTTCCCATGCGCCTGTCCAACCATGCCGCCTTCCACACGCCTCTGCAGGCGCCGGTCGCCGAAGCCGGGCGCGCGCGCCTGCCGGTTTCGTTGTTCGGCCAGCCGGCCCTGCCGCTGATCGACGGGCGCGGCGCCATCTGGTGGCCGGGCGCCAGCGATGCTTCTGCCTTGCGCGACTACACCCTCGGCCATCAGGTGACCGAGACCTACGACTTCACCCGCGCCATTCAGGTGGCGGCGCGCGAATTCGCCCCCGACCTCTTCATTGTCACAGGTCCCGGCACCACTTTGGGCGGCGCGGTCGCCCAATCGCTGATCCTGGCAAACTGGCGCAACCTCGCCTCCAAGGCCGATTTCCAGGCGTCGCAGGCGGCCTCGCCGCTGCTCTCCGCCATGGGAATGGAGGAACAGAGGCGTTCTGTGGTAGGATCATCGGGCTAGAACGCCCCGGGATATCCCGCGCCGACGAGCTATCCCGGGACATTCTCCACCCCAAAGGTCGGGAGAATGCCCATGTCGACCAGAACGATACGCAATCCCGTTGAATGGACCGGAGATCAGGTCCTGCACGCCGCCCATGGTGTCGCCGCGACCGGCCGCGCCCTCCACCACGCCGTCGAAACCCTGAATTCGCCCGCTCCGGCGGTTCGCCATATCACCGCTGCCGACTTGCGCGACGCGCTGATGCGGGGAATCGCCGACGAGGGAGCCTATCGCACCGACGTCTTCTTCCTGGTGCTGGGCTATCCGATTCTTTGTTTCGCCGCCGCCTATGTCGCCTTCGGGCTCAACATGATCCCGCTGATGTTCCCGCTGGCGTCGGGCATGGCCATTCTCGGCCCGGCCGCCGCGGTCGGGTTGTATGAGATGAGCCGGCGCCGCGAGGAAGGCCTCGAAGTCAGCTGGCGCAACGCTTTCGACGTGGTTCACAGACCCGCAATTGGCGGCATATTGCTGCTCGGCATCGTGTTGACGGCCCTGTTCCTCAGCTGGGTCGCCGCCGCCTGGCTGATCTACACCAACACCATGGGACCGGCCTTGCCGACCTCCGCCGACCAGTTCATGCGCGACGTGCTGGATACCGAGGCCGGCCACACCATGATGATCGAAGGCATCGGCGTCGGCTTCGTCTTCGCCCTGGTGGCGATGGCGATCAGCGTGGTGTCGTTCCCGCTGATGGTCGACCGCGATGTCGGCTTCGACACCGCCGTCAGAACCTCGGTGCGCGCCGTCATGGCCAATCCGGGCCCGATGGCTGGGTGGGGCCTGATCGTCGCCGCGCTGCTGGCGCTCGGAGCGATCCCGCTGTTCATCGGGCTGATCGTCGTGATCCCGGTGCTCGGCCACGCGACCTGGCACCTGTATCGCAAGATGGTGGAGTAGTTACGCCGCCCGAAGCAGGAACGTGGCGAAAGGCTGCGCGTCGCTGACCCATTCGGCCTCGACGCGCCAGCCGCCGCGTTCCGCGATACCGGCGAACAATTCCCGGGTGAATTTGTAGGAATTCTCGGTGTGGATGGTCTCGCCCGCGGCGAACTCGAACACATCGCCGCCGATGCTGACCTGCTGCGCCCGGCGGCTGACCAGATGCATCTCGATGCGGCTTTCCTGCGCATTCCAGACCGCGCGATGATCGAAAGCATCGAGATCGAAATCCCCGTCCAGCTCGCGGTTGATGCGGACCAGCAGGTTCTTGTTGAAGGCCGCCGTCACGCCCTGCGCGTCGTCATAGGCGGCCAGCAGCGTGTCGATCGGCTTGACCAGGTCGGCCCCGACCAGGAACGAGGCGCCGTCGCCCAGCAGGCTGTGCGCCCGGGCCAGCAGGCCGGCCGCTTCGTCGGGGGTGAAATTGCCGATCGTCGAGCCGGGGAAGAAACCGACGATGGGCCGCGCCCGGATCGCCTCGGGCAGCGCCATCGGCCGGGTGAAGTCACCGGCGATCGGGCTGACCCGCAGATTGGGGTAGTCGGCGGCGATCGATTGGGCGGCCTGCGACAAAGCGGATTCGCTGATGTCGATCGGCACATAGGCGCCCAATTGCGGCGCCGCATCCAGCACCAGCCGGGTCTTGACCGAGGCGCCGCTGCCGAACTCGACCAGCGCCGAAGCCGGGCGGATATGGCGGGCGATCTCGGGCGCCACCCGGCCCAGCAGCGCGATCTCGGTCCGCGTCGGATAATATTCCGGCAGCCCGCAGATCTCTTCGAACAGGCGCGAGCCCTCGGCATCGTAGAAATATTTGGCCGGCACCGTCTTGGGTGCCGCCGACAAGCCGGCGATAACGTCGCGGCGGAATGGGCAATCGCCGAGAGTCTCGGCGAGATTGGTCATGCGCATCGTCGTTACTCTCCTGCCAGTCGGAACCCTGAGAATTGCCACCGGGCGTGGGGCGGGAAGAAATTGCGGTAGGTCAGGCGGTCATGGCCCGGGGGCGTGGCGCAGGAGCGCCCGCGCAGGACCATCTGGTTGATCATGAATTTGCCATTGTACTCGCCCAGCGCGCCCTCCAGCGGACGATAGCCGGGATAAGGCAGATAGGCGCTGCCGGTCCACTCCCACACATCCTGGTGGAAGCCGGGACGCAAGGGACGCGGATGGGCCTGGATGCCGGGATGCTCGACCGGTTGGGCCGATCCCATCAGCCGGGCCGCGGCCTCCCATTCGAATTCGGTGGGCAGGCGGCGTCCGGCCCATTCTGCGAAGGCCGCCGCCTCGTAATAGCTGACATGGCAGACCGGTTCGTCGGGCCGGACGGTACAGAGCCCGTTCAGCGTATAGACCGACCAGCCGGCACCGTTGCGACGCCAATAGCCGGGCGCCTCCCACTGATTGGCCTGGGCCGCCGCCCACCCGTCCGACAGCCACAATTCCGGCCGCCGGTAGCCGTCATCCTCGACGAAGGCCATGAATTCGCCAGCGCTGACCGGCCGGTCGGCGATGGCGAAACCCTGCAGCAGCACTTCGTGCGCCGGCCCCTCATTGTCGAACGAGAACCCTTTATCGTCATGGCCGACCGCGTGAATGCCGGTCTCGACCCTGATCCAGCCCATCGGCGCCAGCGCCTCCGGCGGAGCGGGCTGCGGCGCCGGCAGATAGACCGGTGAAATCGGCGAGGCGCCGAAGGCGTGCTTGATGTCGGTCAGCAGCAATTCCTGATGCTGCTGCTCGTGATGCAGTCCGAGCATCACCACCTCGGCCAGGGCCGGGTCGGTCGAGATATCCAGCAGTTCGGCCATGGCGCGGTCGACATGGGCGCGGTATTCGGCGATCTCGGCGATGCCGGGGCGGCTCAGCACCCCGCGCGACGGGCGCGGATGGCGCGGCCCGACCGCCTCGTAATAGGAATTGAACAGATAGCCGTAATTCTCGTCGAACAGCTCGTAGTCCGGCAGATGCGGCACCAGCACGAAGGTCTCGAAGAACCAGGTCGTGTGGGCGCGGTGCCACTTCGCCGGACTGGCATCGGCCATCGACTGGACGGTCTGGTCCTCGGCCGACAGCGGAGCCGCCAAAGCCTCGGTACGGGCGCGGACCGTGGCATAGAGGCCGGCGATCCAGCTGAGGGACATATCGTGCGGTGCCATTGATCTTCCCAACCCGGGGCAGTGACTAAAAGTTGCCATTCATTGCGCGCATTTCAAGAGGACGCGATCGAACGATGGGCGAACGATGGGCGAACAGACGCCATGGAGGCCATTCCGGCCACCAGACCATGCCTTGCCGGCCTCTTTGGCGCCAGCGCGGGCGCGGCGGTGATCAGTCCGCGGCCGGTTCCCACAATTCGATCACATTCCCCTCGGGATCGTGGATGCGGGCGAAGCGCCCGATCTCGGGCGAGTCCCATTCGGCCTTGGTGATCACCGCGATCCCGGCGGCGCGCAGGCTGGTCAGCAGATCGTCGAGTCCGTCGACGCGGAAATTGATCATCCACTGCTTGTCGGCGGGAAAATAATCGCTGCTGTCGGGAAACGGCACAAGCAGGGTCGGACCGGCCTGCTGCTCCCAGATTCCGCCGGCCTCGATGCCGAGATGGGTCTTGTACCACTCCATCAGCGCCTCGGTGTCCTTCGACCGAAAAAACAGTCCGCCGATCCCGGTGATTGCCATGACGCCCCCGCTGTCGCTATGAGTTGGGAATGACCTCTTCATCCGACGATATGCAACAACGCCTGATTGCGCTAGAGACTCGGCTCACCCATTACGAGCGGATGGCGGACGAAATGTCCGACGTCATCGCCGATCAGCAGCGCACCATCGACCTGCTGACCATGCAGGTCCGCCGCCTGAGCGAGCGCCTGCGCGACATGGCCGCCGGCTGGTCGCCCTCGCCCCAGGACGACAAACCGCCACCCCATTACTGAGTCTTTTTGACGGTCTGAACGAGCCGTTCCAGCCCGTCGAGAAAGCGCGAGCGGTCCTGCTTCTGATAGCCGCCGGGACCGCCGCCCTCGATCTGGCCGGTGTCGCGTAAGTGCGTCATCAGATCGCGCACCGCCTTGGCCATGCCGATCGAGCCTTCGTCGAAGATCTTGCCGCGATGATCGATGCCGCGCGCGCCTTTCGCCAGGCAGCGCGCGGCCAGCGGCACGTCGCCGGTGATCACGATGTCGCCGGCCTCGATCCGTTCGACGATGCGGTCGTCGGCCTGGTCGAGCCCCTCGGCCGCCACCACCTGCTCGATAAGAGGGTGATCGAAGCCGCGCAGCCAGCGATTGCCGATCATGATGACCGGCAGGCCGTGGCGCACCGCCACCTTGATCACTTCCTCCTTCACCGGGCAGGCATCGGAATCGATAAAAAGACGCATGGAGTTTGACCGGTTTCGTTGGGGCAAGAACCACCGCAACGCAGCAATTGCAATGCTTTGCGCGCTATTCCGGACTTGCTATCATCTGCCCGTTTTGCAGGGAAGGGGAAAGCGTGACGGATAATCCCGACCATGCGGGTCGGCGCGCGTTTTTACGCAGTGCCGCCTCTCTCGCGCCGCTGGCCGCGCTCGGCGGATCGGCAATGGCCGCTTCCACATCCGAAGTGGCGCCGCCGACGGCGACGCCCGCCAGCAACGATTACGCTCCCTCCTTCTTCACACCGGCCGAATGGGCATTTCTCAACGCCGCCTGCGCCCGGCTGATTCCCAATGACGATAATGGTCCCGGCGCCGTCGAGCTGGGCGTGCCGCAATTCATCGACCGCCAGATGGGCACACCCTGGGCCGAAGGCGCCTTATGGTACATGCAGGGCCCCTTCCTCGAGGCCAAGGCGGAATTCGGCTATCAATCGGCCCTGACGCCCAAGCAGCAATATCGCCTGGGCATCAAGGCGATCGACGAGGCGGTGCAGGCCGCCACCGGCAAGCCCTTCGCCGCCCTGCCGCCGACCGAGCAGGATGCGTGGCTGAAGAGGATCGAAAAGGGCGAGGTCAAATCCGACGCCCTGTCGCTGAAGAGCTTCTTCGGGTCGTTCCTGCTCAAGAACACGATGGAGGGCGCGTTCGGCGACCCGCTCTATGGCGGCAACAAGGACATGGCGGCCTGGAAGATGATCGGCCATCCCGGCGTGCGCGCCGACTATCTGGAATTCGTCGCCGAGGCCAAGCCCTATCCCTATGGGCCGGTCAGCCTGCATGGGAAGCGCGGCTGATGGCGGTCGTGAACAAGCCCGTCGACGTGGTGATCGTGGGGTTCGGCTGGACCGGCGCGATCATGGCGATGGAACTGGCCGATGCCGGATTGCAGGTGGTCGCCCTCGAACGCGGCGACGACGCCAATACCGAACCCAACTGGGCCTATCCCAAGGTGGTCGACGAGATCGCCCAATCGGCCCGCAACGGGCTTTTGCAGAATTTGTCGAAGACCACGGTGACGCTGCGGCACGGCAAGGACGACACCGCCGTGCCCTATCGCCAGATCGGCTCGTTCAAGCCGGGCCAGGGCGTCGGCGGCGCCGGCATCCATTGGTCGGGCGTGCATTCGCGGGTGATGCCCGAGGAATTGCGCCTGAAGTCGCACGTCACCGAACGCTATAGCGCCAAATTCATCCCCAAGGACATGCAGCTGCAGGATTGGGGCGTCAGCTATGACGAGCTGGAGCCGCATTTCGACCGCTTCGAATATGTCTGCGGCACCTCGGGCCAGGCCGGCAACATCCAGGGCCGCAAGATCGAAGGCGGCAATGTCTTCGAAGCGCCGCGCTCGCGCGATTTTCCGCTGCCGCCGCTGGCCGATCCGCCCACCAGCGCGCTGTTCGCCAAGGCCGTCAGGGAATTGGGCTACAAGCCTTATGCGCTGCCGGCCGCCAATGCCTCGCGGCCTTACGTCAATTCCTATGGCTGCCAGCTCGGGCCCTGCAATTTCTGCGGCTTCTGTAGCGATTACGGCTGCATCAATTATTCCAAGGCCTCGCCGCAGACCACCATCCTGCCGGCCCTGTACCGCAAACCGAATTTCTCCTTACGCACCAACGCCCATGTGCTGAAGGTCAACACCGACAGCACCGGCAAGAAGGCGACCGGCGTCACCTATGTCGACGCCGCCGGGCGCGAGATCGAGCAGCCGGCCTCGATGGTCGTGCTGGCCGCCTTCCATCTGCACAATGTGCGGCTGATGCTATCCTCGAACATCGGCAAGCCTTACGATCCGGAAACCGGCGAAGGCGTGGTCGGGCGCAATTTCTGCTACCAGGTGCTGAACAGCGTCAATCTGTTCTTCGACAAGAACACCTATATCAACCAGTTCATGGGCGCCGGCGGCGTCGGCCAGGCGATCGACGAGTTCTATGGCGACAATTTCGACCATGGGCCGCTGAACTTCATCGGCGGCGGCGTGATCTGGGGCCGCCAGACCGGCAACGGGCCGGTGCGCGGCATTCCCCTGCCGCAGGGCACGCCGGGCTGGGGCAGCGCCTGGAAACAGGCGGTGAAGGACAATTACCTGCATAGCGGCCGCATCGAGGCGCAGCTGTCGAACATGGCCTATCGCGGCTGTTTCCTCGACCTCGACCCGACCTACAAGGACGCTTATGGCTCGCCGCTGCTGCGCATGACGCTGAACTGGCAGGACAATGACCAGCGCCTGTCCGAATATGTCGGCGGCAAGCTGCAGGATATCGGCCACGCCATGGGCGCCAAATCGATGTCCGGGCGCATCATCAAGCGCGGCACCGACTGGGATACGCGGGCCTATCAGAGCACCCACATCAATGGCGGCACGGCGATGGGCACCGATCCCAAGACCAGCGTGCTGAACAAGTACCTGCAGAGCTGGGACGTGCCCAATCTGTTCGTGCTGGGCGCCAATGTGTTCGCCCACGGCATCGGCTACAACCCGACCGGCATGGTCGGCGCCCTGGCCTTCTGGGCGGCGCACAATATCCGTTCGACCTATCTGAAAAATCCCGGGCCGATGGTGGCGAAATGAAATTCCTTGGCCGGCTGATGGCGCTGATGCTGCTGGCGATCGTCGCGGTCGGAATCTATGGCGTCTGGAATCTCGCCACCACCGTGCCGCCGGTCGCGATCGCTCCGGCGATCGCCCAGCGCCAGCCCGATGCCGCGCACGGCAAGATGGTGGCGATCTTAGGTGACTGCGCCGGCTGCCACACCGCGCCAGGCGGCGAACCCTATGCCGGCGGCGTCGTTTTCGCCATTCCGGTCGGAACGCTCTATTCCACCAACATCACCCCCGATCCGGACAATGGCATCGGCAAATATCAATTCGCCGATTTCGTCCGGCTGATGCGCCTGGGCGTGGCGCCCGATGGACGGCGCGTCTATCCGGCGATGCCCTATACCGCCTATGCCAAAGTGTCCGACGAGGATCTGCAGGATCTGTTCGCTTATCTGCGCGAGCAGGTGGAACCGGTACCGCATGCCAGCCGCGCCGCCGAGATCTCCTGGCCGCTGACCATGCGCTGGCCGCTGGCGGTGTGGAACCTCGCCTTCCACAAGGCCCTGCCCTTCGTCCCCGATGCCACCCATGATGCGGAATGGAACCGCGGTGCCTATCTGGCCCAGGGCCTGGCCCATTGCGGCACCTGCCACACGCCGCGCAATTTCGCCTTTGCCGAACGCGACACCGACGGCTCGAGCTTCGCCTATCTGTCGGGCGCCTCCTTCGCCGGCACCGCGCCGATCAATCTGCGCGGCAATGAGGGCGACGGGCTGGGACGCTGGAGCAAGGAAGACATCGTCCAGCTGCTGAAATCGGGCCGCAATCCGCATTCCGCCGCCAGCGGGCCGATGGCCGAAGTGGTCGGCTTCTCGACGCAATATTGGGACGATGCCGACCTCTCCGCCCTCGCCGCCTATCTCAAGAGCCTGGCCCCGGCCCTGGGCGACCATGCCGTGTTCAGCCCCGACGAGACCACGCTGAAGACCTATCTGGACGGCCAGGCCACCTCAACCGGCGCCCGCATCTTCCTCGACAGCTGCTCGGCCTGCCATCGCCTGAACGGGCAGGGCGCGATGACCGCCTTCCCCGGCCTGGCCGGCAATCCGATGGTGCAGTCGCGCGACCCCGCCTCGCTGATCGAGGTGATCCTGGCCGGCTCGCGCCTGCCCTCGACCGCCTCGGCGCCGTCCTCGATGGCGATGCCCGGTTTCGCCTGGCGCTATGACGATACGGAGGTGGCGGCGCTGGCCAGTTTCATCCGCTCGGCCTGGGGCAACCACGCGCCGCCGGTGCTGCCGGGCCAGGTCACCGATGTCCGCCATCGCCTGGGCGCGGAGTGAACTTGTTTCACCTTTTACAGGCGTTGGATTATACTGGCGCCTGAAGGTCCGCCCTCAAGCACGGACCCGGAACAAGATTTCTGGCGTAAAATGGAAACTCAAGCCGCTATCGGCGCTGTCATCGTATTGCTTCTGATCACTTTGATAGGTGTAGGACTGATGCGAGCGAACCTGATGACTGGAGCAGCCATACGCTCGGTGCGCGGCAAGGTCCGCACCCCGTTCCTATGGGTGCTCGGCGGCGTGGGCGTCATCGTGCTGCTGCTGTATGGCGCCGCCCAGGTCGGCATGGTCAATCCGCTGGCCGAAGAAAAACACATCGAGCGCAACCGCGAGAGCAACCGCCTGGTCATCACCCAGGACAAGGACGGCTGCATCGACGCCCGCACGCTGGGTCGCAGCAATGGCGTCTATATGGCCCTGGCGCCCTGCAAGCCGGCCGACAAGAACAAGACGCCCGGCCAGCAGCCGCAACAGCAACAACAGCACCAATAACGCCGGTTATTTGGCGGCGACCTTGCGGTCCTTGCCGCGGGTCAATTGCACCTGCCCGTCCTTGCCTTTGACATAGGTGGTCTTGCCCACCTGCAGCCCGTCCAAGATTGTCACCAGCGCCCGCGGGATCGACGCGAAAGCGGGCGAGCCGCGCGATTCGGCGTTATAGACCCCCACCGCCGCCAGAATGGCGGGTCGATCCAAAGGCTTACCGTCCGGTCCTATCACAATTCCCTCCTTACTGAAGTGCCGCTCCCACGGTACCATCGTCTCGGGACAAAATATTGGGGAACGGGATATCCATGAAAGCCAGCTTCCTGGTGCCTGCCGCGCTGCTTGCCGCCTGCCTCACCGCCTGCAGCAATGCGCCGCCGCCCGCCAAGGATGACAGCCAATGGTGGACCCATGTCTCGACCCTGGCCTCGGACCGCTTCCAGGGCCGGCTGACCGGCAGCGAAGGCTATGAGCAGGCGACCCGTTACGTCGCCGACACCTTCCGCGCCCTCGGCCTCGAACCGGCGGGCGCCGACGGCTATTTCCAGCCGGTTTCCTACGAAGTGCAGACCGTCAAATACGAGCAGTCGAGCATCGTACTGCACGATGCCGCCGGCCAGCCGCGCCCGTTTGCCCTGGGCGACGATCTGGTGCTGAACGCCGGCGCCGAGCAGCTGGACAGGATCGACGCGCCGCTGGTCTTCATCGGCTATGGCCTGAATCTGCCGGAACTCGGCATCGACGATTTCGCGGGCGTCGACCTGCAAGGCAAGATCGCCGTCTATCTCTCCGGCGCACCTGCCTCGGTGCCGGGGCCGCTGCAGGCCTATGCCCGCGCCGAGGATTTCGCCAGGCTGCTGGCCGCCAGGGGGGCCGTCGGCGCGCTGACCATCCAGACGCCGGCCGTGGTCGAAATCCCGTGGGAGCGCGTCCGCCTGGCCGCCACCGCGCCGGGCATGTATCTGTCCGAGCCCGAACTGCGCCGCTATCGCACCCCCATGACGATCGGCAGCGTCAATCCGGCCTCGGCGCCGCGCCTGTTCGAGGGCGCGGAGCAAAGCTTCGAGGCGCTGGCCGCCCTGGCCGACGCGCACAAGCCCCTGCCGCATTTCGCGCTGCCCTTCATTCTGGCCGCCGACATCAAGGCCGATCATGCCAGGATCAAGGCCGACAATGTGGTGGCCGAGCTGCCCGGCAGCGATCCGGTGCTGGCCGACCAGGCGGTGGTGCTGTCGGCCCATCTCGACCATCTCGGCACCGGCAAGCCGGATCATGGGAATGGCATCTATCACGGCGCCATGGACAATGCCTCGGGCGTCGCCTCGCTGCTGGAGGCCGCGCGCCTGTTGCAGGCCCAAGGCCGTCCCAGGCGCTCGATCCTGTTCGTCGCGGTGGGCGGCGAGGAGAAGGGTCTGCTGGGCTCGCGCTACTTCGCCGCCCATCCGACCCGTCATGTCGGCGCGCTGGTGGCCGACATCAATATGGACATGTTCCTGCCGCTGTTCCCGCTGAAGAAGCTGGTCGCCTTCGGCGCCGACGAAAGCACCCTGGGCGCCGACGCCAAGGAGATCGCCGACCGCAGCCATGTCGCCATCGTGCCCGATCCGGCCCCGGATCATCTTGTGTTCGTTCGCTCGGACCAGTACAGCTTCATCCGCCGCGGCATCCCTGCGCTGATGCTCGAATTCGCCGCCGACACCCATGAAGAGGAAGCGGTGCAGAGAGCCTGGTTCAAGGAGCGGTATCACGGCCAGGCCGACGATCTGGCTCAGCCGATCGATCTCGCCGCGGCCGATGCCTATGACCGTTATCTGGTCGGATTGATCACCCGCGTCGCCAATGACGGCGGCGTGCCGAAATGGCGCGACAGCAGCTTCTTCAAGCGCTTCGCCGCGACGCCGCTGAAATAGGAAGAGCCCGATGGACTGGCAGACGCTGATTTATAATTTCATCACCCTGATGGTGGTGCTCGATCCGGTCGGCACGTCGGCGGTGTTCGCTGCCCTGACGCCGGACATGGACAAGAAGCAGCGCCGCTATACGGCGGAAAAGGCCGTGCTTCTGTCGACGCTGATCCTGGTGAGCTTCGCCTTCGTCGGCGCGAAATTGCTGGCGGCGCTCGGCGTGTCGCTGCCGGCCTTCCGCATCGCCGGCGGGCTGATGCTGTTCTTCCTGGCCATCGACATGGTGTTCGCCCGGCCGTCCGGTTTCCGCAGCTCGACCGCCGCCGAGAACCGCGAGGCCGAGGAGCGCCACGACATCACCGTCTTCCCGCTGGCCTTCCCGCTGATCGCCGGTCCCGGCGCGATGACCACCGTGGTGCTGTTGATGGGCCGCGCCGACGGCCATCCGCTGCAGGTGATGAGCGTGCTGGCCGTGCTGCTGGCCACCTTGGTGGTGGTGCTGGTCTCGCTGCTCGCCGCCAGCTGGCTGCGCAAAGCGCTGGGGGTCACGGGCAGCAATGTGATCACCCGCGTGCTCGGCATCCTTCTCGCGGCTTTGGCCGTTCAGTTCGTGCTCGACGGCCTCATTCAGACTTTTAAGAGTTAACCGCCGACACCTTGATCTCGCTCGCCCGCCACAGATACCAGGCGGCGGTCGAGCGATAGGGCGCCCAGGCCTGGCCGATCTCGGCCAGCGCCTTCGGCTTGGGCTGGACCTCCAGCTTCTTCAGCTTGCGATAGCCTTCGCGCACCCCGAAATCGTCGATCGGCAGAATATCCGGCCGGCCCAGGCTGAACATCAGCAGCATCTCGACGGTCCAGCGCCCGACCCCGCGCAAACTGGTCAGCCGCTCGATCAGCGCCTCGTTATCCATGCGTGCGGCGCCCGCCCGGCTGGGCACCACCCCCGACAGCGATTTCGCCGCAATGTCACGCATCGCCGCCAGCTTGGCGGCGGATAATCCGCAAGCGCGCAGCTCTTCGTCCGGGCGGGCCAGGAACAGATCGGGCGGCGGGAAAGGATGCTCGGGGAACAGCGCGATCACCCGCCCCAGGATGGCCATCGCCGCATTGCCATGCAGCTGCTGGTGCGCCACGGCGCTCATCAGCGCCTGATAGGGCTCGCGGCTTTTATCGATGTTCAAGCGCGACGGACCGACCTTGGCGATCAGGTCGGCGAAATCGGGATCGATCGATGCGAGAAACCGATCGGCCTGCTTTAGTGCCGGCATTGTGACTCAACCCTCATTCTTGTGTAGTTCTTGTTAGCGGAAACTTGCAAACTTTACAAAATACCGACAAATATCGATTTAGGGGGGGCGGGGGCCTGTCCCAGGGGAGAACATCTAAGTGACGGACCCTTCTGACATGTTGGACGGTCTTCGCGTATTGGTGGCCGACGACGAAGCCTTCAGCCTGTCGATCATCGGCAGAATGCTGCGGGAAATGGGCTGCAAGGATGTCTTGCAGGCAGATACCGGCGGCAAGGCGTTCGCGCTGTTCCAGGCTGAAAGCAAGATCAGCATGGCGATCGTCGATTTCAACATGCCCGACCTCAATGGCCTGCAAATTCTCAAATTGATCCGCACCGGCAAGACCGCCGTCGCCCGCAATCTGCCGGTCCTGATGCTGACCGGCACCGCCGATGGCGGCCTGGTCAGTGCCGCGGCCGCGCTGGATGTCGGGGCTTTCGTGGTCAAGCCGGTGTCGAAGGCGACCCTGACCACCCGCATCGTCAAGGCGTTGGGCGAAGCGCGCGAAGCGAAATCCGCAGCGCAGTATGACGCGGTCGACATCGACACGGTCAGCAAGGCCCTGCTGCTGAGCCACAAGCCGGTCGGCACCGTCAGGGCGCGCAGCGACATCGGCAAGACCGCGAACGGCATGAAGTTGCGCCTCGAATCGGTGCCGGTCGGCGCCGTGCTGGCCCAGGACATCCGCGGCCCCGACGGCGAATTGCTGCTGAGCCGGGGAGCGATGCTATCCGAACGGTTCCTGCGCCGTCTGCGCGACTTGTCGGGTGCTGCGCGGATCGAATATCTGATGATCGAGCAACCCAAGAAGAACGAGTTGCCGTGACATGACCCCCGCCGATCGGCTGCTGCGCCGGCTGGTGTCGGGCGATCCGAACCCCTGCCTGCTGACCGGAGCCGACGGACGGATCGAATTGGCCAATGCCGCAGCCGAGGCATTGTTCGCGATGGGCTCACCCTTGCCCGGCACCCCCTTCGCCCTGTTCTTCGCCGACCTCGCCGGCCATGAAGGACTGAAAGCCGCCCAGGCTCTCGGCGATGGCGTGCTGGAAACCGCGCTGCGCCGCGGCGGTGACGAAACATTCCCGGCCCGGCTGGCCTGGACCGCTTTGCCTTTGGGCGGCGGACGCCGCGTCCTGTGGGTCGAGGATATCGGCCGCGCCGCCGCCGACCGCCGCCATTGGCGCGAATTGCAGGAACAGACCGAGCGCAACGCCCAGGCCAAGACCATGTTCGTGGCCACCATGAGCCACGAGATCCGCACCCCGATGAACGGCGTGATGGGGATGCTGGAGCTGCTCAGCCGCAGCGTCCTGACCCCCGAACAGCGCGAAATGGTCGAGGTGATCCAGGAATCCAGCCGTACGCTGCTCTCCATCACCGACGAAATCCTCGATCTGTCGAAGATCGAGGCGGGGCAGATGACCCTCGAGACCGTCTCCTTCAGCCTGTCGCAGCTGATCGCGGAAAGCGTCGAGCTGGTCGCCGCCAAGGCGCACAACAAGGAACTCGAACTGGCCTGGTGGGGCGATCCGTCGCTGCCGGAACAGATGATCGGCGACCCGATGCGCCTGCGGCAGATCTGCCTCAATCTGCTCAGCAATGCCGTCAAATTCACCGACCGCGGCAGCGTGATCCTGCGCCTTTACGCGCTGAGCGACAGCAATGAGCGCCCGACGGTGCGCTTCGAGGTGACCGACACCGGCATCGGCTTGTCGCCCGAGCAGCAGGAGCGCCTGTTCCAGCCCTTCTCGCAGGCCGACAATTCGCATATGCGCCATTTCGGCGGGACCGGCCTGGGTCTGGCGATCTGCCATCGCCTGACCGAGCTGATGGGCGGCGAGATCGGCCTGGTCAGCGCGCCGGGCGCCGGCAGCACCTTCTGGTTCGAAGTGCCGCTGGCGGTCGATCCCGAACCCCATCAGACCAGCGCCGAGCTGGCCGAGCTTACCGTGCTGGTGATCGACGATCTGCCGGAAAGCCGCGCCAATCTGGCGGCGCTGCTGCGCTCGGAAGGGGCGAGATCGCTGGAAGCCTCGGATTCGGTGGCGGCCAAGGAGCTGATCGTCGAAGCCGAGGATCTCGACCTTGCCATCGTCGATTTCGGCACGGAACTTGAAGAGCTGCTGCCGGCGCTGCTGTCCCGCCTGCCGGCCAGCGCGATCCTGGCCACGCTGCCTTATCCCGACCCTGCCGCTTCAGCCTGGTGCGCCGAACAGGGATTGGCGCCGCCATTGCTGCGGCCGCTGCGCAAGAAATCGTTGCTCCGCGCCATCGCCCACGCCCTGGGCCGTCCCGCCTTTGCCGACATCGCCCAGGCGCCCGTCGCCCCGGAGCCCGCCGAGATGGTCCACGGCGAAGCCGTCGTGCTGGTGGCCGAAGACAATGCCATCAACCGGCTGGTTCTCGGCAAGCAGCTGCGCCAGCTCGGCTATCCCTGCGACATGGCGGAACATGGCGAGGCCGCCTGGGCGCTGCTGCAAGCCAAACCCTATCGCCTGCTGCTGACCGACTGCATCATGCCGGTGCTGGACGGCTATGACCTGGCCCGCCGCATCCGCCGCTCCGAGGCGCGCCAGGGCGGCCACCTGCCGATCGTCGCCCTGACCGCCAATGTGATGGAGGGCGAATGCGAGAAATGCCTGCAGGCCGGCATGGATGATTATGTCAGCAAGCCGCTGACCCTCGACCGTCTGTCGGCGCTGATGCAGAAGATCTTCCGAACCGGCGAGATTGCTGGCGACTCCGCCCGCACGGTGCCCGACCCGATCGATTGGTCGGTTCTGGGCGACATCCTCGGCAGCCGCGATCTGGCCGATCTGCGCGAGGTGGCGGGCTTCTTCGCCGAGAGTTTCGGCGGATTGCTGGAGACTTTGCGCGACGCGCTGGAATCCGGCGATCCGGACGCCGTGCGGATCGCCGCCCACACCGCCAAGGGCGCCGCCCGCAATGGCGCGGCGAAACCGCTGGCCGACCTGATGGCGGCGCTTGAACAGGACGTCAAGGCAGGCAAGGATTGGGCGGAACTCACCGACCGCGCCGAAGCCGCCGAACAGGAGTTCGGCCGGCTGCGCCAATGGCTGGAGGTGCCTTGACGCTGTCCGTTCGCTGGTCGACAGGTCAGATTTTCGCTGCCCTGACCTGTCTGGCCGCGCTGGCGGCGGCAGTGCTCGCCCCCCTGCCGCCCGGCGAGAATGGCGCCCTGGCCCTGTGTATCCTCTCGATCGGATTATGGGCGACCGGCGTTCTGCCCGAAGCCGCGACCGCACTGATCTTCTTCACCATCGCCATGTTGGCCAGGATCGCCCCGGCCAATGTCATTTTCAGCGGTTTCGCCTCCGGCGCCTTATGGCTGATCATGGGCGGCCTGGTGATGGGCGTGGCGATCAAATCGACCGGCCTGGGCGACCGCATCGCCCGCGGCCTGTCGGCCAGCTTCGGCAATTCCTATTGGGGCGTGGTGTCCGGCGTGGTGGTGGTCGGCACCGCGCTGGGCTTCGTCATGCCCTCCTCGATGGGCCGCGCCGTATTGCTGATGCCGATTACGCTCTCCTTGGCCGAGCGGTACGGCTTCGCGCCCGGCAGCAAGGGCCGTATCGGGCTGGTGCTGGCGGCGGCCCTGGGCAGCCATGTCTCGACCTTCTCGGTGCTGCCGGCCAATGTGCCCAACATGGTGTGGGCCGGTTCCGCCGAGACGATCTATGGCTATGTGCCGTCCTATGGCGCCTATCTGCTGCTGCATTTCCCGGTGCTGGGTTTCCTCAAGACCCTGCTGCTGATCCCGCTGATCGTGCTGTTCTGGCCGGACACGCCGAAGCCGCTGGAACACATCACGCTGCCGCCGATGAGCGGGCGCGAGCGCTGGCTGGCGATCGTGCTGCTGGTGGCGCTGGGCTTCTGGGCCACCGACTTTCTGCATCACATCAGCCCGGCCTGGATCAGCATGGCGGCGGCGGTGATCCTGCTTCTGCCCGGCATCGGACTGGTCGACCGCCAGGCCTTCGCCAAGGAGGTCAACTATACCTCGCTGTTCTATATCGGCGGCATTCTCGGCATGGGCGCGCTGGTGGCGCAGTCCGGTGTCGGAAAGGAACTGGGCGATCTCGTCTCGTCGGTGATCCCGCTGCACCCCGATCAGCCGGCCGCCAATTTCGCCCGGCTGGGCACGATCGGCACCCTGATGGCGCTGCTGACCACGGTCACCGGCGTGCCGGCGGTGCTGACCCCGCTGGCGGCCAGCTGGGCCGATGCGGCGGGCCTGCCGCTGCCGACCGTGCTCAACAGCGAGGTGATGGGCTTTTCCAATCCGATCCTGCCCTATGAATCGCCGCCCCTGGTGGTCGCCATGCAGCTGGGCGGCGAATCGATGAGACATGCAGTAAAGCTATGCCTGTGGCTGGGCGCCGCGACGATTCTGCTGCTGTTTCCCCTGGATTATCTCTGGTGGCGGCTACTTGGCTGGATTTGACGGCTTGGGCACCGAGAAGGGCTGACCGCCGCTATAGGAGAAATAGAATTTCTTCTGGCTGTGCGAGATCAGCACATGATGGGCGCGGATGAAATCGAAGCCGAGAAACATGTCGACGGAGAAAGCGCGCCGCGACAGCCGCGAGCCGATCTCGGGTCCGGCCTGGGCGAATTTGAGAAAGCGGATCTTGGCCGGAGCGATGCGTTCCTGGTCGAGGACAAAGCTTTGGAAGGTGCCGATCCAGGTCGCTTCGGCCTGCCCCTGGACGCCGCTTATCTGGTCGACGGAGTCGGTACCGGGCCCGCCGGGACTAAGCCCGAGCGCCCTGGCGACGTCGAGCGACACCGCCGAATAGGGCGCTCCGGTGTCGAGCAGCATCGAGACGGGCGAGCCGTTGAGTTCGCCGGCGAGACGAATGCGAGGCTGGCGCGAATCGTAAGTGCCGATATCGACGACGTTATAATTCTCGGTCCAATAGGCCAGGTTCGCGCCATCGCAGCCGGTCATCTGGAACAGCGAAAAGCGCTGGCCCTTGATGTCGATCTCGACGTCGAAATGGCTGAGGATGTCCTCGCCCAGCACGCCGATCACCGGTACGCCGTCGAGATTTTCACCGCCCGACGACCCGACCGCGCGCAGGCTGATGTCGTGTCCGCTCCATAAGCCGATCTCCAGCGAGGCGAGGGTTGCCTGGCCATCGGATTTCTCATGACCGGTAACCCCGAAGGATTCGCCGGAATAGCCGCCGACCGGAATACCGAGCGCGACCGTTTCGGCGGCGAACAGCAGCGTGTCGGCGCCGGAATCGACCATGAACAACACATCCTTGCCGTCGACCTTGCCCGGCACATAGATGCGGCTGTGCTCGATGATCGGCTTCAGCTCGCCCAACCGGCCCATCTTGCACTCCGCCCACAGCGGCACGGCCGAAACCGCCCACAGCGAGAGAGCCAGCAGAACAAGCTTCCGCATCAAGCCGCCTTGGCCGCGATGGCGCGCTCGATCCGCTGCACATAGCCGGTCAGCACCGGCGATGCCTGAACCGCCTGCTTCAACGGGCTTTCCAGCGGCGGCCCCAGAATGCTCTTCAGCAGGGCATAGACCGTGGCGTCGACCGAGGTCGGCCGGTCGGTCACGGCGAAGACATGGTCGCCGAGGAAAACCGCGATGGCCGCCAGATCGGCGGTGCCGAGGGCATAGACTTCGTCGCGGTCATGCCGCCCATAGCCCTGCTGATGCAGCTGCGCCTGCACTTTCTTGCGCAGGCGTCCCGGCATCACCGCGCGCAGGATGGCCGGCATGCCGCGGAAGAATTCCGGCCCCGCCACCGCCCAGCCGGCATCGTCGATCCAGCGCGAATAGACCACGGCGAAATAGAGGCTTTCCTCGCAGGTCCGCCGCAGCAGATGGCCCATCGCCTGCTGCCGCGCATCGAGGCCGGCATCGAGATCCCAGGCGGCGTTGGCGCGCAGATGATCGAGGATCAGGCCGGAATCGGCGATGCGCTGGCCGCCATCGACGACGAAGGGCAGCTTGCCGCGCGGCGCCTTGAAGGGAACGGTACGGACCGATTTGTAGGGAATGCCGGCCAGCTGGCAGTAGGTCTCGACCTTGAGGCAGAACGGGCTGGGATTGAGGCCCCAGGCCCGGCGGAATTGATAAAGCTCGATCACCCTGTCGTTCCCCCTAATGAAAATCCCTCGACGTCGTCTTCAATCCCGCATCCGCCAGCCGGGTCAGCGCCGCCGTGCGGTCGAAGATACGCTCGGCCACCAGATGGACCACCCCGTCCTCGACCTGCAGCTTGCCGGCGATCCGCAGCAGCCTTCCACTCAAAACCGCCGCCCGCGCTTTCTCATAGAGATGCGGCCAGACCACCACATTGCAGACGCCGGTCTCGTCCTCCAGCGTCAGGAAGATGACCCCCGACGAGGTGCCGGGACGCTGGCGCACCAGCACGAGCCCTTCGGTCACCACCCGCTTGCCGTCGCCCCTGGACTCCAGCCCGCGCGCCGGCACGATGTTCTCGGCCGCCAGATCGCGCCGCATCAGCGCCAGAGGATGCGTCTTCAGGGACAGCCGGAGATGAGCATAATCTTCAACCACCTGTTCGCCCATCGTCATCTTCGGCAATACCACCGGTTGTTCCGCCCCCAGCCCCGCGGCGGCGAACAGAGGCGGCAGCGGGGCGCCCAGCGCCCGCACCGCCCATAGCGCCTGCCGGCGCGGCAGGCCGATCGAGCCGAAGGCATCGGCGTCGGCCAGATGCTTCAGCGCGGCGGAATCGAGGCCGCTGCGCCGCCACAGATCCTCCGGGCTGGCATAGCCATCGCCGCGATGTTGCTCCAGCGTCCGCGCATCCGCCTCGGAAAAGCCGGTGATCTGGCGCAGGCCGAGGCGCAGGGCGCCGGTCTCCAGATGATTGTCCCAGCGGCTGAAATTGATGTCGGGCGGCAATACCGCGACGCCATGATCGCGGGCGTCGCGCACGATCTGCGCCGGGGCGTAGAAGCCCATCGGCTGGCTGTTGAGCAGGGCGCAGGCGAACGCCGCCGGGTAATGGCATTTGATCCAGGCCGAGACATAGACCAGATGGGCGAAGCTGGCGGCGTGGCTCTCCGGAAAGCCGTAATCGCCGAAGCCCTGGATCTGCTTGAAGACCCGCTCGGCGAAGTCGCGCTCATAGCCGTTCGCCACCATGCCCTCGACCAGCCGGGTCTCGTACTGATTGACCGTGCCGAGATTGCGGAAACTGGCCATCGAGCGGCGCAGCCCGTCCGCCTCGCCCGGGGTGAAATCGGCGGCGACGATGGCGATCTGCATCGCCTGTTCCTGGAACAAGGGCACGCCGAGCGTTCTTTCCAGAACCGCCTCCAGCTTGCCGTCGTCATCCGGGTAAGTGATCGGTTCCTTGCCCTGCCGCCGGCGCAGATAGGGATGCACCATGCCGCCCTGGATCGGCCCGGGGCGGACGATCGCCACCTCGATCACCAGATCGTACAGCGTCCTCGGCCGCAGGCGCGGCAGCATGCTCATCTGGGCGCGGCTCTCGATCTGGAACACGCCGATCACGTCGGCCCGGCAGATCATGTCGTAAACCGCCGGATCTTCGCGCGGCACCGTCTCCAGGGCGAAATCCCGGCCATGATGGTCGCGGATCAGATCGAAGGCCTTGCGGATGCAGGTCAGCATGCCGAGCGCCAGCACATCCACTTTCAGCAGGCCCGCCGTATCGAGATCGTCCTTGTCCCATTGAATGACGGTGCGGCCCTCCATGCGGGCATTCTCGATCGGCACCAGCTTGTCGAGCCGGTCGCGGGTGATGACGAACCCGCCGACATGCTGGGACAGATGACGCGGAAAACCGGTCAGCTGGCGAGCCAGATCGAGGGTCAGACGCAGAGTCGGATCTTCCGGATCGAAGCCCAGCTCGCGCAGCCGCCCCTCGCCCAGCGGCTCGTCGCTGCGGCCCCAGCGCGAGCGGCTGATCGCCAGAATGGCATCGTCGGACAGGCCCATGGCGCGCCCGACATCCTTCAAGGCCGAGCGGCTGCGGTAATGAATCACGGTGGCGGCCAGGCCGGCGCGCTCGCGGCCATATTTCTCGTAGATGTACTGGATGACTTCTTCGCGCCGCTCATGCTCGAAATCGACATCGATGTCCGGCGGCTCGCCGCGCTCGCGGCTGATGAAGCGCTCGAACAGCAGAACGCTGACGGCCGGGTCCACCGCGGTGACGCCGAGGCAATAACAGACCGCCGAATTGGCCGCCGAGCCGCGCCCCTGGCACAAAATGCCCTTCTCCCGGGCGAAGCGGACGATGTCGTAGACGGTCAGGAAGAAAGCGGGGAAATCCAGATCGCGGATCAGGGCCAGTTCATGCAGCAGCATGTTCCGCACCTTGTCCGGCACGCCCTGGGGATAGTGCCGGGCCGCCCCTTCCCAGACCAGCCGTTCGAGGTCTCCCTGCGCGTCCTCGCTTTCGGCGGGATAATTATATTGGAGGTCGCCGATCGAAAAGCGGCTGCGCTCCGCGATCACCAGAGTTTCCGCGATGGCGTCGGGATATTCCTTGAACAGCCGGACCATCTCGGCCGGGTCCTTGAGATGACGCTCGGCATTGGCCGCCAGATTCCGCCCCGCCTGCGCCACGGTGCAGCCCAGCCGCACCGCCGTCAGCACATCCTGCAGCGGCCGCCGCTCCGGGCTGTGATAGAGCACGTCATTGACCGCCACCAGCGGAACGCCCGCCATGCCGGCGATCCGCGCCAGCAGCGCCAGCCGCCGCGCATCGTCCTGGGCGAAACGCCGCGACGCCGCCAGCCATACCGATCCGGGAAACCGCCGCCGCCACTCGCCCAACTCGGCAGCAAACCTTTTCCCCGGCCGTTCGGGCGGCAGCAGCACCAGCGACTGCCCGGCTCCCGCCTCCATCGCCTCGGCCCGGCCGATCCGGCACTCCCCCTTCCCCGCCCGCCGCCGTCCCGCCGTCAGCAATTGGCAAAGCCGGCCATAGGCTTCGAGATCATGGGGAAAGCACAACAGACTGGCCCCATCGGTCAGATCGAGCCGCACCCCGACCACCAGCCGCATCCCCAGCTCTTTGGCCTTCCGATACGCCCTGACTGCACCGGCCACACTGTTGCGATCGGTGACGGCGATAGCGCGATACCCCAGCGCCTGGGCGGCAATTACCAGCTCCTCAGGATTGGAGGCTCCTTCGAGGAAGGAGAAGTTGGTCGTGACCTGGAGTTCGGCGTAAGGCATTTGCTGCGTCCTGGCCCGAGGTCATTGCGGCGGAGGGGCCTGCAGCAACACGGACGGACACGGACAGCCACGGACGGACACGGACGTCATAAGAGGACCCGCCTTACGTCGATCCGGGGCTTACCAAAATTGAAAAGAAGTCCGACCGGTAACTGACTGGCCCTCAGATAATTGTGAAGTTGGGCTGAATGAGGCGCTGAAAGCGCCTCGACAACTTTCAACTCGACGACAATCACATTCCCCACGACCAGATCGGCAACATAATTACCAACTCTTTCCCCGCGATAATAGACCGGGAACGCCCTCTCCTTCTGGTATTCGATGCCCGCCTGTTCCAGCTCGACCGCAAGTGCATTTTTATAGACTGCCTCCAGAAACCCATGCCCGAGAGCGCGAGTCACTGCGAAGGCACTCTTAATCACCTTCTCTGTCAGCCCATCCAACTCAGGCCCAAGATTCGCTCTCATTCGTCCGTGTCCGTCCGTGGCTGTCCGTGTCCGTCCGTGTTGCCCAACATCCTCACAACCCTTCCTGACCCAACCACCCTCACGCAAACAACCCATGCACAAACCACCGCGCCGGGTTGAACTCCCCAGGCAATCCCAGCCGGTAAAGCCAGAACCGTCCCCCATCCTCGTCCTCGACCAGGTAGTAATCCCGCGCCGGGGATTGGTCGCGCCACCATTCGCCTTCCAGACGTTCGGGACCTTCGGCGCGGCGGACGCGGTGGAGGGTTTGGCGCCAGCGGAACAGCAAAGGCGGGGCGTCGGGCAGAGGGGCCGTCACCGCCACCGCTTCGGGGCGCGACAGCAGGATCGGTGGGCGGCGCTGGTCGGGCCAGGGTTCGGGGATCAGGGCCGTGGCGGCCGCCTCGGCGGACAGGCGCCGCACCGCCCGTTCGGGCAGATGGCTGCCGGCCGGGGCGAAGGCCTGGACGCGGCTGAAACCGAGACGATTGCCCAAGCTGTCCAGCATCTCGGACAGGCATTCCGCCGACTCGCCATCCTCCATGTCCTGCTGGCGCGCGGCCAGGGGTGCCGCGACACTGGCGGCCAGCATCAGGCTTTCGATGCCGAAGCCGGCCTGCAGCCCGTCGAGCTGCAACGCCATCAGGCGGAACAGGGCGTTGGCGTCGCGGGTCGGACGGCTGGTGCCGACGGCCAGACGCGCACAGGAGGAATCGACGCGGAACACCGACAGATCGAGCCGCCGCACGCCGAGCTGCTGGCGCTCCAGCAGCTGCATCAGGCGCGGCAGCAGGAAGCGCACCGCCGCCGCGGCATCCTCGGAGCGGCCGATCGGGGTGACGAAGCGGCGCTGCACCTGCAGGGATTGCGGCGGGCGCAGCGGCGAGATCGGCTCCTCCTCGGCGCCCAAGGCCTGGTCGAGGCGGCGCCCGACGACCGAGCCGAAACGCGCCGCCAAACGCCCGCGCGCCAGCGGATAGAGATCGCCGATCCGGCGCAGGCCGAGCCGGGCAAGACCAAGCGTAACGTCGGGGGCGAAGCGCAAGGCGCTGACCGGCAGCGTTGCCAAAGCCTCGCGCGCCCCGCCCGCCGCCACGACGCCGCCGGCGCCGAAGCGGGCCCAGCCCCAGGCGGCGCCGGGGGTGTCGGCGACGGCGGCGCGGACGATGAAGCCCAGCCGTTCGAGCCGTCCGGTCAGATCGTTGAGCAGAGCCTCTTCGCCGCCCCACAGATGGTCGCAGCCGGAAATATCGAGCCACAGACCGGCGCTGCCGATGCCTTCGCGCCATAGATCGGGTGCCGCGAAAGGCGTGTAGACGCTGCACCATTCGGCCAGCCGGCCGAGCAGCGCATCTTCCTCGGCCGGCTCGTGCGGGGCCAGCTTGAGGCCGGGGCGGATCGCCAGCGCGTCGGCGACGCTCATCCCCGGCTTGAGGCCAGCCCGTTCGGCGGCACGGTTGACCGCGACCAGACGCCGCTGGGAGCCGGCTTCGGCGACAGCCCAGGCTTCATCCGGCCTGGCGCCGCTGTCCGGCTTGGCCAACCGATCCGTCGCCAGATACGGCAACCAGACTGAAACCACCCTTCGCATATTTCGCCTCCACCAGCCAATGCAGGGACCGATCCTCTTCCCCCGCCGCCATGAAGCGGCAGCGGGTCAGCGCCAGATGCCAGCGCCACGCGCCCACCCCGATGGTTGTTTCACTGGCGGCGGCCTTTACCTGCCAACGGGTCAGCGGCGCCCCGAGCGGCGCGCCGCGATTGAGCAGCAAACCGGGCACCCCGGAGCCGCGCGCCGCCAGCGACAGGCGCCGCGCCGAACGGAAATCGGCGCCGTCGATGTCGGCCAGCAGCCCGGCCACCCCCTTGCAGCGCAAGGATTCCTCGGCCGCCCACAGCAGATCGGCCGTGCGGGCCGGGCGCACCAGCAGCAGCCTTTCCACCGGCAGGCCGAGCCCGGCCAGACCGGGCGCATGGATATGGTCGGACAGGGTCAGCCACATCAGCCGGCCATGCCGCGCCTTGGCCAGACGGCCGAGCAGGTAAGCGGCGAAACCCAGGGCTGCGCCGGCATCATCGGCCCGTTCCGCGCGGATCTCGTGCAGCCCGCCGGCCGCGAGTCCGCCCCAGGGCAAAGAATCGTCGATGGCGGCGGCCCCCAGCGGCACCGCCTCGGCGGGTCGGCCCGCGCCAAGGCCGGGCAGCCCCTCCAAGGCGCCGATGCGGGCGCGCAATTGGGCGAGGTCCGGCATGGCGCTCCGATATTTGTTCTCTAAATGTTCTCATCCGAATCGGGCCCGGAGTCAAGGGCAAATGGAGACAATTTTACGTGTATTAATAATTCAAAATAATCCTTCTACCCCGTCTATCGCGGTGCAATATTCGGCCAAGGAGAGCAAGCTCTGTATTTAGAGCGCCTGAAATGATACGCTCTGAACGTTGCAGACAGACCTTTCGCATCACCGGCCCGATGGAGGAGAGGGGGCGATGTTTGGTTTCGGAAAATCCGAGGCGGAGAAAGCGCGCGAAGCCGCCATCGAGCAGAGCAAGCAAACCGTCCGCGAATTCGTTCACAAGATCGCCACCGCCGATCCGGAGAACGCAGAACGGATGGCCCAACAGCTGCGCGACTGGTGCGGCTCGGACAAGGACTTGCCGTTCGAATTCAAGCGCAAGGCCATGCTGCGGGCCCGCATCCTCGAATGCGCCGGCAATATGCGTGTCTGCGACGCGCTGCTGCACGAAGCCTCGGCCTTCGGAAACGAAGGCGATGTGAAAGCGCGCAACGAAAAGCTGACCGAAGCGCGCAAATATTACGGCCGCGCCTGCAAGCTGGGCGCCGAGGATGAATGGCGCAAAGCCTATCAGCGCGCCGAGGAGACCATCCGCCTGACCGGTCACGACCACAAGCAAGACCCCTCCAGCGCCAAAGTTTGAGTCTTTTGACGCATCGCCTCCGGCGAAGCGATTGTCCGCTACGCGTTCAGCTTCGCTTCCCGCCGGACGACCGGCGCGGCGCCAGTCGGCGCCGTGAGCAATTCGCGATTCTAAGGAATCGCAAACCGCTCTAAGCTCTCTCCCGCTTATTCGGGAGAGTTCATTTCATGCATATGCAGCACGATGCCGAGGCGCCCGCCGCGCCCGAGATCGCCTTCGACCAGTTCCTCGCCGTCGATATCCGCGTCGGCACCATCCTCGAAGCCGAACCGTTCCCGGAAGCGCGCAAGCCGGCCTTCAAGCTGAAGATCGATTTCGGCCCGGCCATCGGAATCAAGCGCTCCAGCGCCCAGATCACCGAGCATTACAGCCTGGAAAGCCTGATCGGCCGCCAGGTCGCCGCGGTGGTCAATTTCCCGCCGCGCCAGATCGGCAAGTTCATGTCGGAAGTGCTGACTTTGGGCTTTCCGGATGACGCCGGGAAGGTCGTGCTGTTCGCCCCGGACCTTAAAGTTCCGAACGGCGGACGGCTGTTCTAGCTTTCCACAGCGGCCAGAAGAAATTGACCGCCAGCCCGCCCAGAACCAGAGCGGCGGCGCCCAGTTTCCACGGCTGCAAGGGCTCGCCCAGCAGCAGCGCGGACGCACCCATGCCGAACACCGGCACCAGCAGCGCCATCGGCGAGACGGTCGCCGCCGGATGGCGGGCCAGCAGCCAGGCCCACAGCGAATAGCCGAACATGGTGTTGCCCGCCGACTGCCAGACCACCGCCGCCAGCACCGGCGCGTCGAGATGGCCAAGGCCGGCGGCGATGGCCGGCCAGCCCTCGAAGAACAGCGACAATCCCATCAGCGGCGGAATGGAAAACAGACTGGCCCACACCACATAGGCCAGCATATTGACCCGCCCGCCCAGCTTCGCCACCACATTGCCGCCCGCCCAGGACAGCGCGGCCCCGATCACCATGGCCAGACCCAACGGGGTCGCCGAGCCATGCGCATGGAAGCCGATCACCGCGATGCCGGCGCCGGCCAGCAGCACGGCGGCGATCTGGAACGGGCGGATGCTGTCGCCCGACACCAGCACCGACAGGCCGATGGTGAAAGCCACCTGGGTCTGTACCACCAGGGACGCCAGGCCGGGCGAGATCAGTCCGGTCATGGCGATGTAGAGCAGCCCGAACTGCCCCGCCCCGATCAGCACGCCATAAGCGGCGAGATGACGCAGCGGCACCGCCGGCCGCTTGAGGAAGAACACCGCCGGAAACGCCACCAGCAGAAAGCGCAGAGTGGCGAACAGCAAAGGGGGCAGCACACCCAGCGCATATTTGATGACGACGAAATTGGTGCCCCACACCGCCATCACCAGCACGGCCAGCACGCCATCCCGTAAAGAGAGCGGGCTCTGGGCGGGACTGCTCATCGGGACTCTCCTGTCAGGCGGACCAGGGAAACTATCGGCATCTGGCGCAGCACCTCAGCGAAATGATCGGCCTTGGCCGCACTCAGGCCGGAGAACTCGACCTCGACATGCATCTCGCCGTCCAGGGTCTCGGCATGGAGCCAGGCCGGCACCAGAGCGCATTTGGCGAACAAGGCGACGATGCGGGGAAGAAGGGCGGGATCAGCCTCGCCAAAGACGGTGAACAAGGCGCACTCAGGCGCCAACTCGACGGAATTCATGATGAAAACCCCAGAAATCACGAAAAGAAATGAAACGACCCGGCCTCTAGAAGAGCGCCGGGCGTTTAATTCGCTTCGCGATCTGGGTGTTTTCGCAATCCATGCCGGAGAGAGTAGCGGGCTCCGGCGATGCTGTCATCAGCCGGCTTCGACCGATCCCTTGGGGATCTTCAGGCGCCAGAGATAATTGGCAACCGCGCCCTTCATATGCGGCAGCAGCCACAAGGTAAGGCTGATGGTCACCACGATGCTGACCAGGATGCCGGCCCAGGTCGGCACGCCCGACTGAGCCGCGGCCAGCATGCCGCCCACCACGATGTGGCCGACGATGGCGATGGTCAGATAAGCGGGAAAATCGTCCGCGCGGATATGGCCCAGCTGCTCGCCACAAGCGTCACAATGGTCCACCAGCTTGAGGTAGCTCTTGAACAGGCGACCCTTGCCGCAATTGGGACAGCGGCACAGCAATCCACGCTTGAGAACGGTCAGCGTACTCGGCATCGGCAAAGTGGTCGGCATCTGCTGGTTCCTCCGGAACACGGTAAGAACGGTTCTAACCCCGCGGAACGCCCGGCACAAGCGCTAGGGAAGCGGGGCTGCCCTGCTGAAATTCAGCCTAATTTTTAGGCCGCGCAATTTGACGTGATTAAATTTTAACCATTGTCGAGTGCGGCACAACCCGAATCCCCAGCTTTACCGCAGCGCATCATTCTGGCACGCCCATTGCGTAGAGATAAACGATGAAGTCTCGAAGCGGTCAGTCGCTGCGGGTGGTCGTGATGGACGACGACCCGGACAGAGCCGGGTCGGTAAAGCAGGCTCTGGAGGCCGAGGGCGCCGAGGTGGTGGCGGTATTGGGCAGCGGGTTGGAATTGCTTTCGCGCATCGATGCGCTGGCTCCCGACCTGCTGATCGCCGACATCGACAACCCCGACCGCGACATGCTGGAGGGGCTGCGCCGGGTCGGACAGGACTGTAACCGGCCGGTGGTGATGTTCGCCCAGGACGGGCGCGCCGAAACCATCCGGGCGGCTGTCGAGGCCGGCGTCGCGGCCTATGTGGTGGGCGGTCCGCAGCCCGACCGGGTGCGCCCGGTGATCGAGGTGGCGATCGCCCAGTTCGCGCAGTTCCAGGAACTGCGCACCGAGTTGGACAAGGCCAAGACCAGCCTGGCCGAGAGGAAGCTGGTCGAAAAGGCCAAAGGGATCTTGATGAAAAGCCGCGGATGCGGCGAGGAAGAGGCCTACAAGGCCATGCGCAAGATGGCGATGGATCAGAAACTGAGACTGGTCGACATCGCCAACAAGATCATCGCCGCCGCCGACCTGCTCGGCTGACGGAAAGCTTACCGGGGCTCAACGGCGAGTCCCCGGACCAACCAAGAAGAGGGAACAACGGCGTTCCGGGAATGGGAGTCTCTCCCGGTCCTGGCACGCCTTTTTTGTTTTGGGAGTTTGGGATGAATCTGAAACTGGGTTTCCTCGCTCTGCTCGATGCCGCGCCGCTGCTGGTCGCCAAGGAGCGCGGCTTCTTCGCCGAACAAGGCCTCGACGTGGATCTGCAGCGGCAAAGCTCGTGGGCAACCTTGCGCGACAAGCTGGCGGTCGGGGCGCTCGACGGCGCCCAGATGCTGGCGCCGATGGTGCTGGCCTCGACCCTGGGGCTGGGCGGGTTGCAAGAGCCGATGGTGGCGGCGCTGGCCCTCAATATCGGCGGCAACTCGATCACTCTGTCGAGCGCGCTGACGGCGCGCCTGCGCGAGAACGGCCTTCCGGCGGCATTGAGGGGATGCACCTTCGGCATCGTCCACCCCTTCTCGGCCCATCATTATGAAATGCGCCTGTGGCTGGCCACCGCCGGCCTCGACGCCGAGCGCGACGTCCAGCTGGCGGTCGTCCCCCCGGCGCAGATGCTGTCGCATCTCTCCGCCGGCCTGATCGACGGCTATTGCGCCGGCGAGCCCTGGGGCCGGCTGGCGGCCAGCGCCGGCCTGGGCCAGGTGGTCGCCACCAGCCGCCAGATCTGCCCCGGCCGCATCGAAAAGATGTTCGCCGTGCGCCAGCACTGGGCCGACAGCCATCCCGGCACCCACCAAGCCGTGTTGCGTGCCCTGTTGCAGGCGGCGCGCTGGTGCGACCGGCCGGAGAACCGCGCCGAGCTGGCCGAGCTGCTGTCGCGCCCCGGTTACGTCAATGCGCCACGCGCGCTGCTGCGTGAGCTGCTGGAGTCCGAAGACCGTCCGGTCTTCCATGAACAAGCCGCCAATTTCCCGGAGCGCAGCCAGGGGATCTGGTACCTGGACCAGATGCGCCGCTGGGGACAATTGCCGGAAGGCGGCGGCGATGGCGTGGTCGACCAGGTGTTCCGCGCCGATCTGGCCCGCCTCGCCTTCACCGATCTCGGCCTGCCCGCCCCGGCCGTTCCGCTCGAAACCGCTCTTTCCGCCGATGGCGTATCCCTGCCGCAAAGCCAGACAGGAGCATCCGCATGAACATGATCCCCACCGCCAGGCAGCGTCTGGTGATGGTCGGCAACGGCATGGCCGGAATGCGCACCATCGAGGAACTGCTGGCTCGCGCCCCCGGCCTCTACGACATCACCGTGTTCGGCGCCGAGCCGCATCCCAATTACAACCGCATCCTGCTGTCCTCGGTACTGGCCGGCGAGAAGGAGGTCGATGACATCGTCATCAATCCCCGCGCCTGGTACGAGGAAAACAACATCCATCTGCTGACCGACGAGCCGGTGGTGACCTTGGATTCCCAGGCCCGCACCGTGACCTCGGCCAGCGGCCGGATCACGCCTTATGACAAGCTGATCCTGGCGACCGGTTCGAAGCCGCTGGTGCCGCCGATCCCCGGCCTCGACCTGCCGGGTGTCTGCACCTTCCGCGACATCGCCGATGTCGAGCAGATGATCTCGGCCTCCGAGACCCATCGCCGCGCCGTGGTGATCGGCGGCGGGCTGCTCGGGCTGGAAGCGGCCTGGGGCTTGAAGCGCCGCGGCATGTCGGTCGCCGTCGTGCATCTGATGCCGACCCTGATGGAGCGCCAGCTCGATATCACCGCCGGCGAGCTTTTGCAGCGCGATCTCGACAGCCGCGGCATCGCCTTCTTCACCAATGGCCAGACCGAAGAGATCTATGGCTCGAACCGGGTCGAAGGCGTGCGGCTGGCCGATGGGCGCGAAATCCCCGCCGATCTGGTGGTGATGGCGATCGGCATCCGCCCCGAAATCACCCTGGCCAAACAGGCCGGGCTCGACGCCAATCGCGGCATCGTGGTCGGCGACGACATGCGCACCACCGACCAGCATATCTACGCCGTCGGCGAATGCGCCGAGCATCGCGGCAAATGCTTCGGGCTGGTGGCGCCGCTGTGGGACATGGCGAAAATCTGCGCCGACCGTTTGGCCGGGATCGAAGGCGCGCTGTTCGCCACCCCGGAATTGTCGACCCGCCTCAAGATCACCGGCATCGACGTGTTCTCGGCCGGCGTTCTGTCCGCCGCCGACGACTCCGAAGATGAAGTGACCTATTCCGACGCCTCGGCCGGCATCTACAAGAAGCTGGTGATCCGCGACGACACGCTCGTCGGCGCCGTGCTCTATGGCGATGTCGCCGACGCCAGCTGGTATTTCGATCTGATCTCCACCGGCGCCGAAATCTCCGCCTTCCGCCCGGGCATGATCTTCGGCCGCGCCGCCGCCGAACCGGGCGGGAAGCCCGAGGATGCGGTCGTGTCCTTGCCGGATTCGGCGCAGGTCTGCGGCTGCAACGGCGTGTCGAAAGGCGCGGTGATGGCCTGCATCAAGGCCAGGAACCTGACCACGCTGGACGAGGTGCGCGCCCACACCAAAGCCTCGGCCTCCTGCGGCTCCTGCACCCCACAGGTCCAGCAGCTGCTGGCGCTGGCCACCGGCGGCGCGCTGACCGAGACCATCCCGACCGTCTGCAAATGCACCGACCACACCCATGAGGAGGTGCGCACCGCCATCCTGAAGCAAGAGCTGAAAAGCCAGGAGGCGGTGCGCCAGGCGATGGGATGGAACACCCCGGACGGCTGCGCCAAATGCCGCCCCGCGCTGAACTATTATCTGCTGTGCGCCTGGCCCGGCGAGTATCAGGACGATTCGCGCTCGCGCTTCGTCAATGAGCGCGTCCACGCCAACATCCAGAAGGATGGCACCTATTCCGTGGTGCCGCGCATGTGGGGCGGATTGACCAGCGCCTCGGAACTGCGCGCCATCGCCGATGTGGTCGACAAATACGAGATCCCCACCGTCAAGGTGACCGGCGGCCAGCGCATCGATCTGCTGGGCGTGAAGAAGCAGGATCTGCCCGCCGTGTGGGCCGATCTCAATCGCGCCGGCATGGTTTCGGGCCATGCCTATGCCAAGGGGCTGCGCACGGTGAAGACCTGCGTCGGCTCGGAATGGTGCCGCTTCGGCACCCAGGATTCGACCGGGCTCGGGGTCAAGCTGGAGAAGCTGATGTGGGGTGCCTGGACCCCGCACAAGGTCAAGCTGGCCGTCTCGGGCTGCCCGCGCAACTGCGCCGAAGCCTCGATCAAGGATATCGGCATCGTCTGCATCGAAGCCGGCTACGACATCCTGGTCGGCGGCAATGGCGGCATCGAACTGCGCGGCACCGAAAAGCTGTGCCAGGTCGCCACCGAGGCGGAGGTTCTGGAGTATTCCGCCGCCTATTTGCAACTTTATCGCGAGGAAGCGCGCTATCTTGACCGCACCGCCCATTGGATGGAGCGGGTCGGCCTCGATTACGTCAAGGAACGGATCGTCGCGGACGAAGCGAACCGCAAAGCGCTCTATGCCCGCTTCCTGTTCGCGCAGGGCTTCGCCCAGGACGACCCCTGGGCCGAGCGGGCCGCCGGGCGTGATGCACACGAATTCACCCCTTTGGCGACGGTGTAATCATGCCCAGTTGGATCAAGGTTGGTACGCTTTCCGATATCCCTTCCCTCGGCTCCCGCGTGGTGGAGACCGCCGACGGCCCGGTCGCGGTGTTCCGCACCGCCGACGACCGCGTCTTCGCCCTGCATGACAGCTGTCCCCACAAGCAGGGTCCGCTGTCCGAAGGCATCGTGCACGGCCATCAGGTCACCTGCCCGCTGCATAATTGGGTGATCGAGCTGGAAACCGGCCAGGCGGTCGCGCCCGACCGGGGGTCAACCGCCTGTTTCGCCGTCAAGATCGAGGAAGGCTTCGTCTGGCTGCAAAAGGACGAGGTGATCGCCCTATGACGCAGACCGCCAGCACCTGCCCCTATTGCGGCGTCGGTTGCGGCGTCCTGGCCGAGGGCCGGACCATCGCCGCCGATCCGGCGCACCCGGCCAATTTCGGCCGGCTGTGCGTCAAGGGAGCGGCGCTGGGCGAGACGCTGGATCTGCCGGATCGGCTGCTGAAACCGCGCCTGCACGGCCAGGACGTCGCGTGGGATACCGCGCTCGACCATCTGGCCGGGGCTTTCGGCAAAGCCATCGCCGAGCATGGGCCGGACAGCGTCGCCTTCTATGTCTCCGGGCAATTGCTGACCGAGGATTACTACGTCGCCAACAAGCTGATGAAGGGCTTCATCGGTTCTTCCAACATCGACACCAATTCGCGCCTCTGCATGTCCTCCTCGGTCGCCGGCCATGTGCGGGCGTTCGGCTCGGATACGGTGCCGGGCTGCTACGAGGATCTGGAAGAGGCCGATCTGGTGGTGCTGACCGGCTCGAACGCCGCCTGGTGCCATCCCGTCCTGTTCCAGCGCATCCAGGCGGCGCGCCAGAAGCGGCCCGAGATGAAACTGGTGGTGATCGACCCGCGCCGCACCGCCACCGCGCAGGAAGCCGATCTGCATCTGGCGCTTCGGCCGGGCAGCGATGCCGCCTTGTTCAATGGGCTGCTGCTGCGCCTGGCCGCTGACGAGGATTTCGTCGCCAATCACACCAATGGCCTGCAAGCCGCGCTGGAAGCGGCGGCGGGCACCGATCTGTCGGCGTGCGGCCTCGACGAGGACGATCTGGAGACCTTCTATGCCTGGTTCGCCGGCACCGGGAAGGTGGTCACCGTCTATTCCCAGGGGGTCAACCAATCCTCGGCGGGCACCGACAAGGTCAACGCCATCATCAATTGCCACCTGATCACCGGGCGTATCGGCCGGCCGGGCATGGGGCCGCTATCCTTCACCGGCCAGCCCAACGCCATGGGCGGACGTGAAGTGGGCGGGCTGGCCAATATGCTGGCCGCCCATATGGGCTTCGACGAGTCCTCGGTGGAACGGGTCGGGCGCTTCTGGAACAGCCCGGGCATGGCGAAGAAACCCGGCCTCAAGGCCGTCGAGATGTTTCAGGCGGTGCGCGACGGCAGGATCAAGGCGCTGTGGGTGATGGCGACCAATCCCGCCGTCAGCCTGCCGGAAGCCGCCCTGGTGCGCGAAGGCTTGGATAAATGCGATTTCGTCGCCGTCTCCGACTGCGTCGCCACCGACAGCACCGCCTTCGCCGATCTGCTGCTGCCCGCTTTGACCTGGGGCGAAAAGGACGGCACGGTCACCAATTCCGAACGGCGCATTTCGCGCCAGCGCCCCTTCCTGGAGCCGGCCGGCGAATCGCGCGCCGATTGGTGGATGGTCTGTGAGCTCGGCAAGCGCCTGGGCTTTGCCGAGGCGTTCGATTTCGACGGCCCGGCGGCGATCTTCCGCGAGCACGCCTTGCTGTCCGCTTTCGAGAATGAAGGTTCACGCGACTTCGACATCTCCGATCTGGCCGAACTCGATTACGGCACGCTGCGCCCGGTGCAATGGCCGTTCGGGAAGGCGCGCCTGTTCGGCGATGGCCATTTCTTCCATCCCGATGGCAGGGCGCGCTTTATCCCCACGCCGGTGCGGGCGCCGGAAAGCGCGGTGTCCGCCGATTGGCCGCTGCTGCTCAATACCGGGCGCAACCGCGACCAATGGCACACCATGAGCCGCACCGGCGCGGCACCCCGCCTGGCCCGTCATCTGCCCGAGCCGCAAGTGTCGATCCATCCCGCCGACGCCGCCGAGATCGGCCTGGCCGATGGCGACTGGACCCGGATGACGAGCCGGCGCGGCGAGGTCGCCCTGCCGGTCACCCTCGATCCCGGCCAGCGCAAGGGCGAAATCTTCGCGCCGATCCATTGGAACGATCGTTTTGCCGGCGACGCGGTGGTCGGGAAACTGGTCTCCGATGCGCGCGACCCGATTTCCGGCCAGCCGGAGCTGAAGATCACCCCGGTCCGGCTGGAACCCGTCCCGCTGTTCTGGCAGGCCAGCCTGCTGACCCGCGCGGTGCCTGAAGTCTTTCCCGACGGCGTGCTGTGGAGCCGTGCCGCCGGAACCGGCCATTGGTCGTTCCGTCTGGCCGGCGCCGAGCCGGTCGCCGAGTGGCGCCGCTTCGCCCGAAGCGTTCTGGGCGACGGCGCCTGGCTCGATTACCAGGACCGCAGGCTTGGGCTCTACCGCGCCGCGCGGCTGGTCGACGGCCGGTTGCAGGCGCTGCTGCTGGTCGGCCCGCCGGACCATCGCCCGGATGCCGAATTCGCCGCCGCCTGGTTCGACAAGACGCTGGAAAATGCCGAACGCGCCGGGCTGCTGTCGGGTGGACCGGCGGCCGCTGCCAGTCCGATCGTCTGCGCCTGCCATGGCGTCACGCGGCAAGCGATCCTCGACGCGGCGGCCCGCGGCGACACCACCCGCGCCGGCACCGGCTGCGGGTCCTGCATCCCCGAACTGAAAAACCTTCTCTCCCCGGTCCCGCACAGGAGCGCGCGCTGATGAACCTCAAGGACTTCCGACAAGCCGGTCACTGGCCCACTCTGCTGGCCTCGTTCCTCTATTTCGATTTCAGCTTCATGGCCTGGGTCACGCTGGGACCGCTGGTGGTCTACATCACCAAGGAACTGAACATCCCGGTCGGCGAGAAATTCACCCTGGTCGCGGTGCCGGTGCTGGCCGGCGCCATCCTGCGCGTCCCCATGGGGCTGTTCTGCGATCTGGTCGGACCGAGGATAACCGGCGCCATCGCCCAATTGATCGTCATCGCCGGCATCGCCGCGGCCTGGCAGTTCGGCCTGCATGACGTGACGCAGGTCGAGGCGCTGGGCGTCGTGCTGGGTCTGGCCGGCGCCTCTTTCGCCGTGGCGCTGCCCGCCGCCAGCCGCTGGTATCCGCCGCACTATCAGGGCATCGTCATGGGTATCGCCGGCGCCGGCAATATGGGCACGGTGCTGGATGCGCTGATCATCCCGTCTTTGGCCGAGACATATGGCTGGCAGGCGGCCATCGGTACCCTGCTGATCCCGCTGATCCCGACCCTGATCGCCTATCTGCTGATGGTGAAGGAAGCGCCCGGCGCGCGCCGCAAGGTGAGCTGGGAGACCTATCGGACCATCTTCGCCGACAAGGACAGCTGGTGGTTCATGTTTTTCTATTTCATCACGTTCGGCGGCTTCGTCGGGCTGGCCAATTCGCTGCCGCTGTACTTCACCCTGCAATATCATGTGTCGGGCGTCGCGGCCGGGCTGATGAGCGCCATCGTGGTGATGTTCGGCTCCTGCTTCCGCCCGGTCGGCGGCCTGATCGCCGACCGCATCGGTGGCATCCGCACGCTGATGGCGCTGTTCGCCGTGGTCAGCCTGGCCTATCTGGCCGCCGCCTTCCTGCCCGCCGGCCCGGCGCCCGAGACCGCCGGCACCGCCACCGTGGCGGGCTGGAGCATCGCCGCCATGCCGGCCATCGCCTGGGGCTCGGTGGTCTGCTTCTCGATCGGCGTGCTGTGCCTGGGCATGGGCAATGGCGCGGTGTTCCAGCTGATCCCGCAGCGTTTCAAGGGCGAGATCGGCGTGATGACCGGGCTGGTCGGCTGCATGGGCGGCGTCGGTGGCTTCTTCCTGGCCAAGACCCTGGGCAATTCCAAGGAGATGACGGGCGGCTTCACCGCCGGCTTCCTGTTCTTCTCGGCGCTGGTATTGTTGGGGCTGGTGTCGCTGGCCGGCGTGCGCAAGCGCTGGCGGACCACCTGGGGGGCCGCTTCTGGAGCACGGGTCTAACCACCAGCTCGACGTTCGCGTCGGCATAGCGAGCGAGACGGGCAAGCGGTCGCGGAACGAGGATTTCGCGGCCGCCGCGCTGGAATCGCCATCGGTCCGCCATCGCCAGGGCGTCGCCGCCGCCTTGGCCGACGGCATCGGCGGGGCCAAGGGTGGGCGCGAAGCCGCCGAGATCACCGTGCGCGGCTTCCTCGAAGGCTATTTCGAAAAGCCGGAATCCTACGGCATCCGCCGCGCCGCCAGCGAGGTGCTGCAATCCCTCAATGACTGGATCGTCTCGACCGCCCGGCGCGACGCCTCCCTGCAAGGCATGGGCTGCACCTTCACCGGCATCGTGCTGCGCGGGCGCACCCTGCATATCCTGCATGTCGGCGATTCGCGCCTTTACCGCCTGCAGGACCAGCGCCTGTCGCTGCTGACCAGCGACCATGTGCTGGCCCATCCCGACCAGCGCCATATCCTCTATCGCGCCGTCGGCATCGAGGAAGCGCTGCGGCTCGACTACACCACCCAGCCCGCCGCCCTGCATGACCGCTACCTGCTGTGCAGCGACGGGCTGCATGGCTGCCTGCCCGACAATCGCATCGCTGACATCCTGCACGAGCGCGCCGACCCCGAGGCGACGGCGCGCGGACTGGTCGAGGCGGCGCTGGCGGCGGGATCGCAGGATAACGTCACCGCTTTGGTGCTCGATGTGCTCGATCTGCCGGCCATCGATCAGGCCAGTCTCGACCTCGCTCTGGCGCCTTTGCCCTTGATCGACATGCCGGAAGCCGGCCAACGCGTCGACGGCTTTCTGCTGCAAAATCAAGTATCGGATGGACGCTATAGCCGCCTGTTCGCCGCGCTGGATGAGCAGAGCGGCGCGCAGGTGGTGCTGAAATTCCCGCATCGCCGCGTCGCCGCCGAACCGGAGACCAAGGCCGCCTTCCTGCGCGAAGCCTGGATCGGCGCGCGGCTGCGCAGCCCCTGGCTAGGCCGGGTGATCGAGCCGGAGGAAGGGCGCGCCTCGTGCCTCTATACGCTGATGCCCTTCTATGACGGCGAGACGCTGGAGGCGCGCCTGACCCGCTCCCCGGCCATCGGCCTGGAGGAGGGGCGCGGGATCGGCCTCAAGCTCGGGCGCGGCGTCGCCGCCTTGCACCGGGCCGGAATCATTCACCGCGACATCAAGCCGGACAATGTGCTGCTGCTGAAGGATGGCGGGCTGAAGCTGGTCGATTTCGGCGTCGCCCGCGTGCCGGGGCTGGAGGATTTTCCGCTGGCCGAGATTCCCGGCACCGCCAGCTACATGGCGCCCGAACTGTTCGACGGAAAACCGGGCGGCGAGGCCTCGGACCTGTTCGCCCTGGCCGCGACCCTGTTCCGGCTGTTCACCGGCCATTATCCCTATGGCGAAATCGAGCCCTTCAGCCATCCGCGCTTCGGCAAACCGGCGTCGCTGGCGAAATACCGGCCGGACCTGCCCGCCTGGCTCGACGCCCTGCTGGCCAAGGCGCTGTCGGCCGATCCCGACAAGCGGCAGGGGGATGTGCTGGAATTCGTCCTGGCGCTGGAGGACGGCCCGGCCGCGGCGGCGCCCGTCACCCGGCCGGCGCCGCTCTATGACCGCAATCCGCTGCTGTTCTGGAAGGTGCTGTCGGCGGCGCTGGCGCTAGGCCTTATCGCCACCCTGGCCCTCCGCTAGTGCTAGAGCAGCTTCCCCGCCAGCAAATCGACCGAGCAGCTGTCGGCGATGCCGGATTGCTTGGTGCTGTGACACTCGAAACTGAGGGTCATGTGGTCGGCGGTCTTGGTGATCCGCGCCCGCATATACCCCTCTTCATTGACCACGGCCGTCAGGCGCGGCCCGAGTCCGGCGACATAGGCGCCGCCCAGCTTCTGGGTGGCGACGATCTTGTAGCCGCCATTGCCGCAGATGAAATAGGGAATGTCCTTGGGGGCGCCCCCCACGCCGGTCTGGCGGACGATGCGCTGATAGAGATGGGCATGGCCGGCCAGCACGGCGTCGGGCCACAAGCCGGCCTCCTGGCAATGCGCGTCGATCGCCTCGCTGACCGGATCGTTGCGGCCGGGAAACCAGCGCGGCATGTGATGGATGGCCAGCAGAACGGCGCGCTGATTGGCGTCGCGCTCCGGCTTCAGCCGCTTCAGTTCGGACAGCAGGAAGGCGAATTGCTCGTCATTCAGCCAGGGCTCGGACTCGCCGCAATTGCTGTAGAGCCCGATGATCGAGACCAGCGGCGCGTCGAGGGTGAAATAGACGCCGGGCTGGGTCATGGCCGAGCGGCGGATACCGCCGAAACCGTCCCAGGGGCCGGGAGCGGCGGCGCAGAAAGCGGCCATGAAACTGTCCAGGGACACCATGCCGACATCGTGCGTCAGGCCGTCATGATTGCCGGGAATGGCGAAGATCGGCGCCGGATAGTCGCGGAACACTTCGGCGAACTGGCCGTAATAGAATTGCTTCTCGCCGTAATAATAGACGACGTCGCCGACATGATAGAGGAAGGCCGGCTGGCTTGCCTTGGCATTGGCGGTGATCAGGTCGCCCACCGCCTGTTCGCCCTGATAATAAGCGGCAGTGACGGCACCGCTGTCGCCGATCACGTCGAAATCGATGGTCTCGACACCGCCCGACGTGCGGTGGCCCGGTACATCCGCGCCGGCGATGGAGGTCAGGTTCATCGACACCGTATTGGCGTCGCGCGGCGCCGGCACCCGGCCATGGGTCTTGCCCTTCGCCTGCTGCTGGACATAGTCGGTGTTGAAGTAGGTGTCGTTGTCCGGAATGAAGGTCTCGGTCGCGTCGTCGGTTTCCGGATCGGCGAAAACGTAGGCCGGCGGCGGCGCCATCGCCGCCCGGGCCGCAAACGCCGCGGCCACACCCTGGTCGGTGGCCAGAATCTGCCGCGCGCGGGTCAGATGAGCGTCGATCGCCGTAACGCCGGTCGTGTTCGGATTGCCGTTACCGTTCGTGTCCAGGATCTGGCTTTTGAATTTGACGAAGAACGCCGTCGCCATGCTTTTCGTCAGGAAGATCAGCCCGCCATCCTGGTTGCGGCCATTCTCGCGGTACTGTCCGCCCATCCCGACGCGGTCGGGCGTGCCCTGATTCATATGGACGTTCTCGATGCCGGTATAGCCGGTGCCGGGCGATCCGCCCGTGGCGGGATTGACCGGATAGCCGGTGCCGAACACCGCCAGCAGGGCCGCGGCATCGGTCTTGGCCGCTTCAACGGCCTTGCCGAATTCCGTGTGGAGTTTGTCGTCCGATGGCTTGAAGCCGTTCAGGCCCCAATCCACGAAATCCATGCTGGGATCGCCATCCCCGCCTTTGACCAGAAAATTCTGGGTCTGGCCCTTGCTCCGCAGACTCCTGATCAGGTCTTTCAATTTCTGCGGGCCGGTCTTTTCGGCGTCGACGATGATCTGATACTCGACGTCGGGCCCCAGCAGCGCCGCGACGCGATAGGGCGGGTGTCCCTCGGCCGCCGGCTCGACCATGGTCAGCCAATGGAGGTGACCGCCGCCATGAGGCCGCGATCCGACGACTTTACCGATCAGGAATCCGTAAGCTGGTAGCGGCATGGCATCCCTCCGCGCGATCAACTCATGCGCGAACGATACCACATAAATCAACCAAGGGGCGTGAACCCTTGGAGACACGCTCCGTCAGGAAACCGGCTGCGCCGGAGCCCCCTGCCACTGGCTGTGCGGCGGCAGTTCCTCGCCCTTCATGACGATGGTCAGCGGGCCGACGCGGGCATAATCGCCGACGCGGGTGTCGTAGAGCACCGTGGTGCCGCCGGCGATCATCGCGCCTTCGCCGATGTTCACCCGGCCGATCTTCATCACCCGGTCTTCGTAGAGATGGGTCTGCAGCAGGCCGCCGGAATTGACCGCGGCGAAGTCGCCGACCCGTACGCAGTCGAATTCGGTGATGTCGGTGCTGTCCATATAGACGCCCTGGCCGAATTTGCAGCCGAACAGGCGCAGGCACCAGGGCAGGAACGGCGTGCCGCGCAGATGGTCGAGCAGCACCGCGCCGGCCAGGCCGAAATAATTGACCGCCACCGCCTCGGTGCGTAGCGCCCACCACGACCACATCGGCTTCATGGTCGGCTTATAGACGCCCATCATCAGCCATTTGATGAGGATGGCGGCCAGGGTCAGTCCGACCGAGATGCCGGTCGAGCACCAGATGAACTGCCAGGTCAGCGTCCAGAAATCGCGGGCGAGGATCGCCGGCGCCAGGAAGTCGACGGCGCGGCTGCCGAAGCAGATCGCCAGCATCGACGGCAAGGACACGCTGAACGCCTCGAACAAAGCGCGTCCGACGCGGCGGCTCAGGCTCGGCTCATAGGTCCATTGCGTGCCGACCGTGTCGAAACGCTGGCGCAGGGGCAGCGGCAGCGGCGGGCTGCCGAACCAGGTGCTGTTTTCCTGCATCAGGGAATTGTCGGCCGGCGGACGCGACTTGATGCCGATCAGCACGCCTTCGGGAATGTCGGTGCCAGGCGGCACCACGGCGCTGTTGCCGACGAAGACGCGCTTGGCCGTGCTCAGCGTCTTGAGAATCATCCAGCCATTGCGCACTTCCTCGTCGCCGAGCACCACCTCGTCGGCGATGAAGCTCTTCTCGCCGATGTCGATCAGGTCGTACGACCCGCCCAGATTGGTCGAGATCTCGGCATCGCGGCCGATCTTCGCCCCCAGCAGGCGGTACCAGTTGCGCATATAGACCGTGGCGAACAGCGACGACAGGGTTTCCAGCGTCAGTTCGGTGGCCAGGGCGACGACCCATTTGCGGATATAGAACCAGCTATGGATCGAATAATTGCCGGTCTTGACCGAGGGCAGCACGGTCCAGCGGATCACCGTGATCAGCAGCACGGTCACCAGGATCAGCACCATCGCCGCCGGCCAGGCGATCAGCGGCAGCAGGCCGAGATCGCCGATCGGCAGGCGGTCGCCGGCCCAGTCGCCCAGATTGTCGAGAATATAGAAGGCCGGGATGATCGGGATCAGCGCCACCGCCGGCAGAATCGCCAGCATCACCACATAGACGGCGAAATGCACCGCGCGCAGCCCGTTGCTCGCCTTGGCCAGCGGCAGGCCGTGATCGCCCACCATGCCCACCTTGCGGCCGGGCGAGCCTTCCCAGAATTCGCCGGCGCCGACCTTGGTGCCGACCGGCAGCGCGGTCAGATCGGCCAGTTCCGAGCCCGAGCCGATATCGCAACCGCTCGACAGCACGCAGGAGGAGCCGATGGTGGCCGCCTCGCCGATCTTCAGCCGGCCGATCACCAGCTGGTTGCCGACCACCTCGGCATTGGCGAACAGCATCTTGGAGCCGAAGGCGGCATTGTCGCCGATTTCGATCAGGTCGATGGCGCCGATGTCGAAATCGCTGAAGATCACGTCCTGGCCGACCTTGGCGCCGAGCAGGCGGAACAGCACGCGCAGCACCGGCGTGCCCTTGAACCAGTTGAGATGGACGGCGCCGATGATCTGGCGGGCCAGCCACCAGCGGAAATAATAGACGCCCCACAGCGGATAACTGCCGGGCTTGGTCCGCCCCAGGATCAGCCATTTGGCGGCGATGGCGAAGGCGCTGACCGCGATGTTGATGCCGGCATAGGTCAGCGTCACCACGCGGACTTCGCGCCAGAAATTATGCTCCTCGCCGGTGAACAGCTGATAGCCCACGAACACCGCCAGCCAGGGAGCGGTGGTGATGGCCAGCACGCCGGGCATGCAGATGGCCTGGGCCAGGCCGCACAGGAACCGGCGCAGCAGCGGCGGCGCCTCGAAGGCGAGATTTTCGGTCTTCTGGGCGCCGCGCGCGTTCAGCAGCTCGGCCATGCCGCGCAGGGTGCGGGCGGCATAGACGTCGTGGATGGTCAAATGCGACAAAGCCGGGATCTTGCGCACCGCCGAGACGAAGCGCGCGGCGATCAGCGAATGGCCGCCCAGATCGAGGAAGAAATCCGCTTCGAAGCGGATCGGCTGGCCGGGCAGCAGCGGCTTGACCGCCGCCAGCAGCGCCGCCTCGGTCTCGTTGGCCGGCGGGTCGTCGGCCTCGAGCGGCACGTCGGGCAGTTCCAGCGGCAGCTTGGCCAGGCTCTTGCGGTCGAGCTTGCCCGAGGTCAGGGTCGGCAGTTCGGCGATGGCCTGGAAATGGGTCGGGATCATGTAAGGCGGCATGGTCGCCGCCAGAGCCTTGCGCCAGCCTTCGGCGTTGATTTCGGCACCCGGCGCCAGCTTCACGAAGGCGGCCAGATGATCCATCTCGCCGTCGCGGCGCAGCACCAGGGCGGCCTGCACCACGCCCGGCTGCTCGCCCAGGCGGGCCTCGATCTCGCCCAGCTCGACGCGGAACCCGCGGATCTTGACCTGATCGTCGATACGGCCGCGGAAGACCAGGCGGCCCTGCGCGTCCTCGATCACCGCGTCGCCGGTGCGGTACAGGACCGGATCGGTACATTCGGCGTTGAAGGGATTGGGAACGAATTTCTGCGCGGTCAGTTCGGGCCGGCGCCAATAGCCGGAAGCCACGCCCGGCCCGCCGATCAGCAGCTCGCCTTCGACGCCCGGCGTCACGGTGTGCAGGTTTTCATCGACCACATAGGTGGTGTAGCCGGGCAGCGCGCGGCCGATGGTGATCGGGTCCTCGGGCTGGATTTCGATGGCGGTGGCGACCACGGTGGTCTCGGTCGGGCCGTAGGAATTGAAAAGCTTGCGGCCGGGCCGGCACCATTTCGCCGCCAGCGCCGGCGGACAGGCTTCGCCGCCCAGGATGATGACGCGCAAGGACGGCACGTCCTCGGGCAGCAGCGCCAGCAGGGTGGGGACCGTGTCGAGCACGGTGATCCCGGCATCCTTCATGCGGGCCGCCAGGGTTTCCGTGTCCTGCAAAATCTCCTGAGTGGCGATCCACAGCCGGGCGCCGGCCAGGTAAGGCAGGAAGATCTCTTCCAGCGACAGGTCGAACGCGACCGAGGCGCCCTGAAACACCACATCCTCGGGCGACAGCTGGAACAGGGTCTGCGCCGCGCTGAGATAGTGGCAGATGTTGCGGTGGCTGATCAGCACGCCCTTGGGCACACCGGTCGAGCCCGAGGTATAGATCAGATAGGCCGGGTCCTGCGGCTGCACCGCTTCGGCAAGCACCGGCAGATCGAAACCGGCGGTCGGCAGCTGCGCCGCGCTCAGGACGGTCTGGACGATGGCGCCGGTGCGCGGCTGCGTGGTGGAATCGACCACCAGCGCCACGGCTTCGGCGTCGGCAAGGCAGATCGCCACGCGCTCGGGCGGGGCCGCCTGGTCGAAGGGTAGATAGGCGGCACCCGCGCGCAGGATCGCCAGCAGCGCCATCTGCAGATCGAGCGAGCGGGTCATCCACAGACCGACGAACTGCCCGGGCTTCACCCCGGCCGCCACCAGACCGCGCGCCATCGCCTCGACCTTGTCCGCCATCTCGCGATAGGTCAGCGAGCGTCCCTCGAACACCGCCGCGACGCTGTCGGGAGAGGTTTCAACGCGCGAAAAGAACAGGTCCGGAAGCAGGCGTGCCAAGGGCTCGGGCCCGCTTCCCGCGGCCATTGGAGTCAGTGGCAGATTGATCTGGTTCATGATATCCGGGGCGGAGCGTATCCGCCTGGAACTCCTTCAACTCAACGGCACGGTCATACAATCGAACGCCCCTAAAAAGAAGAGGTCATTTTGGTATTTGGTTTCCATCTGTGACGGGAAGTCCGGCGGCCCCGCCGACCTCCCCCTATCCCCCTGACAAAACAGGCGGTATCATGCGGCCGTCATGCCTGAAACAGATCGCGAAGACCGTCCCTCACCCGATGCCCTGCTGGCGGAAGCCCAGAAGGAATCGCGCGGACGGCTGAAGATCTTCCTGGGCGCGGCGCCCGGCGTCGGCAAGACCTATGCGATGCTGGAGGCCGCCCATGAGCGCCAGCGCGAGGGCATCGACGTCGTCATCGGCGTGGTCGAGACCCATGGCCGCAAGGAGACCGAACGGCTGGTCGCCAATCTGCCGCTGGTGCCGCCCAAGACCGTCGATTACCGCGGCCGCGTCTTCAACGAGATGGATCTCGACGCCATCCTGGCCAGGAAGCCGCGCTTCGTGCTGGTCGACGAGTTGGCCCACACCAATGTGCCGGGCTCGCGCCATGTGAAGCGCTTCCAGGATGTCGAGGAGATCCTGGAAGCCGGCATCAATGTCTATTCCACGCTGAACATCCAGCATCTGGAAAGCCTGAACGACGTCATCGAGCGCATCGCCGGCATCAAGGTGCGCGAGACCCTGCCCGATTCGGTGCTGGGCAGCGCCGACGAGATCGAGCTGATCGACCTGCCGCCGGAAGATCTGCTGAAGCGCCTGGCCGAGGGCAAGGTCTATGTGCCGGAACAGGCCAAGCGCGCCGCGCAGAATTTCTTCTCGCCGGGCAATCTGACCGCTTTGCGCGAAATGGCGCTGCGCCATGCCGCCGAACGCGTCGACGCGCAGATGATCAATTACATGCGGGCGCACGCCATCGCCGGTCCCTGGCCGGCGCGCGAACGCATCCTGGTCTGCGTCGGCGACGATATGGGCAGCGCCCGCATGATCCGCGTCGCCAAGCGCGTCGCCGAACGCCGCAACGCGCCCTGGGTCGCCGTCTATGTCGAGACGCACCGCCATATCGGCCTGGCCGACGAGGAAAAGGACCGCATCGACCGCACCCTGCGCCTGGCCCAGCAGCTGGGCGGCGAGACCGTCACCCTGCAGGGCGAGGACGTCGCGGCCGAGGTGCTGAACTACGCGCGCGAGAACAACTGCACCCAGCTGGTGGTCGGGCGCTCGCGCCGGCGCGGCTGGCGGCGCCTGTTCGCCGATTCGATCACCGCCAAGCTGCTGGCCCAGAGCAGCGCCTTCGACGTCATGCTGGTCGGCGGCGACGACGCCGAAGGGCCGGTCGCCGCTTTGCCGACCAAGAAGCCGGCCGAACAGATCAACTGGGTCGCCTATATCCTGGCGACCCTGGGCGTCGCCGCCGCCACCGGCATCGGCTTCGTCATCAATATCTGGCTGTCCTTGCCCAACATCTCGGTCGGTTTCCTGATCGCCGTGATGTTCATCGCCATGCGCCTGGGCCGCGGCCCGGCGATCTTCGCGTCGGTGGCCAGCTTCCTGTCGTTCAATTTCTGTTTCGCCGAGCCGCGCTTCAGCCTGGCCTTCGACGATCCGCAATTCATTCTGACCATCTTCTTCTTCCTGGTCGCCGCGATCATCGTGTCGAACCTGGCCAGCCGCGTGCAGGCCCAGGTCGACGCCGCCAAGCTGTCGAGCCGGCGCACCTCGAACCTGTATGAATTCTCGCGCAAGATCGCCGCCGCGGCGACGCGCGACGACGTGCTGTGGGCGGTGGTGCATCATGTCGCCGCCACCATCCACGGCAAATCCCTGGTGCTGCAGCCCGAGAATGGCCGCCTGGCCATCGCCGCCGGCTATCCCCCCGAGGACCAGATCGACGACAAGGACGCCGCCGCCGCCGACTGGACCTGGAGCAACGGCCGCCCTGCGGGGCGCGGCTCGACCACCCTGCCGACCGCCGATTGGCTGTTCCTGCCGCTGCGCACCGCGCGCGGACCGGTCGGCGTGCTGGGCATCCAGATGGAGGGCCAGGATTTCCTCGGCCCGGAAGACAGCCGCCTGCTGGAGACCCTGGCCGACCAGGCCGCCGTGGCGCTGGAGAGAACCAGCCTGGTGGCCGACGTCGAGGCGGCGCGCGTCTCCGCCGAAACCGAGCGGCTGCGCTCGGCCCTGCTGTCCTCGCTGTCGCATGATCTGCGCACGCCGCTGGTATCGATCCTGGGCGCCGCCACCAGCCTGATCAAATATGAGGATAATCTGTCGGCCAACGACCGCGGCGAGCTGGCCCATACCATCCAGGACGAAGCGGAACGCCTGAACCGCTTCGTGCAGAACCTGCTCGACATGACGCGCCTGGGCTCGGGCTCGATGAAGCCGAACGCCGATTGGGCCGATCTCAGCGACATCATCCGAGCCGCCGTCGACCGCGCCGAAAAGCTGCTGAAGCGCCGCCAGATCAGGATCGACATCGATCCCAGCATTCCCTTGCTCAATGTCGATTCGGTGCTGGTCCAGCAGGTCTTTTTCAACCTGCTCGACAATGCCTGCAAATATTCTCCGGCCGGCAGCACCGTCACCATCTGGGCGCGCGCCAAGGAAGACCAGGTGCTGATCGAGGTGTGCGACCAGGGCGCCGGCATCCCCGAGGCGGACCGCGAGAAGGTGTTCGACATGTTTTATCGCGTCCAGGCCACCGACAAGCAGACGGCCGGAACCGGGCTGGGCCTGGCCATCTGCCGCGGCATCATCGAAGCCCATGGCGGCACCATCAAGGCAGAGCCGGGGTTGAACGGCGCCGGCACCTGCGTCGTCATCACCCTGCCCAAGCACGAACCCCCGGCGGTCGCCGCCGCCGAGATGAAAGCACAGGAAAACCATGCCTAAGATCCTCGTGGTCGACGACGAAGCGCAGATCCGCAAATTCCTGCGCATCTCGCTGGGCGCCTCGGGCCATCAGGTGATCGAAGCGGAAACCGCCGAGGCCGGCATCGCCATGGCCAAGGCCGAACCGGTCGATCTGGTCATTCTCGATCTCGGCCTGCCCGACATGGACGGGCAGGAGGCGATCACCGCCATCCGCGAATTCTCCACCGTGCCGATCATCGTGCTGTCGGTGCGCGCCACCGAGGTCGACAAGGTCGAAGCGCTGGACCGCGGCGCCGACGATTATGTGGTGAAGCCGTTCGGCATCGGCGAACTGATGGCCCGCCTGCGCGCCGCCCTGCGCCAGGCACCCGCGCCCGGCAAGCAGGCGCTGGACGTCTTGAAGATCGGCGGCCTGCAGATGGACTTCGCCCGCCGCGTCATCAGCCGCGACGCCCAGGAGATCCGCCTGTCGAAGCGCGAATATGATCTGCTGCGCTTCCTGGCCGCCAGCCCCGATCATGTGGTGACCCACAAGGAGATCCTGACCGCGGTATGGGGGCCTGCCCATACCGAGGACACGGTTTATCTGCGCGTCTATGTCAATCAGCTGCGCCAGAAACTGGAGCCCGATCCGGCCGATCCCAAGATCATCCTGACCGAGCCGGGCGTCGGATACCGCCTGGCGACCCAATCGTGAACCCGCGGCGCCTGGCGACGCCTTCATGAGACTCCACGCAACCTGCGTGCTGATAAATGACATGGGCGTGCTGCTGCGCGGCCCGTCGGGAAGCGGCAAGTCGGATCTTGCCTTGCGCCTGATCGACCGGGGCGCGGTTCTGGTGGCCGACGACCAGGTTCTCCTGCGCCGCGAGGGCGAGCATCTGCTGGCCGATCCGCCCGAGATTCTGGCGGGATTGCTGGAGGTTCGCGGTCTCGGCATCCTGAAATTTCCCTATCGGGCGCCGGTTCCCGTCGGTCTGGTGATCGATCTCGATGAGCCCGAAAAGATCGAACGGATGCCGGAGCCGGAAACCCTGTCGCTGCTCGACAAAACGATCCCTTTGTACAGGGTTGCCGCCCGCGAGAGCTCGGCGCCGATCAAGGTTCGCCTTGCGGTGCAACAGGCTGCGGGTTTTTAATGGCCGACCCGATGAGAACGCCATGACCAGCCCCGCCATGACCCGCACCGACACCACCAACGCCGCCGCCCCCGCTGCGGCCGACGTCGTCGTGGTCACCGGCATGTCGGGCGCGGGCAAGAGCCTGACGCTGAAATGGCTCGAGGATCTCGGCTATGAAGCGGTCGACAATCTGCCGCTGTCGATGCTGGGCGCGCTGCTGCGCGGCGGCGAAGCCGGCAAGCCGCTGGCGATCGGCATCGATATCCGCACCCGCGATTTCGGCGCCCAGTCGATGCTGGAAGAACTCGACCGGCTGCGCGAGGAAGCGCAGGTGCCGCTGTCGCTGGTCTTCATGGAATCCGACGACGACATTCTCAGCCGCCGTTTCACCGAGACGCGCCGCCGCCATCCGCTGGCAATCGACCGGCCGCTGCTGGACGGCATCGCCCATGAGCGCCGCCTGGTGGCGCCCTTGAAGGCGCGCGCCGATCTGGTGATCGATACCTCGTTCTTGCCGCCCGCCGAGCTGCGCCGCCTGCTGGCCGGCCATTTCCAGCGCGAGGAAAAGGCGCCGCTGCTGCTGTTCGTCACCTCCTTCTCCTATCGCCGCGGCCTGCCGCGCGAGGCGGATCTGGTGTTCGACGTGCGCTTTCTCGACAATCCGCATTATGTGCCGGCGTTGAAGCCGCATTCGGGCAAGGATCAGGACGTGGCGGAGTTCATCGCCCGCGATCCGGGCTTCGCACCCTTTTTCAGCGGATTGACCTCGCTGATATGTCCGCTCTTGCCGCGCTTCGCCGCCGAGGGCAAAAGTTATCTTACCATTGCGATCGGTTGCACGGGGGGGCGCCACCGTTCGGTTTACACCGCCGAGAGACTGGCGGCTTGGCTTAGGGAGCAAGGCCAGCAAGTGGATCTTCGCCACCGCGACCTTGAGGAGGAGAACCCAAATTGAGTGCCGAACGATGATAGGCATGGTTCTGGTGACCCATGGCCGCCTCGCCGACGAGCTGGTGGCCGCGCTCGAACATGTGGTGGGTCCGCAGCCGAACGTTTCCACGGTCTGTATCGGACCCGAGGACGACATGGAGCAACGCCGCCGCGACATATTGGAATCGGTGGGCAAGGTCGATGATGGGGCAGGCGTGGTGGTGCTGACCGACATGTTCGGCGGAACCCCCTCGAACCTGGCCATTTCGATCATGGACAAGGCCAAGGTCGAGGTCATCGCCGGGGTGAACCTGCCGATGCTGATCAAGCTGGCCTCGGTCCGCCATCACGAAACGCTGGTCGACGCCGTCGCCAGCGCCCAGGAAGCGGGCCGCAAATACATCAACGTGGCCTCGCGCCTGCTCAGCCAGGATACGCCATGAGCAACGAATTCGTTGCAGGCGTGCAAGTGCACGCCCGCGCTGCCGACAGCCCCGGTTACACAGGCAACATGGCTTGTCCGCTACGCGTTCATCTTCGCTGCGCTTCGATTCGGCGCGGTAGCCCAGCGCATGGAATGCGCGCCCGGCGCCTGAGGGCTTGGTATGTCTGAAGAGGAATGGCTGGTTCGAAACGCGACGATCGTCAATCGCCGCGGATTGCATGCCCGGGCGGCGGCGAAGTTCGTCAAGCTTGCCGGGCTGTATAACGCGACGCTGCTGGTGTCCAACCGGGGCACCGAGGTGTCGGGCCTTTCGATCATGGGTCTGATGATGCTGGCCGCCGCGCCGGGCTGCACCATCGAAATAAAAGGGCGCGGGCCTCAGGGCCAGGAAGCGGTCGACGCACTGATCGCGCTGGTCGAGGCAAAATTCGACGAGGATTAGCAGCCAGGAAAGGTATCGGTATGACTCCTGTGACGGGGCAAGCCGAGCGGATTTTCGACGGTCTGGGCGTCAGTCCCGGCATCGCCATCGGCATCGTGCATCTGCATGATCAGCATGACGATGCGCCGGTGCCGCATTACCGTCTCGCCAAGGATACGGTGGCCGCTGAACGCTCCCGCTTCGCCGCCGCCGTCGCCACCGCCGAACAGCAGATCAGCAAGCTGCAGGCCAAGGCCAAGGATCTGCCCGGCGCTTCGGGCGAAGAGCTGGGCTATATGCTCGAAGCCTATCGCCAGATGCTCGACAATTCGCGCCTGACCCGCGGCGTCGATAAGCGCATCGCCGACGAGCGCCTCAATGCCGAAGCCGCCTTGCAGCGCGAGATCACCGAGATCGTCGCCCATTTCGAATCGATGGGCGACGCCTACCTGTCGGCCCGCGCCGACGACATCAAGGATATCGGCCGCCGCCTGACCCGCAATCTCGACCGCGGCAACGCCGGTCCGTTCGGACAGTTGTCGAAGAACGCCGTGGTGCTGGCCGAGGAATTGTCGCCCGCCGACACCGCCTTGTTCGACCCCGCCCTGGTCGCCGGCTTCGCCACCATCCTGGGCGGCCCGGCTTCGCACACCGCGATCATGGCGCGCTCGTTAGGGCTGCCGGCGGTGGTCGGCATGTCGGGAATGCCGTCCAGCAGCCAAGCCGGCCGCGTGGTGATCGTCGATGGCAGCGGCGGCAAGGTGATCGTCAATCCCAGCGCCGATACCCTGGCCGATTACCGCAAGCGCCGCGCCGACCTGTTGCGCCAGCGGCGCAAGCTGCATCTGCTGCGCAAGGTTCCGGCGGTGACCAAGGACGGGGTCGAGATCACCCTGGAGGCCAATCTTGAATTGCCCTCGGAAGTGGGCGGGGTCAGCAATTACGGTGCCGCCGGCATCGGCCTGCTGCGCACCGAATTCATCTTCATGAACCGCGCCAACCTGCCCAGCGAGGAAGAGCAGACCGCCATCCTGTCCGAGCTGGTCACCAAGCTCGACGGGCGGCCGCTGACGGTGCGCACGCTGGACGCCGGCGCCGACAAGACGGCCCCGGCGCTGGGCCGGTTCGACGGGCCCAATCCGTCGCTGGGGCTGCGCGCCATCCGCCTGTCGCTGAAGCGCCCGGAATTGCTGGAGACCCAGCTGGCCGCCATCCTGCGCGCCGGCGCGCTGGGACCGGTGCGCATCCTGCTGCCGATGGTCACCAATGTCGGCGAGCTGCTGACCGTGCGCCACATCCTCGACGGCGTCGTGCACCGGCTGAAGCGCCGGAAAGTGCCCTTCGCCCTGCCGCTGCCGCCGATCGGCACCATGATCGAAGTGCCCGGTGCGGCGCTGGCCGCCGACGGTCTGGCGCAGCACTCCGATTTCTTCGCGATCGGCACCAACGACCTGACCCAATACACCCTGGCGATCGACCGCACCGACGAGCAGGTGGCACATCTCTATGACAGTCTGCACCCCGCCGTGCTGCGCCTGGTGCAATTCACCACCGAGGCGGCCCTGCGGGCGCGCATTCCGGTCAGCGTGTGCGGCGAGATCGCCGGCGATCCGCGCTATACGGCACTGCTGCTGGGCCTGGGCATCCGGGAATTGTCGATGGCCTCGTCGCGGATTCCGCTGGTGAAGGCGCGAATCCGCGAGCTGGACCTGATGGCGGCGACGCGGCGGGCGCGGGTGATCATGGATCAGTCCGACACCGGCCGCATCGCTCAGCTTCTCGACGATTTCAACGAGAAGATGGGCTGAACACCCTTACTCGCGGAACTGATCGGCCCGCTTATCCTCGATGGCGCGGTGCACGGCGCCGCGGGCATCGTTGACATGGTGGATGGCGGCGTCGCGCCAGCCGAGGGCGGCGTAATTGTCTTCCTCGGCATGCAGGTCGCGTTCGACCGAGTCCAGCAGTTCCATCGCCCTGTGCAGGCGGCCGCGGTAATCGAGATAGGTGTCGATCGGCGGATGGTCGCGCAGATCCTTGTGATCGTCGATCGAAGCGCGCTTGAGCTCGCCGATGGCGTGGTCGATTTCCTCGATGGCGGCATACTGGTCGCGCATCACGTTCCATTCCTGCTGGCGATCGAGAATGGCGCGCGCCAGGCGCAGGTCGGACAAAGCATGGATGTAATGAGGGTGCTCCTGCGCCGGGGCCGGACGCGGCGCGGCGCAGGCCGCCACCAGAACCGTCATCACCACCGCGCTCATCCAATGCGTCGACTTCATACTAAACCTCCGTATAGTAAACTGGCTCGAAAGATAGGGTGGGTCGGGCCTGGCGGCATTGCGTTTCGTCACACGTCTCCGATATGTCACAGGCTACCCGCTTATTGCGCCGGAACCCGGCGGCTGATATAGGCCTGGAACCCATTTTTCGGAGACCCCTTCCATGAGCACGCCCGATTACAAGGTTGCCGACATTTCCCTGGCCGATTGGGGCCGCAAGGAAATCCGGATCGCCGAAACCGAAATGCCGGGCCTGATGGCGCTGCGCGCCGAGTTCGGCGCCTCCAAGCCGCTCAAGGGCGCCCGCATCGTCGGCTGCCTGCACATGACCATCCAGACCGCCGTGCTGATGGAGACCCTGGTCGAGCTGGGCGCCTCGGTGCGCTGGTCGTCGTGCAACATCTTCTCGACCCAGGACCAGGCCGCCGCCGCGGTCACCGCCGCCGGCATCCCGGTGTTCGCCTGGAAGGGCGAGACCGAGGAAGAGTTCTGGTGGTGCATCGAGCAGACCCTGCGCGGTCCCGATGGCTGGACCCCCAACATGGTGCTGGACGATGGCGGCGACGTGACGCAGATCCTGCACGACAAATATCCGGAGATGCTGAAGGACGTCCGCGGCATCTCGGAAGAGACCACCACCGGCGTGCATCGCCTGTACGAGATGGCCAAGGCCGCCAAGCTGCTGGTGCCGGCCATCAACGTCAATGACTCGGTCACCAAGTCGAAGTTCGACAATCTCTATGGCTGCCGCGAAAGCCTGGTGGACGGCATCAAGCGCGCCACCGACGTGATGATCGCCGGCAAGGTCGCCTGCGTCGCCGGCTTCGGCGATGTCGGCAAGGGCTCGGCCGCCAGCTTGCGCAGCCAGGGCGCCCGCGTCCTGGTCACCGAGATCGACCCGATCTGCGCCCTGCAGGCCGCGATGGAAGGCTATCAGGTCGTGACGATGGAAGAGGCCGCCCCGGTCGCCGACATCTTCGTGACCTGCACCGGCAACATCGACGTGATCACGCTCGACCATATGCGTGTGATGAAGGACCGCGCCATCGTCAGCAACATCGGCCACTTCGACAGCGAGATCCAGATCGCCGCGCTGCGTAACCTCCGCTGGCACAATGTGAAGCCGCAGGTCGACGAGGTCGAGTTCCCCGACGGCAAGCGCATCATCGTGCTGGCCGAGGGCCGTCTGGTCAATCTGGGCTGCGCCACCGGCCACCCCAGCTTCGTGATGTCGGCCAGCTTCACCAACCAGGTGCTGGCCCAGATCGAGCTGTGGAACCATGCCGACAAGTA
>JAJPHO010000033.1 GCA_021325215.1 Alphaproteobacteria bacterium
AGCCACAGGATCGAGGTCAGATTGACGAAGACATAGACGCCCAGCCAGAACACCGCCATCAGCATGCGGACGGACGAGCCGTAACGCTGCTCGAGGAATTGCGGCATGGTGTAGACGTTGTTGCGCAGGAAGATAGGCAGGAAGACCTTGCCGACGATCAGCAGCGTGACGCCGCCCAGCCATTCATAGGCGCCGATCGCCAGGCCGATCGCATAGCCCGAGCCGGACATGCCGATGATCTGTTCGGCCGAGATGTTGGCCGCGATGAGAGAGGAGCCGATCGCCCACCAGGGCAGTGTCTTGCCGGCGAGGAAATAGCCGGCGCTGTCCTTGGCTTTGCCCGCTTTATCGCGGGATACCCATTGGGCCAGACTGAAGATGAAGACGGCATAAATTCCGACCACGACAAGATCGATGAGCGCTAACGTCACAGTGCTTCACTCCCTTGATATTTTGTTTTTTTGGTATTTTCCGTGCTTATGCTTTCCTGAAAATCGATCGCAGCCCGGCGAAGGCGCAATCGCCGCCGTCGAGCTCCGAGCTGACCAGCTTATGCATTGAAAGAGCTTCGGAATAGAGGGCGGAAAGAGCCGGGTCGCCGATCAGGCGCGCCTCGCCGAAGCCCGGATAGCTTTCCAGCGCGCTTTCCACCTCGGAACCGATCAGCAGCCCCGACAGAAACCCGAGCGCATCGGCCGCCGGCATGCCGTCGATCAATTGCCGGGTGCGTGTCTCGAACAGGCTGGGCAGCAATCTCTGTCTGCGCGCCAATCCCTGGGCGAAGCCGGCCGCACTCGGCACCGCATCCTCGGGCGCGCCCCTGGCCAGCGTGCTGTGAGCGCGCAGCAGGGCGAAGATTTCGCCGGTCGGGACGGTCATGAAGCTGTGGATCGTGCCGTCGCGCAGTTCGACCCATTTGCTGTGGGTGCCGGGCAGGATCAGCAGATGCCGGCCTTTGGCCAGCTCCGGATGGGCGATCAGCGCGCCGAGGATCTGGGTTTCCTCGCCGCGCATGACGTCGGGCGCGCCGAGTGGATTGGTACAGGTCAAACCAGGGGCGAGGAAAACCTGGCATCCCTCGCTCCCGAAAGCCAGGGCGCCCCGGCCCAGCGACTGCGGATCGGCCGGGCAGGGGGCGTAGGGAACCTCGCGCCAGCCCATGCGTGACCCGACCATGCCGCAGAAATAGGCGGGCAGCGGGCCGTGCTGTGCGCGCCATTCGGCGGACAGCGACAGGAACGTTCGTTCGGGCGGCTGGTCCGATTGGCCGATGCCGGGTCCCGCGCGGCGGTCGAGAATGCCCGCCTCGCCGCACAGGACCAGCCGCAGCCTCGTCGTTCCCCAATCGCCGGCGATGAAAAGACCGTCTGTCATGGGATTACGCCACTTCAGCCGGAGCGGGCCGGATGTCGATGACGATCTTCCTGCTGCCCAGGGTCGGATGGCGGGCGGTGAGGATCGCCTGGCCAGCCGTCTCGCCGGCGCGAACCCACACGGCGCCCAGGCCGCCCCACAAGGCGAAGGGATTGTCGCCGATCAGGGTGGCCGGACCGGTCAGATCGAGGAGGACGGCACCCGTCGCATAGGGCCGCAGCTCGCCGAACTCATCGGTCACGCGGAACACCACACGGGTGGAGTCGGCGCCGTCCGCCATCAGCGAAGGGCTGTCGGAGCGCAGTTCGAAACCGCGGTCTACCGCCTTGCCGGAGTAGGTCCGGCTGATGACGCTTTTGCCGCCGATAAGGCCCTCGATGCGCAGATCCTTGTCGGTGTCGTTGGCCAGCTTGAACAGATCGATGGTGAAGGGCGGATATTTGAGATGGGGAAATTGCGTGCGGTCGGGGCCGGTCTCGCCGACCAGTTCCCCGCCGAGATAAAAGCGCAGGCTCTCGCAATTCGAGCAGACCATGATCTGCTTCAGCCATTCGAAATCGTCGCCGGTGGACCAGTGGAAGGCCGGCTCCAGCACGATCTCATCGGCGGGCTCGCATTGCGAGCGGTAGAAGCCGGCGGCCGGCTTGGGCTCGCGGAAGATGTCGCTGACCCCGTGATAGCAGATATGGTCGCCCGAGCCGAAATTGGCGTGGGTGTTGTAGTCGAAGGCGCACCAGCCCAGGCCGCCCGAATAGGCCGGGTCGCTGGCCAGCTGATCGTGGATGAGGGCGTGGCGGACCATGTGCTCGGTCACGCGTGCGGAATTGTCGATCGACTTGGTCGGGAAGGTATGGCCGACGAATTCGGTGTTGAGCTGGCCGGGATGGCGCGGCGGTTCCAGCGGATAGACGAAATCGTTCATGGTGAACACGTCTTCGAGGAACTCCTTCGAGGCGGTGGTGCGGATGCCGCCGGTCGGGCGCGACGGGTCCAGCTCGTGGGCCAGCGCGTTGGTACGGATATAGAAATCGTGATCGTCCGGCGATTCATTGATGCGCACGCCCCACAGAATGATCGCCGGATGATTGCGATCGCGGCGGATCATGCGGGTGAGATTGTCGAGCGAACGCTCTTTCCAGGCTTCGTCGCCGATATGCTGCCAGCCGGGAATTTCCTCCAGCACCATCAGGCCGATTTCGTCGCAGCAATCGAGGAAATGGCGCGATTGCGGGTAGTGCGACGTGCGGACGATGTTGACCTTGAGCTGATGCTTGAGGATCAGCGCGTCCTGCCTCTGCACCCGCGCGGGCATGGCGGCGCCGGCGAAGGGGAAAGTCTGGTGCCGGTTGAGGCCGCGCAATTTGAGCTTGCGCCCGTTCAGCACGAAGCCCGTGGGGGTGAACTGCGCCTCGCGGAAACCGAAGCGGCGCTGATCCTCGTCGATGATGGCGCTGCCGCGCTTGAGTGTGACGCTCATCTCATAAAGGCGCGGCGTATCCAGGTCCCATAGGGCGATGCCGTCCAGTCCCTCCATCTTCAAGGTCTGCACCTGGTCAGCCGGATCGACCGGGGCCGAGGCGCGGGCGATCACCTTGTCGCCGTCGCGCAGTTCGGCTTCGACGGACAGATCGGCGGTCGGATCGGTCACTTCGCACTGAATATGCACGCCGGGACGGCCGCTCAGCACCTCGACCGGCTGGACGAACAGCCCGTCCAGATGGCTGTGCTCGACCACGCGCAGCGAGACCTCGCGATAGAGGCCGCCGAAGGTCAGATAATCGACGATATTGCCGAAGGGCGGAATGTCGCTCTGCTCGGCGGAATCGACCTGCACCGCCAGCACATTGTCGCCGGTCCAGCGCAGATGCGGGGTCAGCTCGAAAGAGAAGGGTGTATAGCCGCCGCGATACTCGCCCAGCTTCTCGCCATTCAGCCAGACGGTGGTTGCCGTCAGCACCCCTTCGAAATCGACGAAGACCCGCTTGCCCTTGCTTGTCGCCGGCAGGCGGAAGCGCCGGCGGTAGCTCGAGACGAACAGGGTCTCGTGCTCGTCGAAGCCATGCCAGGGCACCAGCTTGTTGGTGTGCGGCACGACGATTCGCTGAAAGGCGGAATCGTCGAACTCCGCCTTTTCGAATCCCGCGACCGGGCGAGGGGAAAACCGCCAGTTGCGGTTGATCGGCAGGATGGCGCGGGGGCTGCCGGGCTTCACCGCGGCGAAGGCGCGGCGCAGCGGCGTAGCGGCAGTCGAGGCGGCCAGAATGGCTCCAGCCTTGAGAAAAGTCCGGCGCAGCATCGTCTCACTCAGCATGTTTCCTCCCCTTATTCGGTGTCGCCCGATTGCAGTTGCGATGAGCGAAGCATCATACTATGGTTATTATTATCATATAAATAGGACTTATACGCATAATCGGGCCAAACGCCCCGCGCATCGGTCCGCAAAGGATGAGGTTTCGAGACGGATATCAGGTCGAAAATACGAGTTAAGTCACTGTATCAAAACAAAAAACTCTAAAAATCATCTAATGGAGAGGATACGATGAAACTCAAGGATAAGCTTCTGCTGGGAACGGCGTTCACCGTCCTTCTCGGGTCGCCGATATATGCCCAGGAAGCCCAAAGCGGGCCGGACGACAGTTCGGAAATCGTGGTTACCGGCATCCGCGCCAGCCAGGCAGCCTCTCTCGCGGTGAAGCGAGATGCCGAGCAATTCGTCGACGCGATCAGCGCGACCGACGTCGGCAAATTCCCCGACCAGGATGTCGCCGAAGCGCTGCAGCGCGTGACCGGCGTGGCGATCACCCGCACGACGGCGGAAAGCAGCTCTTCCGGCCAGGGCAGCGCCGAAGTGACCATCCGCGGCTTCGGTCCCGAATTCAATACGGTGCTGGTCAATGACCGCATCATGGCCACCACCAATTCCGGCCGCGAATTCTCCTTCGACGTGCTGCCCTCCAGCATCATTCAGCGCGTGGACATCTTCAAGACGTCCTCGGCCGATCTGACCGAAGGCGCCATCGGCGGAACGGTCAATGTCGTCACCGCGCGGCCTCTCGATCTCAGCGGGCTTCATTTCGCGGTGGATCTGGGCGGACAGGAGGATGTCGACCGCGGCAAGCCGGGGCCCAATACCTCGGCCAATTTCTCGGCGACGAACGAGGAGAGGACCCTGGGCATCGCCGGGTCCATCGCCTACAGCTACCGGCAATCCCAGGAGGATTATATCGAGGTGCAGGGCTGGCAGCCGGAAGGCCCGACCGGCCTCGGCGCGAACGGCCAGCCGGTCGGTCCCAGCCTGATCAACGCCTCACCCACGGCGACCAATCAGGGAACCGGTGTGCTGTCCCAGGCGACCCCCGGCGTGGTGATTCCGCAGAACATCAACTTCAACCGCGAGACGGCGGAATATCAGCGGCTGACCGCCAACGCGACCCTCCAGTGGCGCCCCAGTGACCGCCTGACGGTGACCGTCGACGGGCTCTATTCCAAATACAACCAGAACACCGAAGACCGCTATTTCGCCGGCTATTTCAGCCCCTATTACATTGCGCCGCAGGTCGATTCGACGGGCACGGTGACCAGCTTCTACCGGCCGAGCACGCAATTCCTGACCAACAACCCGCTGCTGGCGGCCAACGGCGTTTCCGCCTCGCAGAACGATAACGTCTCGACCGCGCACAACAGCAGGACCTACAGCGACCTGTACGGCATCAATTTCGATTGGCTGCCCACCGACAGGCTGTCGCTCAATGTCGACGCGGCGAAGTCCACCGCCCACGACGATTACGTCAACCCGTTCGCCGTGGTCGGCGCCTATTCGGCGACGTCCTCGCCGGAATTCATCCTGAATCCCGGCCAGGCGGTTCCGACCTTCACCAACTACGGCAACATCACCAACCCGGCCAATCTGCGGCTTCACTTCGCAAGCGTGAATGAAAACGTCATCGACGACAACATCACCCAGTACCACCTCAAGGGTAAGTACGATCTGGGCTGGGGAGATCTGAGTTCGATCGGCTTCGGCGTCCAATATTCGAACCGCACGAAGACGAACGCCGCCTATGACGACAATACCGGTCCGTTCGGATCGGTCTATTGCACCTTCTGCGGCTATAATGTGCCGGCAGGCTCGGCTCCGGTCACGCCTTACGCCTTGACCAATTACCTGTCGGGCCAATCCGGGGCGCAGAACGCACCCACCAACTTCTTCACCTTCGACCCCACCGCGGTGATGAAATATGAATCGCAGCTGAGCGTGCTGTCCCTGGCGCCGAGCATGGGGGCGACCCAGGTGAACGGCGTCTGGACCGCCAATGCGGCCTCGGTCGCCAACGCGCAGAAGCTGCTGGCGGCGACCAATTCCAAGGGCACCTACGGCATCTATACGCCGGCCTACGATGCGGGCGCCTCGTCCCGCGTCGGTGAAAAGGTGATCTCGGGCTATCTGAACAGCACCTGGAAGGGCGAGATCGGCACGCTTCCCTGGCTGCTGAATGCGGGTCTCCGCATTTCGCACACCACGGAAACCTCGAGCGGCATCACCCAGACCCTGGTCAGCGCCGTGCAGAATCCCGGCGACACCAACCTGAACATCGTGCTGTCCAACCCGACGCCGCTCACCGTCCAACAGCAATATACGGACTTCCTGCCGTCGGTGAATCTCAAGCTGGACCTGACCGACAAGGTGGTGTTCCGCTCGGCGGTGTCCGAGACGGTGACCCGTCCGACCCTGTCGGATCTCGGCACCAACAATTCGTTCGGCGGGCGTATCAGCGCGGCGCAGTCGAGCGGCGGCAATCCCTATCTGCAGCCTTACTACACCTGGAACGTCGATGACGGAGTCGAGGTCTATGCCTCGAAATCGACCTTCTACAGCGCGTCCGCCTTCTACAAATCGCTCAGCAACTTCGCCGAGCAGACCACCATCCCGGTCGTCTATCCCAACAATCCTCCGGCCGGAAATACCCAGCCGCTGCCGGCCTACTTCCTCGACACCCGCACCCGCAACGGCGAAGGCGGTCAGGCCGAAGGCATCGAATTGGCGGCCACCCACAATTTCGACGATCTGCCAGGCCTGTGGTCCGGCTTCGGGGCGGGCGCCAATTATACGCTGGTGGCCAGCCAGACCAACCAGGGGGCGGGGGCGACCAGCTCGTGCGGATTGCCCGGCCTGTCGAAGCATTCTTTCAACCTCAACGGCTTCTATGAAAAATACGGGATTCAGGCGCGCCTCGCCTATAATTGGCGCTCTTCCTACCTGATTGTCTGCAATGGCGAGCAGGGCGCTCCCGAAACCCAGGCCGCTTATGGACAGCTGGATTTTTCGAGCTCCTACGAGTTCGCCAAGGGGTTCCAGGTCTATTTCCAGGGCGTCAATCTGCTCGGCGCCACTCAGCGGGCCTATTCGATCATCACGGAGAGGTTCCTCAAGCTCGACGATACCGGGACCGAATTGTTCGGCGGTGTCCGGGTGAAGTTCTAAGCAAAGCGCGGAAAGGGGGAGGGAAACCTCCCCCTTTTCGTGACCAAACGGGAGAAAAACGCCATGAAATGGTACTTATTGGCGGCGCTCGGCCTGGTGCTCGGGTTGTCCGCCCAAATCGTTTCAGCCGAATCGAATCCGACATTGCCGCCGCGCCAGCCCAATGGCCTGGCGCTGACTCCGCCGATGGGGTGGAACAGCTGGAACAAATTCGCCTGCGACATCAATGAAAAGGTCATTCGCTCGGCCGCCGACGCGATGGTCAGCTCGGGCATGAAGGATGCCGGCTACCAATATGTCGTGATCGACGATTGCTGGCACGGCCAGCGCGACGCGCAGGGCGACATCCAGCCCGATGCGGCGCGGTTTCCTTCCGGAATCAAGGCTTTGGCCGACTATGTTCATTCCAAGGGCCTGAAGTTCGGCATCTATTCCGACGCCGGCCGCAAGACCTGTGCCGAACGGCCGGGCAGCCGCGGCTTCGAATATCAGGATGCGCGGCAATATGCCGCCTGGGGCGTCGATTATCTGAAATTCGACTGGTGCTTCACCTCGACCCAGGACGCCGAATCCTCCTACACGCTGATGAGCGACGCGTTGCGCGCCTCGGGCAGGGACATCACCTTCAGCATCTGCGAGTGGGGCAAGAACCATCCGTGGCTGTGGGCGACCAATGTCGGCAATTTGTGGCGCACCACCGGCGATATCTATGACGGCTGGGAAAGCACCCCCGACAAGCAGAACGGCATGGTCAACATCCTGGACATGCAGGTCGGTCTCGACGGCTATGCCGGGCCGGGCCATTGGAACGATCCCGACATGCTGGAGGTCGGCAATGGCGGGATGAGCTTCGAGGAATACAAATCCCACTTCAGCCTGTGGTCGATTCTGGCGGCACCCTTGATGGCCGGCAACGACCTCGCCGCGATGAGCGCCGAGACCAAGTCGATCCTAACCAACAAGGAGGTCATCGAGATCGATCAGGACGCTCTCGGCATCGAAGGCCGCCGCGTCTTCAAGGATGGCGACATCGAGGTGTGGGCGCGTCCGCTAAAGGATGGCGGCCGGGCCGTGGTGCTGTTCAACCGGGGCAAGGAGACCCGCAGGATCAGCGTTCCCTGGTCGGCGCTCGACTATCCCGCCGATCTCAGCCTGAAGGTGCGCGATCTCTGGTCGCACAAGGCTTTGCCGGCGGCCAAGGGAAGTTTCTCGTCCGACGTGTCATCCCACGGCGTGGTGATGATCCGGCTTGGCGCGTAAGGGGGAGGGACAAGCAATGAAGAAGATTCTGATCGCGGGCCTCGCCCTGCTTTACGCCTTCGCCGCGCAAATCTCCGCCATTCAGGCCGCGGAGCCGCCGGAACCGGCGCGCCAGCCCAACGGACTGGCTCTGACGCCGCCGATGGGATGGAACAGCTGGAACAAATTCGGCTGCAACATCAACGAGAAGGTGATCCGCCACATGGCCGACGCCATGGCGGAGTCCGGCATGAAGGATGCCGGATACCAGTATGTCGTCATCGACGATTGCTGGCAGACCGGCCGCGACGCATCCGGCAACATCATCGTCGATGCCGAACGCTTTCCGGCCGGCATGAAGGCGCTGGGTGATTACATCCACGCCAAGGGCCTGAAATTCGGCATCTATTCCGATGCCGGCCGGCTCACCTGCGGCAAGCGTCCCGGCGGTTACGGCCATGAATATCAGGACGCGCGGAAATATGCCGAATGGGGCGTCGATTACCTGAAATATGACTGGTGCTCGACCTATACCCAGGACGCGAAATCGTCCTATACGGTGATGAGCGACGCCCTGCGCGCCACCGGCCGCCCGATCGTGTTCAGCCTGTGCGAATGGGGCCTGAGCAAGCCGTGGCTGTGGGCGGCCAATGTCGGCAATCTGTGGCGCACCACCGAAGACATCTACGACCATTGGCAGGGCGTGCACGATTACGAACATGGCGTGCTGGACATTCTGGATCTGCAGGTCGGGCTCGAGAATTTCTCGGGGCCGGGCCATTGGAACGATCCGGACATGCTCGAGGTCGGCAACGGCAAGATGACCTTCGAGGAATATAAGTCCCACTTCAGCCTGTGGGCCCTGTTGGCCGCGCCGCTGATCGCCGGCAACGATCTGTCCGACATGAGCGCCGAGACCAAATCGATCCTGATCAACCGCGAGGTGATCGCCATCGACCAGGATTCCCTCGGTGTGCAGGGACGGCGTGTGCAGAAGGACGGCGATCTGGAAGTCTGGGCGCGGCCGCTGGCCGGCGGCGGACGGGCCGTCATCCTGCTGAACCGCAGCGAGAAGCCTGGCAGGATCTCGGTCGGGTGGGAAGCCCTCGGCTATCCGTCTTCGCTGAAGCTGAAGGTGCGGGATCTGTGGTCGCATAAGGACCAGCCCGCGGCGAGCGGTTCATTTGCCGCCGACGTCGTCCCCCACGGCGTCGTCATGATCCGGCTGGCGAGCGAGTAGAACAGCCGCTCCGGGCCGGCTTTTGCCGGCCCGGAGTTCTTTTTACGCCTTCAGCAGATCCTGAACGGCAGCCCGCTCTTCGGCCAGTTCGGCGACGGTGCGGTCGATCATGGCGCGCGAGAAGCTGTCGATGGCCAGACCGCGCACCAGGCTCCATTCGCCTTTCTCGCAGATCACCGGAACACCGCACATCATGCCTGCGGGAATGCCGTAGGAACCGTCGGACACCACCGCCATCGAGGTCCAGCGGCCATTGGTGCCGAACAGCCAGTCGCGCAGCTGGTCGATCGCGGCATTGGCGGCCGAGGCGGCCGACGACAGGCCGCGCGCTTCGATGATCGCGGTGCCGCGCTGGGCGACCTTGGGGATCAGCGTGTCGCGGTACCAGCTATTGTCGCCGATCACGTCGGGCAGCGGACGGCCGCGGACGGTGGCGTGGCTCCAATCGGCGAACATGGTCGGGGAGTGGTTGCCCCACACCACCAGCTGCTCGATCTCCTCCACGCCGGCTACCGCCTTGGCGGCGAACTGGCCGAGGGCGCGGTTATGGTCGAGGCGGATCATCGACGAGATGTTCTTGGACGGGAAGCCTGGCGCGCTGTTGGCCAGGATATAGGCGTTGGTGTTGGCCGGATTGCCCACCACCAGCACGCGGGCGTCGCGCTTGGCGACCTTGTCGAGCGCTTTGCCCTGGACCTTGAAGATCTCGGCATTGGCGGCCAGCAGGTCGCGGCGTTCCATGCCCTTGCCGCGCGGACGGGAACCGACCAGCAGGGCGGCGTCGATATCCTTGAAGGCGACTTCCGGATCGGCGGTGATGGTTACCCCGGCCAGCAGCGGGAAGGCGCAATCCTCCAGCTCCATCACCACGCCTTCGACGGCTTTCAGCGACTGGGGCAAATCGAGCAGCTGCAGGACGACGGGCTGGTCCTTGCCGTAGAGATCGCCATTGGCGATGCGGAACAGCAGGGAATAGCAGATCTGGCCGGCGGCGCCGCTGACGGCAACGATTTTCGGGGACTTGGTCATCGGGAAGAGCCTTTCAATCAAGAGTTGCCCCGAGGATGATCCCGGCCGCCGCGGCGATCCAACGCATAGTTACGATCCAACCGTTCGGTTTGATCGATTAGTTTTTATCCTTCAATCTTTGTGCCAGATCGTAGGCTTCGGAGCGGCCCATGCCGGTTGCCCGCAAGGCCTTGGCCAGGGTCGAGGGCGGCACGCCTTCGGCGATCAGCGCCTTGAGCAATTCCTCGGACGCCACGCCGCCTTCCTGGTCTGCGGGCGGTTCGGCGGGCGCCAGCACCAAAGTGTATTCGCCGGCCGGCTCGTCGATGCGGATGTCCTGCACCGCGCCGCGCAGAACCTGCTCGCTCTGCTTGGTGAGGTCGCGGCAGATCGCTATGGCGCGCTCCGGAATCGCCGCCTTCAGCTGGTCCAGCAGATCGGGCAGGCGGTGCGGGCTTTCGAAGAAGATCGAGGTCTCCTGCGCGTCGATCAGCGTGGCGATCCATTCCTTGCGGGCCGATCCCTGGCGCGGCGGGAAGCCGGCGAAGCGGAAGGTCGGCGCCGCCATGCCCGACAGCGCCAGCGCGGTCAGCACCGCGCTCGGCCCGGGGATCACGCGCACTTCGGCGCCGGCGGCCAGCGCGGCGGCGGTGATTTCCTGGCCGGGGTCCGACACCACCGGCATGCCGGCGTCGGAGACCAGGGCGATGCGCTGGCCCTCGGCCAGGCGGCGCGCAACGTCGGGGGCGCGGCTTTTCTCATTATGGGCGAAACAGCTCTGCAGCTTGGTGCGGATACCGCGCCAGGCCAAAGCGTCGTGGGCGATGCGGGTATCCTCGGCCAGGATCAGGTCGACGCTGGACAGAACATCGACGGCGCGCGGACTGAGATCGCCCTGATGGCCGATCGGCAGAGCGACCAGATAGAGCATGCCGGGCGGCGGCTCCTCGGACAACGGCGTCAGCGCCACATCGAGCTCGGCGCCCGGCTTCTTCAGCGCCTCGACCAGCTCGCGCGACAGATCGCCGGCGGTCTTGCCCGACTGGAAGGCGAAGGTGCGGGCGCGGGCAGCCGGTTCGCGGCGGAACAGCAGCGGCTGGCCGCGATGGAAGAGGGGGGAGATGGTCGCCTCGAAGCGGTCGCTCGCCGCGCCGCAGGTCAGCTCCACCAGCACGCGGCCGCGCAAGCCGTCCAGCGCCGCGGGATCGAATTTGGCGTCATAGCCGATGGCGCCGTCGCGGTTGGCCCAGTCCTCGCCGTCGATCAGTTCGAGCGAGCGGGAATCGGTGGCGGTGATGGCCGCATGACCGCGGCAGCGGATGTGAATGGCTGACATTGCGGCACCGTAACGCCGCTGGTATGGTTCGGCCATGCATTTCTTACGTCTTGTTGCGGCTATGATTTTGGCCGCCGCCGCCGCGGGAGCGGTCTGGTGGTATGCCGACCGGCCGGTGCCGGTGGCCGCCGAATATACTCAGCCCTTTTCGAGCATGTCGTTCGCCGCCTACCGCTATGGCGAGAGCCCGCTGACCCATGTCTATCCGACCCCGGCCGAGGTCGAGCAGGACATGCGGGTGCTGGTCGGACGCACCAAGGGCATCCGCACCTATACCGCGCGCGAAGGCCTTGAGCATCTGCCGGAACTGGCCGAGAAATACGGTATCAAGATGACCCTGGGCATCTGGCTGGGCCGCGACAAGGATATCAACGAAAAGGAACTGGCCGCCGGCATCCAGGAAGCGAACGAGCATCCGGAAGCGGTGCAGCGCCTGATGGTCGGCAACGAGGTGCTGCTGCGCGGCGACCTCACCCCCGACGAGCTGATCGGCTATATCCGCCGCGTCAAGGAAGCCGTCAAACAGCCGGTTTCCACCGCGGAAGTCTGGTCCTTCGTGCTGCGCTATCCCCAGGTCGGCCGCGAGCTGGATTATGTCTCGATCCACATCCTGCCGTTCTGGGACGACGAGCCGGTCTCGATCGACCAGGCCGAGCAGCATCTGGTCGACATCGTCAAACAGACCCACGAAGCCTTTCCCGGCAAGCCGCTGCTGATCGCCGAGACCTGCTGGCCTTCGATCGGACGCAACCGCGGTCCGGCGCGGGTCACCGTGGTGAACGAGGCCGATTATATCCGCCGCGTCGCGACGCTCGCGACCCGCCTGGATTTTGACTACAACATCCTCGAAGCCTTCGACCAGCCTTGGAAGTCCGAGCTGGAGAACACCGTCGGCGGCGCCTGGGGCGTGATGGCGGCGGACCGCAACCACGGCAAGGGCATCGAGAAGTTCCCGATGAAGGGGCCGGTGGTGGAAGTCGCCGACTGGCGCCTCCGCGCCGGCTGGGCCATCGCCATCGGCGCCATTGCCACGCTGCTGTTCGCCCGCTCGCTGCCGGGCTTCGCCGCCACGCTGGGGTTCGCGCTGGCCGCCCAGGCTTTGTCGTGGCTGCTGATCACCGGGATCTTCCATGATCACGAGGTCACCTTCCGGCCCTGGCAATATTACTGGATGATCCTGCGCGCCGGCCTGCCGGTGCTGCTGTTCGGCGCCATGCTGGCGCGGCTGAAGGATTGGCTGAGCGGAGACGACAGCGATGCCAGCCGCCTGTGGATGGGCCGCTTCGTCATGCCCGTCACGGCCGCTTATGCCATCGCCTGGAGTCTGCTGCTGCTGTTCGACGGCCGTTACCGCGACATTCCGGAATTCGATTTCGCCCTGCCGGTCGGCGGATTGCTGGTGATGGCGGCGATCCGCCTGACCCTGGCCCGCCAGCCCGGCGAAAGCTGGCGCGACGCCCTGGCCATCGGCGAGTTCTTCCCGGGCGGACATCGCGCCGGACTTATCCGTCTGCTCGGCTGGCTGATGCTGGCCATGGTTCCGCTGTCGCTGGTCGGCGAGGCCTGGGCGCTGGCCATCGCCCGCGATTTCCTCATCGCCCATCCGGATTTCGCTGACCGTTGGCCGCATATCCTCGATGCGCTGGTGTGGAACCGCGAGATGGATCTTTGGGCGGCCATGCAGCTTCTCTGGGCCGTGCCGTTCCTGCTTCAGAACAGGTCGTCGAACCGGAACGAATAGCCGATGCCGAAGAACGGCGCCGAGCCCCTCAGCTCGATGCCGGCATGGACATCGATCTGCTGCGTCCTGGTCAGGCGATAGCTGCCGCCGACATTGAGGGCGGGCCGGAAACCCTCATGGACGCGGAAATCGCCGACATATTCGAAAAATATGTCGGCGTCCGAGCCGATTTCGCGGGCCAGGCTGAGGGTCGCTTCTCCGGCCAGATCATCGGTTCGGCCGGGGAACCAGCTTCCCGTCGCCATTCCGTCGACCTTCCAGTTTTCCGTCAGCTCCAGCGACCAGGGAAATTGTATATAGGGTCCCGACAGCCGCTCCGATCCGGATGGCAGCAGCACGCCGGCCACCGCCGACGCCGACAGCCCATCGGGCAGCCATTCGATCTGGCGCTTGAGGCCGGGAGCGATGCCGGAGACTCCGGCACTGGCCGAGGAATAATCGGGGAGATCGACGAACAATTCGCTGCACTCGGCGATCCCGAGCCGCACCCGGCTGTTGGGGCCGTCGAGTCCGGTCGCCGGTCCGCCGGTCCAGGTGATGCCATTCTCCATCTGCAGGCTTCCGCGCGGAACCACCACGGCGGAATTGGTCACGTCGGGACGGTCGGTATCGATCTCCTGCGCCGTGTCGGGGCAGGCTTCGCCGGCCTGTGCGACCGGATGGGCGAAAAGCGCGCAAACGCATGCGGGCAGCCAGAACCGCTTCCGCTTCGCGGACGTCTTCGCAAAAGGATGGGGCATGATCAGGCGGTGCGGATTTCGCGCAGGAATTCATCCAGTTCGCGCATCAGCGCGTCGCCGCTGCGGTTGAGATCTCCGGCGGCGGCAAGGACCTGACCCGCGGCGATCCTCGCTTCTTCCGCGGTCCGCAAGACTCCGGAAATATTGATCTGGATCTCGCTCGACCCGCGCGACGCTTCCGCGATAGTGCCGGCGATGCCGACCGTGGCGGCGACCTGTTCCTCGACCGCATCGGCGATCGCGGCCGAAATGCCGCTGACACCGGCGATGGAGCCGCTGACGCCGCCCATGGCCTGTGTGGAGGCGCGCACGGCCGACTGAATGGCATGTATCTGCTTTTCCACGTCGCCGGTCGCGCTGGCCGTCTGATTGGCCAGCGCTTTCACTTCCGCGGCGACCACGGCGAAGCCCTTGCCCGCTTCGCCGGCGCGGGCCGCCTCGATCGTGGCGTTCAAGGCGAGAAGATTGGTCTGTTCGGCCACGGCGCCAATGAGTTTCACGACTTCGCCGATTTTCCGGGCGATATGGTCGAGCCCGTTCACCGTCGCGCTGGCGTCCTCGGCCCGGGCAACCGTTTCCCGGATGATGGCGCCCGACTCGGCCATGCGCGCATTGATGCCCTGCAGCGATAGGGAGAGCTTTTCCGTGGCGTCCGCGACCGCATTGGAGTTCCGGGCCGTCTGCTCGGACGCGCTTGCCACGGAACTGGCCCGCTCGGTCGCGTCGCGGGAGGCCAGGGACATCGATTCGGCGGTGGCCCGCAATTCGGTCGCGGCCGCGACCGTGGTTTTCACGAGGTCGCCTATTCTGCGTTCGAAGCCGTCCGCGAGGTCGAGCATCGCCTTGCGGCGCATGATCTCTTCGGCTTTCTTTTCATCCTCGTGCGCCCGCTCCAGCCGGATCTTTTCCCGGGCGTTCCGCTGAAAGACGGCAAGCGCGGACGCCATCCCGCCGATCTCGTCCGTCCGTCCGGTGAAGGGCACCTCGATTTCCACCGCGCCATCGGCCAGGCTCCGCATGGCGTCCATCAGTCTGGCTTGCGGCCCGAACAGGGAACGCCCGGCAAATATCGGGATGCAGGATGTGATCAGAACGGTGAAAGCGGCCAGCGCAAGAGCATAAATCTTGGCGGACGACGCCGCGCCGACCTGGCGGTCCCTCAGCTTCGACGAGAATGTGTCGATCTTGTCGCTGATACCCGCCTGGGCGCCTTCCAGGACCCCGAATGCCGCTTCGAAGGCCGGCAGCAATCCGGCGGTGCGGTTCGTGCCGTTGCGGGCGTCCGACATCGCAGCGTCGATGACCGAAGCGGCCTGTTCATTGTAAGCCCGCAGAGCGGGTTCCTCGTTGCGGAATAGGTCATGGATGTCGGGGGGCAGGTCCAGGGTCAGGTTCTTGCGCAGATTGCTCAGAAAGCGCGCGCCATGGTCCGAGGCTTCCCCGCGGGCCTGCTCGATCATCCCGCCGTCGCCCGATCTGAGGCCGAGCGTCGCCTTCAGCACATCGGCGCGGATGGCGTCGTGCATCATGTCCCCGTCCAGATGCTGGCGCAGGAGGACGCTGGCCGTCTGGGCCTGCTCGGCCAGTTCGATCTGTCGGGTCAGGGTGAGATAATTGATCCCGGCCGCCATCGCGATGATCAGGATCGCGAGGGTGCTGAGGGCGGTGAACCGCGCCTTTATCGTCATGTCCGAGCCTCTGCCGGTTTGCAATCACCGATGGTGATCGCGGCAAGGCCGGTTTTATTCGGGCCGGAACAGCTTTTTTTACCGGAGCAGGGTGCGCGCCGCATCCGCCGGTCGGGAGCCGACCAGGGCGGACAGGGCCTGCTTGAAGACGCTGATGCTGGCCGAGGGCATTGGCAGGTAAGGCTTATGCCAGTGCCGGCACAGCTTCTTCACCTCGTTCTGCGCGGCATGGCTGACGCAATCGACCGGGAACAGCACAAGGTCGGCGCGCCCGAACAATTTCGCCAGCCGGCTCATATTGTCCTCCATGCCGCCATCATGGTGCGACAGGCTGCCATTATGCTCTTCGACATAGCGCCGGAAGTGCGGCACCTGCTGCTTCAGTCCTCCGACATAGAGGATCGTGCGCTGCTTGAGATCCATGACGTCGCTCTCCCCGTCGTCAGGCGGCGAGCCGGCAAAGATCCCTCCGCAGATGGGATCTTGCAGCGGAAATCACCGTGAGGAGGGTGGCCATCTCGATGCCGTCGCGGCGCATGACCGCGTGCGTGCAGGGATCTGCCAGCAGATCCTGGAGGGCGGGTTCGCCGGTCAGGCGGCGGGTCCATTCGCCATGGCGCATCGTCATCTCCCGAGATAGTGCATCACCATCACGGAGATTGAACAATTAAACTACTTCTGGAGTCAACTATATCGTATTATACGTAAAAATTATGTTTTATTTAGGGCGGCAACCAGGCGGGACGATTTCATCGCGAAGCGGCCGCTCATCAGAAGCGCGACCGCCGCCAGGCCGGCGACGAAGCCCCACCACAATCCGGTCGGCCCGGCGCCCAGGAAGAAGGCCAGCAGCACGCCCAACGGCAAACCCAATCCCCAATAGCCGGTCATGGCGAAGATCATCGCGGCATGAGTGTCCTTCAGTCCGCGCAGCGCGCCGGAGCCGACGGTCTGAGCGCCGTCGAACAGCTGGAACAAGGCGGCGAGGGTGATCATCTGCCGGCCGATCGCCAGCACCGACTCCATTTCCGGATCGTTCGCATCGAGGTAGAGCCGGATCACCGGGCCGGAAAACAGCTTGAGCCCGGTCGCCGACAGCGCCATGAAGCCTATGCCCAGTCCGAGCGAGAGGAAACCGGCCTGGCGGGCCAGATACGGCTGGCCGGCGCCGATATGGAAGCCGACCCGCACCGTGCTGGCCTGGCCGATCGCCATCGGCACCATGAAGGTCAGCGACGAGATGCCGAGACAGATCTGATGCGCCGCCAGCGGCACGGGTCCGAAACGGCCCATCAGCACGGTCGAGACCGAAAACAGCCCCATTTCGGCGATGATGGTGCAGGCGATCGGCCAGCCGATGCGGAACAGCTCGGCCAGTCCCTTGCCCAGCCCGGCCAGGCGAACATGCAGAATGCCGTCCGGCAGCAGCTTGCGGCGCGCCGCATAGATCGTCATCGACAGCGCCATGCCCCAGCAGGACAGCGAGGTCGCATAGGCCGATCCGCGCAGCCCGAAGGCCGGCATGCCGAAATGGCCGTAGATCAGTATCCAGTTGAAGAGCACATTGCCGAGGCAGGCGGCCAGCGTTGAAATCAGGATGATGCGCGGCCGTTCCAGCGCCGACAGGTAATAGCGGCAGGTCATCTGCCACAGCGCGGCGGGAATGCCCCAGACGAAGCCCTTTTCGTAATCCAGCGCCATCGCCGCCAGCGGCGCTTCGGTGCCCGACAGGATCAGCAGCTTGTCGACCAGCAGCAGCGACAGGATGATGGGAACCGAGCAGATCAGCGCCATGGCGAAGGTCGCCGCCACCACGCGCGGCACCGCGGCCAGATCGCCCGCGCCGCGGTACTGCGCCAGGATCGGCTGAAGCGCCATCAGCAGGCCCTGGGTGAAGATCAGCATCGAGAAGGCGACCGTGCCGGCCAGGCCGCCGGCCGCCAGCGATTCGGCGGAAAGCCGCCCCATCATCACCGAGTCGGTGACGTTCATGGCGATCAGCCAGACCTGCGACACCGCCAAAGGCACGGCGAGAGCCAGCAATTGGGAGAGTTCGATCCTCCACGACAAGCCGAGCAGGCGGTTGATCATTGGCGGACGACCGCACAGAGCGAATAGTCGCCGGCGCCGATCGGCGAGGTGACGACGCCGCAGGACTCGGGCACCAGCGCCAGCCCGTCATTGCCCAGGCGCTTGATCACGTCATGCCGTTCGATCTGGATGAACAGCGCCAGCAGCGGTCCCTGATGGGCGTCGATCCGCTCCTTCATCAGCCGGTTGAACGGCACGCCGGTCTGGTCCGGATTGGTGAAAGTGCTGTCGATCCGCAGGAACTGCATCGTCTCGGGGAAGGCCGGGATCAGGAAGGACAAAGGCTCGTGCCCGGCGATCAGCACCATGCTGTGGTCCGGGTCCTCGATCGGCGGCAGACTGACCCCGACCGGCCGTTCGGAAAAGGGCATGCGTATCCATTCGGCCGGCCTGGTGGTGACGCACAGCAGGAACACCACGGCCAGGCCGCCATTCAAGGCCAGGCGCTTGGGCAGCCCTTCGCAGATCAGCATCACCGCGAGCGGCGCCAGCATCTCCAGCACCACCAGATAGCGGTAGATCGAGAACAGCTTCAGCCAGGCCACATAGGCCAGCGCGATCGACAGCAGCAGAAAGGCGGTGCGCGGCCGCTTGTGCGCCCCCAGCAGGGGAGACAGCGGAATCAGCAGGAACAGCGCCAGCACCCGGGCGTCGAAGAAGGGAACCTCGGCGGCAACCCGGCTGTCGATGGTGAAGAACACCGGAAAGAAGATCCGGTGCAGCCAATCCTTCGGCTGGTAATAGACGTCGCGGTAATCGCCGGCCTGGCCCCAGGGCGAGTGGAAGATCTCGTTGAAATAGGGAAACAGCGGATTGCCGTAGTCATGCCAGAGATGCAGCATCCAGAACCCGCCGCCGATCAGCATGGTCAGCGCCAGTCCGGCGCCGAAACATAAGCAGACCGCAATCCGCCGCGAGAACGGAGCGGGCAGGGCGATCAGCAAGGCGAGGCCGGTGCCGGCGACGAAGGGAATCATCGTCTGCTTGAGCCCGAAGGCGAGGCCGAGCGGCAGGCCGGCCCACAGAGCGCATTTCGCCGCGTCGAGCCGGTCACCCTGCGCCATGCGGTCCCAGCGCCGCACCAGCAGCAGAAGCGTGCCGATCAGGCCCAGGCTGGTGACGTTGTCGTAGAACACCGTGCCGACCTCGGACAGCGCCACCGCGCCGCCGCAGCCGGCCGCCGCCAGCGTTGCCGAGATGTAGAGCTTGCGGCGCGGATCGGGCAGGGCCAGCAGGCTTTCCGCCAGGCGGGTCAGCAGGATGAAGTCGAGGCCATGCAGCGCGCCCAGCCCGAAGGAAATGATCCGGGCGTTGAAGCGCCCGGCCGCCCAGGCAAAGGGCAGGTCGAGCAGCGGATTGTAGAAACTGGGCGTTTGCGACACCAAAAGGTCACGCCCCATATGCCCTGTCAGCAGCGCCCAGCCATTGTAATAATGGTAGTTGCGCAGGTCCCAGCTGCCATCCATGCCCAGAGCCAGGGCGAGGAGGCCGCACAGGACCGGAGCGGAAATGAAGAAGCTCAGTCGAACGGAATGCAAGGGAAGGCGCGACATGGTGGGGGAAAGTACCTGTAATTTCGGGGCGGCGCGATGATCTTTCTGTACACGGATTTCGGCCTCGAAGGCCCCTATGTCGGCCAGGTCAAGGCGGTGCTGCATGGCGTGGCGCCCCGGGTTCCGGTGTTCGACCTGTTCGCCGACGCGCCCGACCGCCGCCCGATGGAGGCTGCCTATCTGCTGGCCGCTTATGCCGGTTCCTGTCCGCCGGGCAGCCATTTTCTCTGTGTCGTCGATCCCGGCGTGGGGGGAGAGCGCCCGCCGGTCGCGCTGAAACTGGGCGAGGCCTGGTTCGTCGGGCCGGGCAATGGCTTGCTCGAGCAGGTGCATCGCCGGGCGTCCGGCTCGGAAGCTTATGTGATAGACTGGCGCCCGGAGAGCTTATCGGCCAGCTTTCATGGCCGCGATCTGTTCGCGCCGGTGCTCGGGCGTCTGGCCGCGGGCGCCGCGCCCGGGGAAGCCGGGCTGCGTTCGGCCGAGGTGCCGCGGTTTCCCGACTGGCCCGACGATCTGCCGGCGGTGATCTATCGCGACCGCTATGGCAATCTGATGACCGGCTTGCGTGATGCAACTATTGCGCGTGCAAATCGACTCCGTCTCGGCGGGCACGAAATCCCCTGGGCGAAGACTTTTTCGGCGGCGGCGCTGGGCCAGGCCTTCTGGTACGTCAATTCGACCGGGTTGGTCGAGATCGCCGTCAATGGCGGCAGCGCTGCTTCGGCATTGCACGCCGGGGTAGGCAGCGGGGTTGAAATCATTTGACCTTTGAGGTCCCGGCGATAAGGTTAGAGCGCAATCTCTGCACGAATATGTCCGCCAGGGCAGGTTGTGGTGTTGCGGAGGGAGCAAAGGTCAGGCTCGGAGGGGGTGCATGGCCGTAGAGGTCAAGTTTTGGGGCGTCCGGGGCAGCATCGCCTGCCCGACGCCGGACCATATGATTTATGGTGGAAACACCAGCTGCATCGAAGTCTCGAACGGGCCTAACCGCCTGATTCTCGATGCCGGTACCGGCTTGCGCGCCTTGGGCCAGAATCTGATGCAGCGCGGCGAGACCTCCGGCATTCTGCTGCTGACCCATACCCATTGGGACCATATCTGCGGCTTTCCCTTCTTCACGCCGTTCTATCTCCCGGGCCACAAGTTCCGCGTGATGGCCGGGCACCTGTCCGACCGCGGCGGGGTGCGCCAGGTCCTGGCAAGCCAGATGGCGGCGCCGACTTTCCCGGTTCCGTTGGCGGCGTTGAAGGCCGACATGGATTACGTCGATTTCCGCGCCGGCGACACCCTGACCGATCTCTATCCCGGCCTGGTGGTGCGCAGCGGCGCGCTCAAGCATCCTGACGGCGCCACCGGCTATCGCCTTGAATGGGATGGAAAAATCGTCTGTTACGTGACCGACACCGAGCATCAGCCCGGGCAGCTCGATCAGAGCGTGATCGATCTGATCAGCGGCGCCGATCTGGTGATCTATGACTGCACCTATACCGACGAGAATTTCGCCCCCAAGGTCGGATGGGGCCATTCGACCTGGCAGCAGGGTGTCCGCCTGTGCCAGGCCGCGGGGGCGCGTCAGCTGGCCATCTTCCATCACGATCCGGAAAACACCGATCCGGCGATGGCCCGCATCGAGGCGGAGGCTAAGCAGGCCTGGGCCGGCTGCCTGGTCGCCCGCGATGAGATGACTTTGGTACTTTAAGACGGCAGGGTAGCCTCCCTCCGGTCCATTCCAGACGTCGGCTTTGCCGCCGCCCGGAACCTTGGGACCTTCGCCCCCGCACCCTCGGGGTGTCCGCTCCGCGTTCCCTCCGGTCCGTTCGCTGCGATCCTCCGCGCTATGCTCGAAGGACGTTCACCTCCCCGAGGAACGCCGCCACCGTCTCGCGCAGACGATCGGCGCGCTGCGCCGTCGCTTCCGCTTCGGTCAGCATGATTTGGGCGGCCTTGCCCATGTCGGTCGCCTGCTGGGCCGCGAAGCTGATCTTCCCAGCCACTTCCGCCGCACCGCCCGCCGCCAGACCGGCATTCTGGGCGATCTCGCGGGTGGCGGCCTCCTGGCTGCCCACCGCTTCGGCGATGCTGTCGGCGTTGGCTTTGATGCGTCCGGTCGTCGAGACGATCTTTTCGATCGAAGCCACGGCTTCGGCGGTCTTGGATTGGATGGCGCCGATATGTTTGGAGATGGCCCCGGTGGCGTTGGAGGTCTGCGACGACAGCGCCTTGACCTCGGTGGCCACCACCGCGAAGCCCTTGCCGGCTTCGCCGGCGCGCACCGCCTCGATGGCGGCGTTCAGCGCCAGCATGTTGGTCTTGCCGGCGATCGAGGTGATCAATGCCACCACTTCGCCGATCGAATCCGCGGCTTCGGACAGGCCTGCCACCAGGCGGTCGGTATTGGCCGCGGCATCCGCGGCCTCGTTGGTGACGGCGGTGGATTCGCCGACGCGCTCGGTGATGGTGTGGACCTGGGCGGCCAATTCCTCGGCGGCGGCGGCGATGGTGTTGACGCCGTCGGTCGCCTGGCGGCTCGACTGGTCGACCAGCGCCATCTGCTCCGAGGTATGGCCGGCCATGGCGGTGATCGCCTCGGCGCGTCCCCGCAGCGCTTCCATCGAGGAGGTGACGCCCTGCATGATCTCGGCGACCTGGCGGTCGAACTCGCTGGTCAGGGCGTCGAGGCGCCGGCCGCGTTCGGCCACCGCTTCGCTCTGCTTGGCGCGTTCGGCCTGCATGCGTTCGACCGCGCCCATATTGTCTTTGAACACCTGCACTTCCTTGGCCATCGCGCCGATCTCGTCGCCGCGGCCCTGGCCGGGGATTTCGACGCCCTGGCGGCCCGCGGCGACTTCGCGCATGGCGTGCTCCATCGCGGCGATCGGCAGGGTGATCGAGCGGCGGAACACCGCGGCGGCGACCTGGAAGGCGGCGGCCGAGACCAGGCCGATCAGCATGGTGGTCCACAGCACCAGGCGGCGGATGAAGATGCCGTCCAGGGTGGCATGCTCGCTGGCGGCCTGGGCCTTGTCGAACAGGGCGTCGACCTTGGGCTGCAGTTCGCGGGCGACCTTCTGGATGTCGGCCGAGCCGGCATTGACCACCAGGCTGTTCTCGCCGAACGCGCCCCAATCGGTCAGGTAATTGGTCAGCAGGGTGTGGAACTTGGCCTGGGTGGCCGGGTCCAGCCCGCCGCTGTCGATCTTGAGGTCGACCTCGTTCGACCAGCGCCGGTGCAGACGAAGGCGGCCCGGCTCCTTGGTCAGGATGAAGTCCTTCTCGGCCAGGCGCATCTGCAGGATGCGCGCGGCCAGGGCATCCTGGTTCGGCCACAGATCGATTTCCGACTGCATCGCCTTGGCGGACGCATTGAGTTTGGCGCGGATGCCGTCATTGTCGGTCATGCCCAGTGTTTCCTGGGCGGTGACCACCTTGTCGAAGTCGGCATCGATGGCGGCGACGCCGGCGGCCATGGCCTCCAGCGTATCCTTGTCGCCGCCGGCGACGTCGAGGTCCTTCATCTTGGCCAGGGCCGTGGCGGCGCGTTCGGCGGTGCGCTTCATCTGCGCCTTGGCGTCGGCGTCATGCAGGTCGACATAGGCGGTCAGGCCGGTCTGCAGCGCCAGCAGATCGGCACGGAAATCGGCGGCGCGGTCGCGCATTTCGCCGAATTCCGCCTGACTGCGGGCGGCGGCGGAAATCCGCCACTCTCCCACGCCGTAAGCCAGCGCGAAGGCCAGCAGCGAGGCCAGGCCCAGAGCCGACAGCGCGTAAAAGCGCCAGCCGATTGGCCGGTCGGACAGGATCGGAATGTCGCCGGTGGTCCAGATTTTCAGGGCATCGGCACGCAGTTTGCCGAGGCGGGTCTTCGGGGCGGCTTTTTTGGCCGCCAAAGACAAAGCGCCCTCCGCCGGAGCGGAGGACGCGACGGGGCGTTGGTGCATCGGGCTTTTCCCTCTCGAATCGCCGATAGTATTTTGGCGATACGTATCCCGGCTGCTACCGCACCTGCGAATAAGATTCGATGACTCTTAAGCGGTCATTTGATTAAAATTTTATACAAATTCAGAGCTATTCCAGACTCATCCGGGGATCATCCAAGGCAGCAGATAGGCCTGGATCACCGTCAGGATGCCGATCAGAACCACGAAGAACAGGCTGTGTTTAAAGGTAAATCGGAACAATTCCGATTCCTGTCCGACCATGCCCGATGCGGCGCAGGCCACCGCCACCGATTGCGGCGAGATCATCTTGCCGGTCACGCCGCCGGTGGTGTTGGCCGCCACCATAAGCACGTCCGACGAGCCCAGCACATGCGCGGTATTCGCCTGCAGGCCGCAGAACAAGGCATTGCTCGACGTGTCCGACCCGGTCAGGAACACGCCCAGCCAGCCCAATATCGGCGAGAAGAACGGATAGGCGACACCCGTTCCCGCCAAAGCCAGGGCCAAGGTCGAGGAGGCGCCGGAATAATTGGCGATATAGGCGAAGGCCAGCACGCAGCCGATCAGATAGATCGGCCAGCGCAGTTCCTTCAGGGTGCCGCCGAAGATCTTGAAGAAATCCCCGCCCTTGATGCCCAGCACGAAGCTGGACAGGATCGCGGTGATCAGGATGGCCGTTCCGGACGCGGCCAGCGGCGAGAAGTTGTAGACCGCGCCATAAGGCGTGGGGGCGGCCACGATCGGCGTCGCCTTGATGACCAGCTTATCGAGGCCGGGCACCGGGATGTTGAAGTTGATCCCGGACAGGGCGCCGTTCTTGCCGAACAGATCCTTGAAGACGGGCAGGCTCCAGATCGTCACCAGCACGGTCAGGATCAGGAAGGGCGACCAGGCCTTGAGCACCTGGCCGGGGGTGTAGTGATGCTGGGTGCGGGCCGCCTGTCCGGCGCCGCCGCCTTCGAAGCGGAACACTTCCTTGGGCGACCATACCTTCAGGAACAGGGTGGTGGAGATCAGGCTGGCCAGGGCGGAGAGGATGTCCGGCAGCTCCGGCCCGATGAAATTGGAGACCAGGAACTGGCACAGGGCGAAGCTGCCTCCGGCCACCAGGATCGCCGGCCAGGTCTGCTTGATGCCCTTGATGCCGTCCATCACGCCGACCAGCCAGAAGGGCAGGAACAGCGACAGGAAGGGCAGCTGGCGTCCGGCCATGGCGCCGACCAGCATGGGGTCGATGCCGCCGATCTTGCCGGCGGTGATGATCGGAATGCCCAGCGCGCCGAAGGCGACCGGGGCGGTGTTGGCGATCAGGCAGAGGCCCGCAGCATAAATCGGGCTGAAGCCCAGGCCGACCAGGATGGCGGCGGTGATGGCGACGGGGGTGCTGAACCCGGCGGCGCCTTCCAGGAACGCGCCGAAGGAAAAGCCGATCATCAGCATCTGCAGGCGCTGATCCTCGGTGATCGAGGTGACCGAGGCGCGGATCACTTCGAACTGGCCGCTCTTGACCGTCAGCTTGTATAGGAAGACGGCGGTGATGACGATCCAGGCGATCGGCCATTCGCCGAACAGGAAACCGTCGATCGCCGAGGCCGCCGCCATCGATACCGGCATCCCATAAAACAAAATCGCCACGGCAAGGGCAGTGGCGACGGTGAGCGTGGCGGCGATATGACCCTTCAAGCGAAGGAGCGCCAAAGTGACGAAGAACACCAAAATAGGCAGCGCGGCGATGACCGCCGATGCCCAAAACTGGTTGAGCGGGTCGTAAATCTGGGTCCAGGTCGGCATTGTGACTCCCCCGTGAAAGGCTCTACAGGCCTATTTACTTACGACCGGAATGGTATGGTTATTCCCGACACCCTGTAAAGCTATCTGAGTATACAATCGCTATGGAAATTACCTCTCTTGTCGACCGAGTCTTATACCGCGATGCAATAATGCTGGTCATCGACAAGCCGGCTGGTCTTGCGGTGCATGAAGGCGGACAGGGCGGCCCCAGCCTGCGGCCGATGCTCGACGAGCTGCGCTTCGGCCTGCCGCGCCCACCAGAACTGGCGCATCGCCTGGACCGCGACACCTCCGGCTGCCTCGTCCTCGGCCGTCACCGCAAGGCCCTGGCCGATCTCGGCGCCCTGTTCGCCGAGGGCAAGATCAAGAAGACCTATTGGGCGCTGGCCGTCGGCACGCCGAACAACGCCGAAATCGGCGAAGAGGGGCTGATCGACAAGCCGCTGAAGAAGATCGACAGCCGCCGCGGCAAGATGGCGATCGCCAAGGACAATGACAAAGCCGGCCAGCCCTCGCAGACCAGGTGGAAGGTGCTGGGCAGGCAGGACCGCATCGCCTGGCTCGAACTCTCCCCGCTGACCGGCCGCACCCACCAGCTCCGCGTCCACCTCGCGTCGCTCGGCTGCCCGATCCTGGGCGACCGTATCTATGGCGCCGGTACCGCCGACCTGCTGGCGCCGCAGCTGTGTCTGCATGCGCGGGCGGTCAGCGTGCCGATCTATAAGAACAAGCCGGCGGTGAGTGTCGAGGCGCAGCCGCCGGAGCATATGCGGGAGGGGTTGGCGGGGTGCGGGGCTAAATAGCGATGCGATTATCGAGCGGAGGCAACTTTTCGTGCTCGGACGTCGGCCACCATCTTTTTGAGGGCTTCAAGCGATAAAGCACCGCTCTGCAGCTGATCGCCGACGATCAATCCGGGCGTGCCGCTGATTCCAAGCTTTCCGGCGAGCGCCCGGTTATCAGCGATTCTTTTGGTCAAGGCCGGATCGGCGGCATCGGTTTTGAGACGCGCGACATCCAGGCCGGCCGTTGCGGCAAAGCCCTGTATCTTTGTTTCGTCGAGCTGATGCTCCGGCAGCTTCGATGCCAGGACGGCATCATGAAATTCGGCATATTTGCCCTGCTTGATCGCGGCAAAGGCATAACGGGCGGCCAGTTCGGAGCCGGGGCCGAGGATAGGGTAATCCTTGAAGACCAATCGAACGCCGTGGTCTTCCTCGACGAGTTGCTTCAGCGTAGGCGCGAGCGCCCGGCAGAAGGGGCAATCCAGATCGTAGAACTCGACGATGGTGACGTCGCCGTGCGGATTGCCGATTACGGGATCGGCCGGATCGGTAAAGACCGCGTTGTGATTGTCGGCGAGGGCTTTCTTCGCCTGGGTCAGCCGCTCAGCGGCCTGCCGAACCGCCAAGCCGCGCTGCGCCTCCGCGATGACCTCCGGGTGAGCCAGGATATAATCATGGATCTGCTGGCTCACATCGACGGAGACCGGAGGCAGGGCTCCCATCGAAGCATCATGTTGCGCAATGGAGCACCCATATGGACCGCCCTGGCATTCGGCCGCGGATTGCGGGGAACTGGTCGCCGGCGCAACGGTCACGGTACAGGCCGCGAGCGCGGTCGAGAAAGTAAATGCGGAGATGATGGAGACAGGGCGGCGCATGTTCTGAGGTCACTTATGGAAGAACGTGGCGGTCGAGATGGACGTCGATGGAACGCCGACGAGAATGGTCCCGCCGGTGAATTCGTTGGCGTCGACCTGATGGTTACCGTTTGAATCCGCGCTGGATGGAGCACCGGTAATGTCGGCCCAGTCGAAGACTGCCGTGCCGCCTGCATTGGCTCCGCTGGTGATTTGCCCAAAAAAGACGATCTGTTCGAGGAAGCTGCTGGACGGCACATAGACCTTGTTGGCTGCGGCCGCGACCTCCGCGGCGCTTCCCGAGCCGACCGAGCCGACATTGACGAAGTATTCGTTGGTGTTCGCCGACCCAAAGCCGAAGGCAGAGAGCGTTGAGCCATGGAGCGGGTTGGAGGCTGACGGGGTCAGCAGGGTGTAGGTGCCCTGGCCGCCGCTCGTGGTCGAGGTGATCAGGAAGTCACCGGCGGTGAAGCCGGTTACGGTGATGATCGGCGTGGGGCTGTAGGGCTGGGGCCCTGATCCTTCCTGATTAATGATATTCCCGGTTCCGTGCAGATTTACGGTGCCAGCCGCGCTGTAGATATAGCTGCCGCCGGCGCTGCTGCCGTTGACCGTATAAGTGGCACTGTTTGCTTGTAAGCCACCGTCACCAAAATCCGGAACTCCGGGGGATAGAGTGAAAATACCGGTGGTCTGAGTGGTGTTGACGCTTATACCGGAGACCAATCCGCCGGGCGGGTCAATATCTACCGTCCCGGTGCTGTTGCTAATCTCGCCGGTCACAGATGCGGGATTGATCAGCGTTGTATCGAGATTCCCCGTCGCTTCTGCTTGCGCCAGCACTGCCGCGGCCGATTCGCTCGCCTGTGCCGGTGTGGTGTAGACGAGACCATTGGTTGCCGTTCCCGCCGTATTGATCACGAACCCAGAAACATCAGCCTGGTTCTCGGGTGAGTTCGTGAAGTTCAGCAATTCTTGAGCCCGGCTCCATGCGACCGGGTTAGTGGTGTTCACGATCGAACCGGCTTCGTAATTGGCCAGGGCCGAGGTGTAGTACGCCAGTTCTGTGGAGGAAGCGGCTCGGTGCAGGACATTCTGATAGAGATTGGTCACAAACTGTGTGTCGGAAACATTCGCGCCATAGCGAGCCTGGAATTCCGGAGACGCCATGAATTCCGTCGCGATCTGCTGAAACGAATAACCGCTGTTCAACTGATTGGCATAATACTCGACACCGCCGAGGTCGGGTTGCCGACCAAAAGCGGCGTTATAGAGCTCGGTAACCTCCGTCTGGTTGGCGTTTCCGATGAAATAAATCTGCTGATACTGAGCGTTGGTACCGAGGGCGGCGCCGTCGAAAATCAGGTACGAGACACCACTGATCGCTTGGCTGTGTCCGGTGGTGGTGTCGGTGAGCGTCACCAATCCGGTCGAATCGACAGTGAAAGAGAAGGCGTCGGGACTGCCCGAGGCGGCTACGCCCGGCGAACCGGCGCCGTCGATGATAACGGTATTGAACCCGTTGCCCATGGCGATGGTCGAAGTCCCATTCGCCGACAGCGAGGAAAAGCCGATCGCGTTATCAGTCGTGGCTCCGGCGATGCCGTTATTGATGATTGCGGGCGCGAACTGCGCACCGCTGCCACGCGTGCCGCCGCTGTTCTGCGCGGTGACAAATCCGGTAACCGCAGTATCTGTCGAGGCATAAGGATAAGTCACGAACGATGCTCCCTGTAGATGATGTCGATAAAAACCAATGGCGGCTGTCGCCGCGACCAGACCAAAGAAGGCACAGATCAGTACATTGCGGTGGCGTTGTAGGTAGATCTGAACCATTTAACTGCAGACATAGCAGGTAGCTTGCCCCGTCCAGCCGATACAGCTACCTGTTACCCCATTCTGGCAGGTGCAGCTTAGTGAGTTGATGGTCCAGGTGCTGGGTGCCCCGCCACCTTCGCCAAGAACCTGACATTCGCCGCCACAATCGGCATAGACGGTTGGCAGAAGGGGGCCTGAACCATCCGGGTGCGCATTGCACTGATAAGCTGGCCAAATCGTACATTGGCTGACCACGGTGCCTGGAGCGCAATAGGACGATCCAGTCGGCCCCGTCGATCCACCTGATGGCGGTGGTGGAGGCGGGCAGGGAGGGCCGGAGCAAGTATAGCCCGTCGGATTGCCGCAGCTGTCATAGCGTGTCCCCGTCGAGGTGCTGTCGCAGGCGGCGGAGCAGCCGGTGTCGTAAGCGTTGGGGGTGCAATTGCTGGTAACGTCGCCGGCAGCCTCGACCCATTGCGCCTGGCCGTCGGGGCCGTTGTCGCCGGTGCAGGTCACTGCGACCGAATCCGTGTAGGTCCGGCCCCATTGGTCGGTGCAGGTGGCGGTTACCTCGTCCGTTTCACCGTTTTTTCCGTATTGGCGGTCCACCGAGACCAGAGTGGCGCCGGCTTCGGTGCACAGACTGGCTATGTTGTTCTGAGGGCGGCAGCAGGTGGTCAGGGTAAGCTGGCCTTTGTAATTCGGCGCCGCGAGTGTTCGGTAATTTTCCCATTGCTGCGGTGGGCCTGGCACGAAGACCGGCACGCCGTGCGCGTTGGGAGCCAGGGTGGAGAGGTCGCCGACATCGACCACCTTGCAGAACCCGCCGACGTCGAACCATCCCTCGCTATGGGCGTCGACGCCGGGATAGGACTGCCCTTGAGCGACGGTGCGCGTGAAGACACTGCTGGCAGGAACGTCCGCCCGGGCCGAGGTGGCGGCCATCGCGATCAGTGCGATCGTCATCAGGACGCGGCCGGAAAGGGATCGGTATCGCACGGCGCGCCGTTTCAGTAGGTGAAAAGCGAGGCTTGGACGGTGCCGGTCACCGTCACGTTGCCCGAGGCATTGAGGGTGTTGATTTGCGACGTGCCGGCCGGCGTCACCTGATCGACTCCGCCGGGATCGGCCAGGATCGGGGAGGTCACTTTCTGTGTCGCGGTAACCGTGGTGGCGGCATTGACGTTGCCGCCGGCCATCTCGATGTTGCCGCCTGCGGTCGCGGCGCCGGCGGCACCCATATAGAGCGTGTTGCCGTCCATATATTGGGCGGTGTGCATGGTGTTGTCGTCGAGATTGCCGGTGGCGTAGCGGTTGAGGAAGGGCGCCTCGGCCTCGTAAACGGCCGGCAGGATGTGCGCGCCGATGTGGCCCGCCGCGATCGGGTAATTGGGGAGGACCTGGAAGGGAAGCGCCTGCACGGTCTCGCCGCCCGCGGCACCTTCGAAATTGGCGGTGTCGCTGGCCAGCAGCACCGTTGCGTTGGGCGGTCCGGCCTCCGCCACGCGAATCGCCACATTGTCGGCGATCTGGTCGCCGCCATAGGTATAGACCATGCCCTCGAGCTGTCCCGCCGTAGGCTGAGTGATCACCAGGATGTGCTGTTGGCCGAACACGTTGGAATCGTTGAAGCTGGTGGCCAGGTCGCCGTCGGTGACCAATTGTGCCGGCGTCACGGCCTGATTGGCGCCCACCGCGATTCCGGCGATCAAGGTGGAGAAATGATTGCGGATATAAGCGGCGCCGGCGGCCTGCATCACGGCGAGCTGGTTGCCGGCATCGTTCTGCGCCGGCTGCATCTGCGCATCCAGCAGCATCGGCAGGCCCACGGACAGAGCGATGGCGCCGATCACCAGAGCGAACAGGGCCTGGAGAAGCGGGTTCACGGCAGAACCTGGGTCAGCATCGCCGGCAATCCTGCGGGGACGGCACAGGCGGCGGGCAGGGCAACCACGCCCAGTCCGGTTTGAATCTGGGTGCCATTGGACAATCCGATGCCCGGAACGCCGATGCCAGCCCGGATCGCGGTGCCGAATTCGGGCGGCGTGGAGGATTGGCGCAGCAGCTCGCCGACGATCTGCTCGTCACGCGCGGCGCCGTAGGATTGATCGACCGTGGTCACCACGTTCTGCGCATCGGCGCAGGAGACGAAGCCGGTCATGCCGGCCGGGCCTGCGATCGCTTGAGTTGCAGAATTATGAACTAATTTGTACGCGACGGCAGAGCTGTGATAGCTGCGCATCAGATAGGCGATCTGGCGGGCCGGGGCGGGGCCGTTATGGCTGGCGATAGCCAAGCGCTGCTGCGAGGCCAGGGCGAAAGCGGCAAGAACCAGCGCCGCGAGCATTATCTGAGGGAATGGACCCATGAACCTCGACATCCCGTCGCGAAGAACGACGGAGGCGAGGTTACATCAGTCACAAAATATTTCCAATATGGAAAATACGCGTTACGCGAGCATCTTTCGTATAAGCTCCGCGACCATCCCCGTATCGTCGAAGGTGGGATAGGTCCAGCTTTCCAGCGTGCCGTGGAAGGGGCGGGTGATGCCGTCCGCGACCAGCCCGTCATGGAAGCGGCGGAATTTGTCCGAACCGCCATCCAGCGGCACCACATGCACCGGCTTGCCGGTGCTGGCGGCTTCGCACACCATGTTAACGCTATCAGCCGTCACGACGATGTGATCGGCATAAGCGAGATAGCCGAGATAGGGGTTGTCGCCGGTGCCGTCCCAGAACTCCCCGGCCACGCCGGTCAGCTTTTCCTTGAAGATCGCCTCGATGGCGGCACCGGTGCGGCGCGACGGCGTTACCATCACCGAACCATGCGTTCCCCGCGCCAGGGTGGACAGGCACTGCGCCAGGTTTTCCGCCGCCAGTCTGGTCAGCTTGTAGACGCCATTGTCGCCGCCCAGCAGCAGCGTGATGCGCGGCTGCGGCAGATAAGCGAGGCGGGGGGCGAATTTCTCGCGCGCGGCCTCGAGTGCGGCGGGGGTGACGCCATGCGGCGCGCCGCGCGTCACCAGAACGTTCGGTCCGGTCAGCTGATCATGGCGCGGCACCACCACCAGATCGAAATTCTTCGGATCGATACCGGGATTCTGGATCTGCACGCGGACGCATTTGCCCTTCGTGAGGTCGCGGATCGCCAGGGAAGAGGTGACGCTGTGGCGGCCGGTGGCGATCAGCAGATCGGGCAGGGGGCCGTCCAACTGGTCGCCTTGGGGCGAGAGAGACCAGCGGTTGCCCAGGCGCAGACCCCAGGGGCTGAGCTGTTTCCACGGCGCTCGCATTTTCACGCGTTTGACGACCGGATCGAGGCCCAGGCGCCGGGCGATCGCCAGGCACTGGTTTTCCATACCGACCTTGCCGTCGGTGACAACCCAGCAAATCAAGGACATCAGGCGGAAATCTGGTGGCGGCGGCGCGCGGCGGCGATGCGGGTCAGGCCGGAAGGACGGCCCGATGACAGGCTCATCAGCGAGGGCGCGAAATAGCGCATGACCTGGCGGTAAGCGGGCTGCTTGAAGGAGACGGCCTCGTCGATAATCTGGGCCGGGGTGTTCCAGCGCCAGGCCGAGAATTCGCCCTCGGCGCCATCGATATCGATCTCGGCATCGGCGCCGTCGAAGCGCAGCAGATACCAGAGATGGCGCTGGCCGCGATAGAGCGTGGCGCGGCGCGACGATTCCGGCGCGGGATAGTCGTAACAAAGCCAGTCGGGGCGGAATTCGAGGACGCTGACCGCGTCTGTGCCCAATTCCTCGCGCACTTCGCGGAAGACCGCCTGGCGCGGGGTTTCACCGTCCTGCAGGCCGCCTTGCGGCATCTGCCAGGGATGATCGCGATTGTCGCGGCGCCGGCCGGAAAACACCAGGCCGCGGGAATTGACGAGGACGATTCCTACACCGGCGCGATAGTCGGAGGGGCTGAGCACGAGGTCCCTCGATCTGATGGGCGAAGGCGGAATTTATACCCGTCCGGGCGGAGAATTACAAACCGCACAATGGTCTTAATGCCGGAATAACAGAATTTTTACGCCGCCTTTACGCACCCCTCGGCAAAACCGCATGGATGCCTGACGCCAACCTGGCCTAAAAGGAGCACGAACGGCAAATCTGCCGGGGAGTAATCATGTTAGATGCGATTTTCGTCGCCGGCGCGATTGTCTTTTTCGTGCTTGGCGTGTTGTTCGTCCGTGGCTGCGAGGCAATGTGATGGGCTTCGATTTCCTCTTGGGCGCAGTCGTGGCCGCCCTGCTGCTGGTCTATCTCGGCTACGCCCTCATTAATCCCGAGAAATTCTGATGAATGCTTCCGGTATTCTGCAGATCGTCGTCTATTGCGCCGTTCTGCTCGCCACCGCCCTGCCTCTGGGCCTGTATCTCGCGCGGGTCTATGACGGCCAGAAGACCTGGCTGTCGCCGGTGCTTGCGCCGATCGAGCGCGCCATCCTGGCCGTCTGCGGCGTGCGCCGCGACCAGGAGCAGCATTGGACCGCTTATGCGATCTCGCTGCTGATCTTCAATCTGGTGACGCTGCTGGCGCTCTATGCCATCCTGCGCCTGCAGGCCTATCTGCCGTTCAATCCGGCCGGCGAAGCCGCGGTGAACGCCGATCTGGCTTTCAACACGGCGGTCAGCTTCACCACCAACACCAACTGGCAGAATTACGGCGGCGAGAGCACTCTCTCCTATTTCAGCCAGATGGCCGGCCTGACGGTGCACAACTTCACCTCGGCCGCCACCGGACTGTGCGTCGCCGTAGCGCTGATCCGCGGCTTCTCGCGGCGCTCGACCAAGACGCTGGGCAATTTCTACGTCGATCTGGTGCGCGGCATCGTCCATGTGCTGCTGCCGCTGGCGATCCTGTTCACGCTGTTCCTGGTGTGGCAGGGCGTGCCGCAGAACATCGATGCCTATGTCACCGCCGCCGGCCTCGACGGCGCGCAGCAGACCATCGCGCAGGGGCCCGTCGCCTCGCAGACCGCCATCAAGCTGCTGGGCACCAATGGTGGCGGTTTCTTCAACGTCAATTCGGCGCATCCCTACGAGAACCCGACCCCGCTGTCGAACTTCGTGCAGATGTGGTCGATCGTCGTGCTGTCGGGCGCGCTGGTGTTCGCCTTCGGCAAGCTGGTCAAGGATTTCCGCCAGGGCCGCGCTTTGTTCATCGCCATGAGCATCATGATGGTGGTCGGCATCGGTCTCTGCTATTGGGCCGAATCGTCGGGTAACCCGCTGTTCGAGCCGCTGGGCGTCGACCAGGTCGCCACCGACGTCAATCCGGGCGGCAACATGGAAGGCAAGGAGCTGCGCTTCGGCATCGCCAATTCCGCGCTGTTCGCCACCGTCACCACCGACACCTCGTGCGGCGCGGTCAATGCCATGATCGACAGCTTCACGCCGCTGGGCGGCCTGGTTCCGCTGTTCGACATGATGCTGTCCGAAGTGATCTTCGGCGGCGTCGGCGCCGGCCTGCACGGCATGATCGTCTTCGTGATCCTGACCGTCTTCATCGCCGGCCTGATGGTCGGCCGCACGCCGGAATATCTCGGCAAGAAGATGGAGGCCAAGGAGGTCAAGCTGGCGGTCCTGGTCATTCTGGTGTTCCCGCTGTCGATCCTCGGCCTGGGCGCGCTGTCCGTCACCCTGCCGGCCGGCACCGCGGCGATCTCCGCCGCCGGTCCGCATGGCCTGACCCAGGCGCTGTATGCCTATACCTCGACCACGGCCAATAACGGCTCGGCGTTCGGCGGTTTCTCGGGCAACACACTCTATCACAACACGATGCTGTCCATCGCCATGCTGCTGGGCCGCTTCATCGTCATCGTGCCGACCCTGGCGATCGCCGGTTCGGTCGCCGCGAAGAAGCTGGTGCCGCCGTCCGCCGGTACCTTCCCGACGCACGGCACGCTGTTCATCGGTTTGCTGATCGCCATCGTCGTCGTGGTCGGCGGCCTGACCTTCTTCCCCTTCATCGCGCTGGGTCCGCTGGTCGAGCATCTGTCGCTCGCCGCCGGCACCAGCTTCTGACAGGTGTTTCCATGAGCGTTCATCGCCCAAACTCCATCGCCCTTTTCGAAGGGACGATCCTCCGCGATGCGATCATTGCCTCGTTCCGCAAGCTCGACCCGCGCGAGCTGGTGCGCAATCCCGTGATGTTCACCACCGGCGTGGTGGCGGTTCTGTCCACCGTGATCTATGCCCGCGACGTCGCCATCGGCGTTAAGGACTATGTCGGCGTGATGGGCCAGATCGCCGCCTGGCTGTGGTTCACCGTGCTGTTCGCCAATTTCGCCGAAGCCGTCGCCGAAGGCCGCGGCAAGGCCCAGGCGGACAGTCTGCGCAAGACCAAGACCGACACTCCGGCCAAGAAGCTGGCCTCGGACCGCGACACCAAATGGACCGCGACTCCGGCCGCCAGCTTGCGTGTCGGCGATCTGGTCCTGGTCGAGGCCGGCGACACCATCCCCAGCGATGGCGACGTGGTGCACGGCATCGCCATGGTGGACGAATCCGCCATCACCGGCGAATCCGCCCCCGTGATCCGCGAATCCGGCGGCGACCGTTCGGCGGTCACCGGCGGCACCCGCGTGGCGTCCGACCGCATCGTCGTGCGCATCACCACCAATCCCGGTGAAACCTTCCTCGACCGTATGATCGCGCTGGTCGAAGGCGCCAAGCGCCAGAAGACCCCGAACGAGGTGGCGCTGACCATTCTGCTGGTCGGCCTGACGGTGATCTTCCTGATCGTCTGCAGCACCCTGCCGGCCTTCGCGATCTTCTCGGGCGCCAATCTGCCCGTGGTGTTCCTGATCGCGCTGCTCGTCGCGCTGATCCCGACCACCATCGGCGGCCTGCTTTCGGCCATCGGCATCGCCGGCATGGACCGTCTGGTCAAGTTCAACGTCATCGCCAAGTCGGGCCGCGCGGTGGAAGCCGCCGGCGACATCGACGTGCTGCTGCTCGACAAGACCGGCACCATCACCCTGGGCAACCGCCAGGCGGCGGAATTCATCCCGCTGCCGTCGGTGAACGAGCGCGAGCTGGCCGAGGCGGCGTTCCTGTCCTCGCTGGCCGACGACACCCCGGAAGGCAAGTCGATCCTGGTCCTGGCCCGTCAGCGCTTCGGCTTCAACGAGAACGAGACCCCGGCCGGCATGACCTTCCTGCCGTTCACCGCGCAGACCCGCATGAGCGGCGTGGATTATGGCGACACCCAGATCCGCAAGGGCGCCTCGGACACGCTGCTGAAGTGGGTCAATGACTGGCCGGCCAATTCCGGCATCACCCAGCCGCGCGAGATCAACGCGGCGGTGGAGCGGGTCGGCAAGGCCGGCGGCACGCCGCTGGTGGTGGCCAAGAACGGCCGCCTGCTGGGCGTCATCTATCTCAAGGACATCATCAAGCCGGCCATCCACGAGCGTTTCCAGACGCTGCGCCAGATGGGCATCCGCACGGTGATGATTACCGGCGACAATCCGCTGACCGCCGCCGCCATCGCCGCCGAATCCGGCGTCGACGACTTCCTGGCCGAGGCGACCCCGGAACGCAAGCTGGCGCTGATCCGTGAAGAGCAGGCCAAGGGCCGCCTGGTCGCCATGTGCGGCGACGGTTCGAACGACGCTCCGGCGCTCGCTCAAGCCGACGTCGGGGTGGCGATGAACACTGGCACCCAGGCGGCGCGCGAGGCGGGCAACATGGTGGATCTGGAATCCGATCCGACCAAGCTCATCGAGATCGTCATGATCGGCAAGCAATTGCTGATGAGCCGCGGTTCGCTGACCACCTTCTCGATCGCCAACGACGTGGCCAAGTACTTCGCCATCATCCCGGCGCTGTTCGTGGCCAGCTATCCGCAGATGCAGGCGCTGAACGTCATGCGTCTGGCCAGCCCGCAGAGCGCGGTCCTGTCGGCCATCATCTTCAACGCGCTGATCATCATCGCGCTCATCCCGCTGGCTCTGAAGGGCGTCGCCTATCGCCCGGCCTCGGCGGAAGTGCTGCTGCGGCGCAATCTTCTGATCTACGGGCTGGGCGGGCTGATCGTGCCCTTCATCGGCATCAAGGTGATCGACCTGATCATCGCCGCGCTCGGCCTGGCGTGAGGTAAATGACCATGTTCAAACATATTCGGCAGGCCGTTCTCGCCACCATCGTTCTGACGGTGATCGTCGGCATCGCCTATCCGCTGGGAATGACCTATCTGTCCGGCGCGCTGTTTCCCTACCAGGCGCATGGCAGCCTGATCAAGAAAGCGGACGGGACGGTGATCGGCTCCGAGCTGATCGGCCAGAATTTCACCGGTCCGACCTATTTCCACGGTCGTCCGTCGGCGACCACCGACACCGATCCGAACGATTCCACCAAGACGGTGCCGGCGCCTTATAACGCCGCCGCGTCGAACGCCAGCAACGCCGCGCCCAGCTCGAAAGCGCTGATCGCCGACGTGCAGAGCCGCATCGAAGCCCTGAAGGCGGAGAATCCCGACGCCAAGGGTGACGTGCCGGTCGACCTGGTCACCACCTCGGCCAGCGGCCTCGATCCGCATATCTCGGTGGCGGCGGCGCTCTATCAGGTTCCCCGCGTCGCCAAGGCGCGCGGCTTGAGCACCGACGAGACGGTCAAGCTGGTCCAGGCCAGCACCGAAGGCCGCACGTTCGGCCTGCTGGGCGAACCGCGCGTCAATGTGCTGAAGCTCAATTTGGCGTTGGATGCCGTAAAGGCGAAGTAACCGTGTTCCGCCAGCCTCGCAGGAGGCTGGCGAAGCCGGCCGCGGGAATCGGCTTGGCGAACAGATACCCTTGGGCGAAGGTGCAGCCCGATTTCCGCAGGAAGTCGAGCTGCTCTTCCGTCTCCACCCCCTCCGCGACGATTTCCATCTGGATGCTCTTGGCCATGGCGATGATCGCCTGGGTCAGGGCGGCGTCCTGGCTGCGCTCGGTCACCTTCGAGATGAAGGACCGGTCGATCTTCAGCACGTCGAAGGGAAAGGCGGTCAGATAGCTCATCGACGAATAACCGGTGCCGAAATCGTCGATGGAGAATCGCAGGCCCGCATCCCGATACTGGCCGAGCAGTTTAAGCGTTTTGGACGAGCGGTCGAGCAACAGCCGTTCCGTCACCTCCAGCTCGAGGCAGTCGGGGCCGAAGCCGTTGCGGTCCAAGGCCTCGCCGATCACGTCCAGCAGCGAGCAATCGGTCAGCTGCCGGCTGGAGACATTGACCGCGATGCGCAGGGGCGGCAGCCCGTCATCGCGCCATTCCGCCAAATCGCGGCAAACCTGCTCTACCACCCAGGCGCCGATCGGAACGATCAGGCCGGTCTCCTCGGCGATCGGGATGAAGAAGTCCGGCCGGACATGGCCGAGATCGGCATTGTGCCAGCGCAAGAGCGCCTCGGCGGCGGCGATCTCGCCGGTCCGGATATCGATCAGCGGGTGGTAGCACAGGCTGAATTCGCCATTGTCCAGCGCATGGCGCAATTTGCTCTCCGCCTGGATATGGCTGCGCAGTTCGGAATCCAGTTCGGATGTGAAGAAACGCCAGCAGCTGTTCTCTTCGCATTTCGCCGAACTCATCGCCGCATGGGCGTTGCGCAGCACGTCCGAAGCATTGTCGCCATCGGTCGGATAGAGCGCGACCCCGATCGCCACCGAGATGAATACCTCGCTGCCCTCGATGAAGACGGGTTCGGCGAAGCTGTGGCGGATCGTTTCCAATGTCTGCTGCAAGAGCCGGGAATCCTGCGCGTCGTGCAGTATCAGGGCGAAATCGTCATTGCCGAGGCGGGCCAACGTGTCTTCCGAACGCGCCACGCCGCGCAGCCGCCGGGTTGCCTCCAGCAGCATCTCGTCGCCGGCCGCATGGCCCATGGATTCGATCACCATCTTGAAGCGTTTGATGTCGATCACGATCACCGCCACTTCGGTCCCGGTGCTTTCGGCCAGCGCGATCGACTGGCCGAGCCGGTCGAGGGCCAGCATGCGGTTGGGCAGCAAAGTGAGGGAATCGTAATTGGTCTGCCAGTTCAGCCGCGCCTCGTACTCCTTGCGCAGGGTGATGTCCTCGTTGAT
>JAJPHO010000151.1 GCA_021325215.1 Alphaproteobacteria bacterium
TACATAACCCGCAAAAATAGAGAAATCACAACCATCTTCATCGGTGAACACCACATGAGCGAAAGCGCAGCCGAGAAAAATTCCCGCGACGACATCCTGCGAATGGCTGTCGAGGTGGTGGCGGCATATGTCGGCAATAACGCGATCCAGGCGAACCAGATTCCGGATCTTATCCATACGGTCTATAATTCTCTCAGCCAGGCCGATGGGCAGGTTCAGGAAGTAAAAGCCGAAGCTCCCAGGCCGGCCGTTTCCGTGAAACGGTCCGTGACGCCGGAATATATTGTCTGTCTGGAAGACGGCAAGAAGCTGAAGATGCTGAAGCGTCATCTGCGGACCACCTACAACATGACGCCTGATGAATATCGCGCGAAATGGGGCCTGCCGCCGGATTACCCGATGGTTGCGCCGAGCTACGCCGCGCAGCGATCTGAATTCGCGAAGAAAATCGGTCTTGGCCGCGCCGCCGGCAGCAGTGCTGAGCGCCGGGGCCGCCGCCCGCGCGTCGCGAAGTAAATCACCGAAAATACTTTGTTCAAGCGGGCCTTGCGGCCCGCTTTTTTTATCGCAAAACGATCATTTCCTCAGTCGATGGCCGGCAGCGGCAAGCTCCACAGCTCGGTGCGGTATTGCAGCAGATGCGGCGCGGCGTGATCGTCGGCCCGCGCCAGCGCCGACTGGGTGCTGGCGTCAAGACGGGCGATCAGTGCCTCGACGCCGAGGCGCGCGGTGATATCGACGAATTCCGATGAGCGCCGGTCCACGACGCTCATCCAGCCCGCATAGCGCACATCGACGATCCTCCAGCCGCCGTCTTCGCCCTGGGCGACGGAATAATCCAACACGAGCTTCGGCCCGCCTCCTCCGGTCATGACCGACGAGATCATCATGCCGCCCCCAGGGATCGGCTGCGCCGGCCCGACCTGGAAAGACTGCCCCGTATAGGTGTCGAACCAGGCTGCATATTGCGCCGTCTCGAACCGCGCGAAAGCGGCGACGTAACGCGCCTTCTGGTCGTCGGTCAGGTGCTTCCAGCGCGCCTTCATGATGCGCTGGGCCATGCCCTTCATGTCGAAGGCTCCGGCCATCGAAGGCTCGAGCCGGGCGAACCTGCCCTTGGGTCCGAGCGGCCCGGCCCCGCGCATGGCGGCAAGAAGATCCGCATCGAATGTCTCGACGACGGCCTGGGGACCGGCAGGCGTCTCGGCGACAGCCGGGCGCCCCGAAACGGACAGGCAAACACCGCAAACGATCAACGCGGCGCAGCGAAGCAGCGAAGAACGGGAAATCGGCATGGCATAACTCCCTTGGATGGCCGGGAACCATCCCAGCAGGAGCAATCCTAGGCGCATGCCGTCACGCCGCTTTGATATGGATCAGACCGGGCCTACTCGCCGTTTCGGCCCTGTTCGACCCGGAAACGCCGGTTCTGATAATAGACGGCGCGCAGCGAAATATAGAAATCGAACGATTCGTGGCGCAGCCGGTTAAGCACCTCGGTCCGCCGCGACCGCCCGTCGACCGCGCCCACGGCCAGTTCGCCGCCCAGCGCGCCGGCCGCCTCCCAACCGTCGAGCAGCACCGCCGGATTGGCGGCGAAGCCAAGCGCAAGCCCGATCGAGTCTCGCGGATTGGATGGGCCGAAGAACGGCAGGAAAAGATAAGGCCCGTCGCCGATGCCCCAGACTCCGAAGGTCTGGCCGAAATCGGCGGGCCGATAGGGCAATCCCCAATCGGTCGCCACGTCGAACAGGCCGCCGATCCCGACGACCGCGTTGACCACCAGCCGCTCGAAGGCATTCCACGAATAACGCGGATTGCCCTGCAGCAGATGATTCAACGCGACGGCGGGCTGCCCCAGCGTTTCCAGCAGGTTGCGGACCGACGCCCGCAGGCGGTCCGGCACCACTTCGCCATAGGCGTCGGCGACCGGATACAGCACATGGTCGTCGACGAACAGGAAACCGGTCTGCGTATGGCGGTTGAGGCTCTCCAGCGGATCGTCGATCGGCGCTTCCTCCGCTTCGTCAACCGGCGGCCGCGCCGGTCCGGCGCAGCCGCTCAGCCACATCATGCAAAGAAGCGCCGAGGCGTACCTTCTCACCGGATCAGCGCGCCGCCGCGAAGGTCGTCGGGCTGACATAGCCTTCCGGCGAAACCGCCGCGACACCGAACGCCCAATCGTCGATCACCCAATCCTTGAGCACGATCTGGTGGTCACCGACATAGCGCTGGCTTTCCCAGGCCGGCTGATCGGTCGGACGCCAGCGCGCCCAATAGCCGGCGGCGCCGAGCGTGTCGTTCCAGATCAAGGTGGTGTCGTCGCTGACCGCCCCGTCGATCTTGACCTCGGGCGGCGGTGCCGGAGCCCAGGCCATGTCGGCCAGCGCAACGACATTCACCTGGGTCATGCGGGTCAGATAGGGAATGTCCACCCCATCCGCGATATCGCCATATTTGATGCCGTTCTCGGTCCGCAGGTCCTGGTGCTGGCGATGATAATTCTCGGCCCCTTCGGTAATGCGGATGGCCGGGAAGCCGACCTCCTGCAGCGGTGCCTGGTCGCCGCCGCGGCCGAAACGGTCGGCGCGGTAGATCATCTTGGCGTGGAAATCAGGGAACACGGCGCCGGTCAGTTCGGCGACCAGACGGGCCAGGTTGCGCGACGGACTGTCGATCTCGCCGCCGGTCAGGCGGCGGCGCTTGATTTCAGCCTCGGTCTCGTTCGCCCGGGTACCCTCGGAAAACAGGCGGAAATGGTCGCGGTCGACCTTGCCGTTCAGGCCCTCGACATTGCCGATGATGTCGTTGTTGAGCTGCGCTTCGACCTGCCAGCCCTGTTCCTGCGCCGTCTTGGCCAGCAATTTGCCGCCATAAAGCCCCTGCTCTTCTCCGGTCAGCACCGCATAGACGATGGTCGCGGCGAATTTCTTGTGCGACAGCGCGCGCGCCGCCTCGATCACCGCGGCGGTGCCCGAGCCGTCGTCATTGGCGCCGGGCGCGTCATGGTCGGCATCCATCACGTCGGTGACGCGGCTGTCGATATGGCCCGAGATGATCACCACGCGCTTGGGGTCGGTCGTGCCCTTCTGCACCGCCAGCACATTGACGATCTCGACCGGCTGCGGAATGCGGTTGCCGGACACCGTGTCGGTCGGCGCCATGATGGTCAGGCAGCCGCCGCACTGCTTGGAGATCGCCTCGAACTCGCCCTTGGCCCAGGCGCGCGACGCCCCGATGCCGCGCTTGGAATCGGTGGCCGAGGACAAAGTGTGACGGGTGCCGAACGAAACCAGTTTCTCGATGTCGGCTTTCAGGTTTTCCGCTTTCACCAGCCCGGCGACCTCCTTCAGCGGAGCGACGGGCAATTGCGGATCGGCAGCCAGCGCCTGGCCTGTCGAGAAGACGGCAAGCAGCGCCAACCGGAACGGGAACTTCATGGTTTTTCGCCTTTCTTTTTGGCCAGGACATAACGAAGTTTCTGCAGGGCAGTATTCTGCAAAGCGGCCTGAGGCGCGTTGACCGGACCGGCGATGACGATCTCCGTATTGGTGTCGACGTCGATGGCGGTAACCCGCATGACGTTGCCCACCCGCGAGAATTCGAACAGAATTTCGCCCACCCTTACACCCCAGCTCTGCTTAATCGTGATTGGCGCCCGCTATGCGAGCGCTGTATGTAAGTGTGATCCAGCTTTCAGGGTGACGCAATATCGTGAGCATCTCAGACAGTTTCGCCGCTTTCCCCCGCACCCGCATGCGCCGCAACCGCCGCTCCCCCTGGGTGCGCGACCTCGTCGCCGAGACTGTGCTGACGGTCAAGGATCTGATCTGGCCGCTGTTCGTGGTCGAGGGCGAAGGCATCGTCCAGCCGATCGCCTCGATGCCCGGCGTTTCGCGCCTGTCGATCGACAAGCTGCTGGCCGCCGTCGAGGAGGCGCACGGCCTCGGTATTCCGGCCATCGCCCTGTTCCCCTCGATCGATCCCAAACTGAAGACGCCCGACGCGCGGGAAGCCATCAATCCCGACAATCTGATCTGCCGCACCGTCCGCACGGTGAAGGATCACTTCCCCGACATGGGCATCGTCTGCGACGTGGCGCTCGACCCTTTCAACAGCGACGGCCATGACGGCATCGTGGTCGACGGCTATGTCGACAACGACCTCTCGGTCGAGGTGCTGATCAAGCAGGCGCTGGTCCAGGCCGAAGCCGGCTGCGACATCATCGCGCCCTCCGACATGATGGATGGCCGTATCGGTGCCTTACGCGACGGCCTCGACCAGGCCGGTTTCGTGCACACCTCGATCATGTCCTATGCGGCGAAATATGCCTCGTGCTTCTACGGGCCGTTCCGCGACGCGGTGGGCTCGGGCGGGCTGCTGAAGGGCGACAAGAAGACCTATCAGATGAACCCCGCCAACAGCGACGAAGCGCTGCGCGAAGTGGCGATCGACCTGACCGAAGGCGCCGACATGGTGATGGTCAAGCCGGGCATGCCCTATCTCGACATCGTGCAGCGCGTGAAAGCACAATTCGGGGTGCCGACATTCGCGTATCAGGTGTCCGGTGAATACGCAATGTTAAGAGGTGCCATCGATAATGGCTGGCTCGACAACGACAAGACGGTGCTGGAAAGCCTGATGGCCTTCAAGCGCGCCGGCGCGGATGGGGTGCTGACCTATTTCGCCGTCGAAGCCGCCAAGTTGTTGTTGAAGAATCGAGGGTAACCGATTGACCCGAGACAATTTGCTGGAAATATAGCATTGTGTCTCGATTGCTGAAGGGGACTGGGGAACAGCATGTTCGTACTGATCGGTTGTGGTGTCGTGATTGTTTCCGTTCTCGGCGGCTATGTCGCAGGCGGGGGCGAGATCGGCGTTCTCATTCAGCCGTTCGAGTGGCTGATCATCTGCGGCGCCGCGGCCGGCAGCTTCATCATCGGCAATCCGAAGGAAGTGGTCCTCAGCTTCGGTAAGGCGATGGGCACCCTGATCAAGGGCTCGCGCCACAAGAAGTCGACCTATATCGAGACGTTGAGCCTGCTCTACTCTTTGTTCAAGCTGGCCAAGACCAAGGGCGACCTGGCGCTGGAAAGCCACGTCGAGCGCCCCGATGAAAGCGCCATCTTCTCGCGCTTCCCCGGCTTCAACGCCGACCACCACACCCGCGAATTCCTGTGCGATTATCTGCGCCTGCTGACCCTGGGCACCAACAACGCCCACGAGGTCGAATCGATCATCGACGCCGAGATCGAAGCGCATCACCACGAGGAAGGCGCCATCGCCCACGCCATCACCAACATGGGTGACGCGATGCCGGCGCTGGGCATCGTGGCCGCCGTGCTGGGCGTCATCCACACCATGGGCTCGATCACCGAGCCGCCGGAAGTGCTGGGCCACCTGATCGGCGGCGCGCTGTGCGGCACCTTCATGGGCGTGCTTCTGTCCTACGGCTTCGTCGCCCCGATCGGCGCGTCGCTGGCCGGCGTGTACAAGACCGAGAGCGATTATCTCAACTGCATCAAGGCCTGCCTGCTGGCCCACATGATGGGCTATGCCCCGCAGGTTTCGATCGAATTCGGCCGCAAGACCCTGCCGCCGCATGTGCGCCCCAGCTTCGCCGAGCTGGAAGAGACCGTCACCAACCTGTCGCCGGAATAAGCGCGCGGCCAAAAGGCAGAGGCAGAGGGCGGGATCATGGCCGAAGGCAAAGCAGTCATCATCAAGCGGGTCAAGAAGTACGGGGGCGGCCATCACGGCGGCGCCTGGAAGGTGGCCTATGCCGACTTCGTGACCGCGATGATGGCCTTCTTCCTGCTGCTGTGGCTGCTGAACGCGGTGACCGAGGAGCAGCTGACCGGCATCGCCGATTACTTCGCCCCGACCACCGTGTCCAAATCGGCCAGCGGCGCCGGCGGCATGCTGGGCGGCCAGACCGTCGGCCAGGGCGCCATGTCGTCGCAGGGCACCACGCCCAGCTTCGCCCTGGCCCTGCCCCCGCCCACCATCGGCTCGGGCGGCGACGCCCTGACCGATCCCAAGGAAGGCGGCGAGGAAGGCAACGGCCCCGGCGCGGGCGGCGAAGCCCCCGGCACCGGCGGCAGCGCCTCGGGCAAGCAGATCGACAAGGACAAGGCGCAGGACAAATCGTCCGGCGGCCGCGACAAGGCGCAGAGCATCTCCGAGCAGGAACTGCTGAAAGTCGAGCAGGCGCAGGAGGAACAGCAGTTCCAGAAGGCCCAGCAGGCGCTGAAGCAGGCGATCAACTCGATCCCCGAGCTGCGCAAGCTGGCCGACAGCCTGATGGTCGACAATACGCCGGAAGGCCTGCGCATTCAGATCGTCGATCAGGAAGGCCTGGCCATGTTCCCGTCGGGCTCGCCCGACATGTTCGGCCATACCCGCGCCCTGCTCGACATGGTGTCGCGCGTGGTCAAGCAGTTGCCTGAGAAGATCTCGATCGCCGGCTATACCGACAGCACCAAGTTCGTCGGCCAGCAGGGCTACGACAATTGGGATCTGTCGGCCGACCGCGCTCTGGCGACCCGCCGCGCGCTGCTGCTGTCCGGCGTTCCGGCCGAGCGCGTCGACCGGGTGGTCGGCAAGGCCGATACCGATCCGCTCGACACCAAGAACCCCGCCGATCCGCGCAACCGCCGCATCACCATCGTGCTGCTGCGCGACGCCCCGCCGGGAGCTTCGGTCGATTTGAATTCCGACCAGCTGAAGAACAACGCGCTGCCGCCGAGCCTGCAGCCGGCGCCGAAGCCCCAGTGAGGGTGAAACTTCTTCTTGGTGCTGCTCTGGTTTCGCTCGCCTGTCTGACCGGAGTAAACGTCGAGGATACGCCGCCGGCCACGACAGACCACGCCACATCGACCTATAACCCGCCTCATCCGGCGAACCCGGTCACTGCGAACGGCGTGGACACCATCGCCAAACTCAAGACTCCGCAGGCCTGCATGCCGCAGGAATATCCGCACGATGCCCGGATAAACCAGCAGCAAGGCTCGGTCGTCCTGAATTTCCTGATCGATGCCAGCGGCAAGATGCTGGAAGCCAAGGTCGCGCAAAGCAGCGGCTGGCCCGACCTGGATAACGCCGCCCTCTACGCCTTCACGGCACCCGGCTGCGAATTCTATCCAGTCATGGCCAACGGCCAGCCCATCAAGTCCTGGGCCCGCATCAAATATACCTGGAAGCTGAACTGAGATCCGCCCTTCTGGTCATCGACGTACAGCCCTGCTTCCAGCCGCCCGGCTGGCAGGTCGAGGGCATCGCCGAGCTTGCGCCAACCATGCTCTCGGTATCGACCGTCGAGCGGCACGACGAAGCGGTCACTCCGTTCTGGCGGCAATTAGGATGGAAACCGGCTCCGGCCGACGATCCGCTCGTGCGAACGGACGAGACATTCGTGAAGTACGGCTATCTGCCGCCCCCCGACCTCATCACCTATTTCAAGGCGGAAGGCGTCGAGCGCGTGCTGGTGTGCGGCATTCAGGCCGACACGTGCTGCCTGGCCGCCGGCTTTATGCTGTTCGATGCGGGACTCAACCCGACCCTTCTCAAATGGCTCACCGTAGGATCGTCACTGGACCGTTCGGCCGAATTGGGCGCCAAGCTTTGGAAGCACCATTTCGGCGCGAACAGCGTTCTGAATAGCGCCGACGAGCTGCGGACCATCTCCTGACGCAAGGCCAGGGCCGCCGCGAAGTCCAGCGGCGGCCCTGCTCTTACCGAGATTTACGTCTTGTCATCCTCGGGCGCCGTCATCGGAATGATCCGGCGCTTGCGCGGCGGCTCAGCCGCGATGCCGACGATTTCCTCGCCGGCGCTCCGGTTCCAGGCCTCGGCTGTGCAGGCGGCGAACAGGCTCACCGCGGCAACCGCAAAAGTGAACTTCACGGACATTACTTCTTCCCCGCCGCCTTCAGGATCAGATCCGCGACCTCCTCGGCATGCGACACCATGATCATATGGCCGCCATCGATCTCGACGGTGGTGGCGTTCATGCGCTTGGCCAGGAAGCGTTCGAGATCGGGCGAAATGGTCAGATCCTGCTTCGCCACCGCGTAATAGACCGGCTTGGTGTGCCAGCCCGCGGCCGTGGTCTTGCCCGAGAACAGCGATGCCTTGGTCGGTTCCTGCGTGGCGTAAAGCACTTCAGCCTTGTCGTGGGGAACGCCGTTGGCGAAGTAATTGAGGTAAGCCTCCTCGCCGATCACCGTCCAGCCATTCTGGTTCTGCACCCCGGCACGGACCGGCATGGTGGGGAACTTGCCCGAAAGCGCCACGAAATCCTCGCCGGCATCCGGCGCGCGCGCCGCGATATAGACAAGCGCGCTGACTTTGGGATCGGCGCCCGCCTCGGACACCACCGTGCCGCCCCAGGAATGGCCGGCCAGGATCGTCGGACCATCCTGCTGATCGATGATCCGCTTGGTTTCGGCGACCGATTCCTCGACCGTGGTCAGCGGATTCTGCACCGCGGTGACGTGGAGACCGGCGGCCTGCAGCTTCGCGATCACCTCGCCCCAGCTGGAGCCGTCGGCCCAGGCGCCATGTACCAGAACGACATTCTTGATCTCGGGCGTATCGGCCCGGGCTGCGGAACCGAAGGCGCCGAAAGCAGAGATAGCGGCAGCGGCGGCAAAAGCGAACTTTACAGACATCATCAATCTCCCGATAAGACTAGGTAGGAAGCAAAGCGCTTCTTCCGGTTATTCGACCGCACCGGGCGCGGCGTAACGGGAGGGGCAAATAAAAATTTTTCCGCCGGCACTGTAACGACCGGCTTCCGGGCAGCGAAGGACCCTTCATATGGAGACGCGTGAACTTCTCTGGGCCGAGGCCATGCGGGCCGAAAGACAGGGAGATGCCGCAGCCTATCAGCGGCTGCTCAAGGACATCGCGACTCTGTTGCGCAAGCTGGTGCGGCACCGTCTGGGCCAGCTTGGGCTGCAAACCTATGAAGCCGAAGACCTGGTTCAGGAGATCCTGATCGGTCTTCACGAGAAACGACATACTTGGGACCCGGATAGACCTTTCATGCCCTGGCTGTTCGCCATCACGCGGTACAAAATGATCGACGGCGCCCGGCGCCTGCGTCGCGACGCGTCGCGGCGCATGGACCTGACCTTCGAAGATCTCGCCGAGATCGCCGAAGCGCCCGCCGAGGATTTCGACCGCACTATGCTCGACCTCGAGCACCATCTGTCGACCTTGCCGGGAGGCCAGCAGACAGTGGTGCGCGCGCTGGCCATCGAAGGTGCCAGCGTCAAGGCGACGGCAGGGCGGCTGAACACCAGCGAAGGGGCAATCCGGGTAACCTTACATCGCGCCCTGGCCAAATTGAAGGCCGCCGCCCTTCGAGAGAAAGAATGATGCAAGCCACCGACGATCTGATCCACAGCCTGTCCGGCCATGCCGGCGACAGCAAAGGCGATGCCGCCTCGCTGCGGCGCTTCCTGCTGGGCGCCCTCTTCCTGTCCTTCGCCGCCGCGACCTGCCTGGTCTGGATCGTGTTCGGCTTCCGCAGCGATTTCGCCGTGATGGCCCAGGCCCAGCCGTTTCTGTTCAAGGTAAGCGGCGCCGTCGTCCTGGCCGCCGGCGCCTTCCTTCTGGTGCGCCGCGCCATCCTGCCGGGCAGCGGACCGCTCAACGCGCTGCTGCTGATCCCCGGCACGCTGCCCTTCCTGCTGTTCGCCGTGCTCGACCCCGCCAGCACCGATACTCTGTCGGCGTTCTGGTGCAGCCTCGACATCGCCCTGCTGTCCGTGCCCGCTTTCGGCCTGATCCTGGCCGCCATGCGCAAGGGCGCCCCGACCAGCCCCGCGCGATCCGGCGCCATCGCCGGATTGCTGGCCGGATCGGTGGCCTCGGCCGCGCACGCCTTGGCCTGCCATAACGATCATGGCGTGTCGGTGCTGCTATGGTACGGCTTGGCGATCGTCGTCCTGTCGGGCGTCGGCGCGCTGCTGGGCCCGCGCGTCCTGCGCTGGTAAAGCCAGTCTGGGCCGATGGAACAAACCGAAGGGGCGCCTCAGGCGCCCCTTTTTTGCAGGCTGAAGGGGACGGACTTGCCGCACCGTGATTCGCTGACGGCCATCGCATCCGGCGCGAGAGACTTTCTCGAGACAGTCTGGCCGGACTGGCAACGTCAAATGTCCCCAGAACCTCATGAAACCGCGACGACCACTCTGTCCTACAGCACCTGCGGCCGGTCCAGTACTTTCGTCCGGAAGGTCTTGGATAATCTCGGTATGCCGGCGGAGGTGCGGCATGGATGGTTTCGAAGCACTTCTTCCGAGCCGGAGGCGCGGCATGCCTGGGTAGCGTGCGGTCCGTGGCTTGTCGATGTCACGGGCGATCAGTTCGGGGCTGATCCGGTCATCGTCACCAGCCATTCCGACGGCAGGTATCGATCCGATATCGATGCCGCCCATCCAGAATTCCAGCAGCGCCGGGTTCAGGCGACCGCGGAGATCTGGGAGCGATGGCTGCAATCCCCTATACGGGCGAAGCTCGTGGCAGATCTGGGGATGCGGCGCCAATAAAAGAAAACGCCGCCAGACCCAATGTCCGGCGGCGCTTTATCTTCTCGGTAAAAATCGAAGGTCTTAGTTGCTGCCGCTATAGACCAGCATGTTCACCACGTTCGACACAGTCGGAACCGAGCGGGCGGCCTGCACCGCGTCGGCGCCTTCGGCGTCGCTGTCGACCTGGCCGCTGAGATAGACGGTACCGTCGATGGTCTGGACATGCAGGACGTCGGCGCGCAGGGCGGCATCCTTGTCGATCTGGGCCAGAACGCTGCGCGAGGTCGCTTCCTCGGACGGGCTCTGGGCGAAAGTGGCGGTGGAGGCAAAGCCGGCGACGACGACGGCGGCGGCGAAAACAGTGCGAAGGGACTTGTTCATGTCATTTACTCCTCTGTGAGAGAACGCTGATGCGTCCGGGTTCACAGAGATATTCGCCTCATCTCGCAGATGCGAAACACCGCCCCGGCGCATGGGAGCCATGAACCCGGCGCGTCTTGAATCGTTGTAACGAACGCAGCCCCCGCATCGAATAAGGGCTCGCCTGAATTTTTTTGCTGGCTGGAAGCGCCGCCTCATCCGTATCATCGAAACAGGGCTCCCTAGCAGGGATGACATATGGAACATCTTCCTCTCAAGCGGCCGCATTTCTTCTTCACCACGGCTCCGTTGCCGTGTCCTTATCTGCCGGGTCGCCTGGAACGGAAGATCGTCACCGAACTGTCGGGGCTCGATGCCGAAGACCTGCATGAAAGCCTGTCGCGCGCCGGCTTCCGCCGCAGCCACTCGATCGCCTATTCGCCCTCCTGCCCTGGCTGCAACGCCTGCGTCGCCGTGCGCATCGTGGTGGACGAGTTCGTGCAGAAGCGCACCTTCCGCCGCATCTACAAACAGAATGCCGGCCTGATCGCCGAAAAGGTGACCGCCAAGGCCACGGCCGAGCAATACCGCCTGTTCTCCTCCTATCAGGAATCCCGCCATGCCGGCGGCGACATGGCGCTGATGGGGTTCTACGACTACCGCTCGATGGTCGAGGACAGCCCGATCAACACCTTCCTGGTCGAGTTCCGCCGCGAGGACGGCATCCTCGACGCCGCCTGCCTCACCGACCTGATGAGCGACGGCCTGTCGGCGGTCTACAGCTTCTTCCGCTCGACACGGGAAAGCAGCCTTGGCACCTATATGATCCTGTGGCTGGTCGAAGAGGCGCGCCGCATGGGCTTGCCTTACGTCTATCTCGGCTATTGGATCTCCGAGAGCGAGAAGATGGCTTACAAGAAGCGCTTCTCCCCGCTGGAAGCCTTCGGGCCGGGCGGCTGGTCGGTCCTCAAGGACTAATTAGACAGAAAAATATTGTAATTTCCCTTCTCCGGCGGAGCGGGCGGCGTTATCCTCGTGCCAGCCGTTTCACCTGAGGAAACTTCCATGTTCCAGCTGTTCACCGACCATCCGCGTTCCGTCGGCGAAACCTATGGCGAGCATTTCCTGTTCGCTTCGAGCTTCGGCGCCAAGATGGTGGCTGGAGGATTGGCCTGTTTCGTCCACGGCTTCCTGCCCTTCCTGTTCGTCCGCACCGGCAGCAAGACCGTACTGGCCCTGCATGCCCGCATGTCGGGCGCGCGCACCCCGTCCAAGCCGGTCGGCATGCCGGAACCCGAATATCTGATCTGAACCCGGGTTACTGAAGGGGCGTCCAGGCAGCGGCGCGTTTGCGGGCTTCGTCGGACTCGGGCCCGCTGAGCTGGGCGAGCAAGGCCGCGCTGCTCCGCTGGATGTTCTGCAGGACCCCGGCGTGGCTCGCCGCCCAGGAGCTTTGTTCGGCGATCAACAGCCATTTGCAGGCCTCGACCTGATCCTTCTCGGCGCCGAGCCCCATAGTCAGCATATAGGCCAATCCAAGCATATCGGGGACGGAGTTCTTCTCCGCCTCCTCCCGCATATGCTGCACCTTCTCCGCCAGCTCTTCCCGCGAAGGCCCCGGATTGAAGATCTGGCCGCCGAGATAGGTGAAATAGAGCCGCCCCTGCGACCGCGAGAACAGCAGGCGATGCGCCTGCATGAAATCGGCCCCGAGAATCATGTCGGGCATGAAGAGAGCGACATGGTTGAAGGACGGGCCATAGAGGTCGGCGATCTGGATCGTGACGTTCCGCACGGTTTCGGCTCCGATCTCGAACGTGTCGATATGAGCGCTCCAGCGGGGCACGCTTCCGCCGATACCCGTCGCCAGCCCGGCCAGCTGAGTCCCCGCCGCATCCGGCTTCAGTCCGATGCTGGCGGCGGCCCGCAGATTGATCACGCTCTGCATGGCGCCCGAATCGAGCAGGGCAGAGAAACGCTGGCCGTTGATCTTGACCTCGATCTTCTGGCGCTGATCGGAGCCCCAGACGTCATGACTGTCCACCCAGGGCGCATCATGATCCCAATAGGAGATCGGCTTGTCGTCGCAATGCTCGGTTTTGAGGAAGGTAACCCTGTTTTCCCGCAGAAACACTTCCAGGTCGGTGCGGAACAGATAATCGGCGCCCAGCACCCCCTCTCCGTTCAGGCTGGTCTCTATCGCCATGAACCGCACATTCTTTCCATGGGAGGGGCCGATTTCGGCCTCCTTGGCGACGGCGATGAAGCTGGGGACCGAACCGCCGACGCCGACGCTGAGGCCGTTCGTCCGAATCTCTGTCAGCCCGGCTTTTTTAACGCCTGAAGGAAACAGAAAGGTCGTGGTGGCACCGCTGTCCATCAACAGGCGGAGATCCACCCCGTTGAACATTCCGTGCAGGGTCGGCTTGAACGACGTGTATTCGATCGGCAGGCTGGCCAGCCTGAGAACCTCGCAGGCCTCTTCCGCGCAGGCGGAAAAGGAGCAGATCATCAGGACCGTGCCAAGCCAGCGCTTCTTCACGCCACCCCCAATCCTTAACCTAGAACTTGTTGTTCCTCGGGAAGCCCGTCGGCGGCATGCGGCCGACGGTGGCGCGTTTGCCGAGCCACAGGGTCAAATTGGTCTCGGTGCGGGTCTTGTCGCCCAGAGCCCAGGACAGGCCGTCCGCCAGGGTGAACAGCTTGATGTCGGCCGTTCCGCCGTCGCGGTATTTCTGCAGGATGACGCCGCGCCCGCGGGTCATCTCGGGGATCTCCTCCAGCTTGAACAGCAGGAGCTTGCGGTTCTTGCCGATCACCGCCACCGCGTCGTGAGTGCCGGTCGGCAGGCAGAAGGCCGCCGTCTCGCCGTCGCCCAGATTGAGGATCTGCTTGCCGGTGCGGGTCTGGGCCAGCACCTCCTCGCTCTTGATCAGGAAGCCCTTGCCGCCCGATGACGCCACCAGCAGGCGGGTTTCCGGGCGATAGATGGAGAGGCGCACGATCTCGGCATCGTTGGGCAAATCGACCATCAGGCGCAGCGGTTCGCCATGACCGCGCCCGCGCGGCAGCTTGTCGCCGCCCAACGTGTAGAAGCGGCCATTGCTGGCGAACAGCAGGATCTTGTCGATTGTCGAACAATGCAGCGCGATGTGGAGCTGGTCGCCTTCCTTGAATTTGAAGTCGTCCGCATTGTCGGCATGGCCCTTCACCGCCCTGATCCAGCCCTTCTCGGAGAGGATGACGGTAATGTCCTCCTTCTCGATGAAGGCCTCGATCGGCACCACCACGCCGTCGGGCGCCTCGCCCAGGGTGGTGCGGCGCCGGCCCAGCGCGTCGTCCTTGCCGAACTGGGCGTTGATCTCCTTGACCTGCTTGGCGATCGCCTTCCAGCGCGCCTTCTCGTCCGACAGCAGGGTCTTGAGACCGGCCAGCTCGGCCGACAGCTTGTCGTGCTCGCCCTTGATCTCGAACTCTTCCAGACGGCGCAGGGACCGCAGGCGCATATTGAGGATCGCCTCAGCCTGGTTGTCGGTCAGCCCGAACCGCGCCATGAGCTTGGGTTTCGGCTCATCCTCGGTGCGGATGATGTGAATCACCTCGTCGAGATTGAGATAGGCGATCAGATAGCCGTCCAGCACTTCGAGGCGCGCCTCGATCTTGCCCTGGCGATAGCGCGAACGCCGCTGCAGCACTTCATGGCGATGATCGAGGAAGGCCTGCAGCACTTCCTTGAGGTTCATCACCCGCGGCACCGACTGGGCGTCGAGCAGGTTCATGTTGAGCGGGATGCGGATCTCGAGATCGGTCTGGCGGAACAGCTGTTCCATCACCATCTCGGCGTCGACCGAGCGGTTCTTCGGCTCCAGCACCACGCGGACATTCTCGGCCGATTCGTCGCGGATGTCGGCGAGCAGCGGCAGCTTTTTGGCCTCCATCAGCTCGGCGATCTTCTCGATCAGCTTCGACTTCTGGATGCCGTAGGGAATTTCGGTGACGACGATCTGATAGAGGCCGTGGCTGAGCTTCTCCTGCTCCCACCGGGCGCGCAGGCGGAAACCGCCGCGCCCGGTGCGATAGGATTCGGCGATCGACGCGGCCGATTCCACCATCACGCCGCCCGTCGGCAGGTCCGGACCCTTGATATGGACCAGCAGCGCATCGATGGCGCAGTCGGGCTCGGCGATCAGATGCAGCAGCGCGCCGCAGATCTCGCCGACATTGTGCGGCGGAATGCTGGTCGCCATGCCGACCGCGATGCCCGAGGCGCCATTGGCCAGCAGGTTCGGGAAAGCCGCCGGCATGACCACGGGCTCTTCCTCGGTGCCGTCATAGGTCGGGCGGAAATCGACCGCATCTTCGTCGAGCCCGTCCATCAAGGCGGCGGCCACCGCCGTCAGCCGGGCCTCGGTGTATCGCATGGCCGCGGCATTATCGCCGTCGATATTGCCGAAATTGCCCTGGCCTTCGACCAGCGGATAGCGCACGGCGAAATCCTGGGCCAGGCGCACCATGGCGTCATAGACCGAGCTGTCGCCATGCGGATGGTATTTACCGATCACGTCGCCGACCACGCGGGCGCATTTCTTGAAGCCGGAATTGGGGTCCAGCTTCAATTGCCGCATGGCGTAGAGCAGCCGGCGGTGCACCGGCTTCAGCCCGTCGCGCACATCGGGCAGCGAGCGGGAAACGATGGTCGACATGGCATAGGCGAGATAGCGTTCGCCCAGCGCGTCGGACAAAGAAGTATCCCTCACCTGATCGGCGAGGACGGCGTCGGTCATGGAAACAACTTCCCCAGATTTTACAATATCTAGTAGATCATGCCCGCAGCCGGTCCACAAGTCGTGAGCGCGCCGCCGGCAAGGCTTTGCCATGCGGCGCCAGTACGTGGCGTTCGAGGAAAAAACCGGTCAGCTCCAGGGCCGCCGCGACCTCGGCGCGCTCCCGGGTGATGCCGCCGCGCAGAAAGGACGGCAGAGGCAGCATTTTGTCGCGATAGTCCGCGCCCGCTCGGGCGCTGACGGCGCGACCGCTCTTGGGTGAGACATAGACCAGATCCTCGCTCGTGCCGGTCGCCGCGCAAACCGACAGATCGAGGCCGAAGCCGAGTTCACCCAGAATGCCCAACTCCCAATGAGCATAAAGGCTTGGCCAGTGATCCTCGCCCAGCTCGTCAAGGAATGCGATCAGGCCGGCAAAGGCGGCCGGATGCGGTTCGCGCTCGGGGATACAGGCTTCGGCGACGGCGCAGACGGCAGCGACCCCGCCCAGGCGCGCCGCATCGTCGAGCCAGCGCGCCGCATAGGCGGTACGCCCCTCGCCCGTCACCGTGCCGAGATGCTCGGCCAGACGGGCCTGCCATTTGATCTCGAACAGGGTACCGGTCTGCCAGGCCGGGCGGTGCTTCTTCGACTGGCCGAAGGACACCAGACCGGCGTGACGGCCATGCTCGCGGGTCAGCAGCGCGACCAGAAGCCCGGTCTCGCCGTGAGGCCGCGCCGACAGCAGAACGGCCTCGTCGATCCACTGCATCCTTTTCCTTCCCAAAAGAGGACAAATTGACTAAAAAGCGCCTGCATTTTTTCGGACGCCTCCTCTGCCTGTCCCCGTTTGCGGATAGCCGGCGCGGCCAGACGATCGTTGAATGTAGGCCGTAAAAAGCGAGCGCAGGCAAGGTAAGAGATGATGGTCGAGGCACGAGTGACGCTACCGCCGATCCGGGGACGCATTCTGATCGTCCACGAGATCATGTATATCCGCCACCAGATCCGCCAGATCCTGCTGGGCGCGGGTGTCCGCGACATCGTCGAACCGGAGCCGGGCGGCAACGCCTATGTCACCTTGTGCAAGAACCCCGAGGGCTTCGCGCTGGTGATCGACGATTTCGACATCAATCCGTCGGGCCAATATCTGCTGAAGATGCTGCGCAGCGATCCCGGCACCGATCCGGCGCTGCGCAAGATCCCCTTCATCATGCTGCTGAGCAATGCCGATCCGCAGACCGTCAGCGACGTGATGAACGCCGGCGCCTCGGGCATCCTTCTGAAGCCCTTCAACGGCATCACCCTGCTGAAAACGGTCAAGCGTGTTCTGGAAAAGACCACCTGACGCAGCTGTGATCCTCGCGGCGCTGCTGGCCTTTCCGGCCTGCGCCGACCCCGCTCCGATCCTCGCCGTCCCCGAGGATGGCAGCGCGATCGATATCCGCCCGGCGGCGGAGATGCTGATCCGCAACGGCGCCCGCGCCACCCTCGAAATCCTGCCGACCGGACGCATCAACACCGTGATGCGCGAACAGATCCCCGCCTGCCGTCTGGAAGTTGTCCACGACCTGGTGAAACATGCCGATTATCAATGGGTTGCCCGGACCGCCTCGATCGATTACGTCGCGGCCGGACTGACCGGCGAGGCCCTGCATCCGCCCGGCCCGCAGACCATCGCGGTGGTGGCGATGAACACTGTGGGCCAGGGTATCGCCGCCCAGGCCGGCTATAGCGTGCTGCCGGTAAAGACCCTCGCCGCGGCGGTTCCGCTGCTGCAATCCGGCCGCGCGTCGGTGCTGGTCGCCGGGCGGCAGGAAGTCGACAATCTCGCCGCCGCCAAAGGCGTTCCGCTGCATGTCGAAGCGGTGATGACCCATGTCGATATCTGGATGGCCTGCAACGCCCTGGTCGCCCCCGAGGACGTGCGGCGCCTCGGCGACGCCTGGCATCAGGGGATCGTCAGCGGCGAACTGCGCGGCATTTACGAGAAAGCCGGGATACCGGGCCTCTATCCGGAGCCCTGACTATTCCTTGTGCGAATGAGAATGCGGCGGACGGATTTCCAGTCCGCGCAGGCCATGCTCGTGCGGCGGCCCCTTCTCGCTCGCGGGGATGGGAAAGGCCGAGAACTCCGCCAAAGCCGCCGTGTTCTTCGCTTCCAGCACCAGCGCGCCGACATCTGCGCCGACCAGGGCCGCCGCCGCGGAACTGGCGGCCAGCGCGGCGGCTTCATTGACCCCCGCCGCCGCCGACAGCGCGGCTTGCGCCGCGGCGAATTTCGACTGGATCGAGGTGACCTGGTTCAGCGCGTTGCGGATCTGGTTGATCGCCGCGTTGATCTGGGCGTCGGAGCCCCAGCTGGTCAGGCTGGCTTCCTCGACGCCCAGCGCCTTTGCGTCGGCCTGCTGGTTCGAGATGGTCAGCTTGCCGCCCTCGGTCGTGGTCTTGACGGTCAGCGGCTTGGAATGGCTGCCGATCAGATTGAGCCCATTGACGCTAGCGTCATTGACGAAACTCTTGGTCTGGTCGAGCAGGCCATTGAATTGCAGGATCAGCGCGCTCTTGACCGAATTCGGCGCCGACAAGGCCTCGGACGCGACCGCCTCGGCCTGCATCAGGCTGGCGGCGACGCTCGACAGCGCCTGGTTCGAGGTCGACAGAACGCTGTTGGCCAGCTCGATGTTCTTCTGAACCACCGGAATGGTCAGGGTCTCGGTTTCGAACGGAGCCGAAAGGACCTTGGAGATCGTGGACAGGGTTTCGCCGGAGGCGAGTTCCTTGACCAGCCCGGCCTGTTTGGCCTGCTGCCGGTTGAGGATGTTGTTGACGCCGTTCGCGGCGGCAATCTGATCGACAATCGGCATGGTTACCTCCGGACAGGATTACTCACCGGTTGATACGCCGGCGAACCGCCGATCAGGCGTCGTATTCGAGGCCGAGATCGTTATAGCGCTGACGGTCGTCGGGCCAGTCTTCGCGCACTTTGACGAACAGGAACAGATGGACCTGGCGCTCCAGCAGCTTTTCCAGCTCCTGGCGGGCCGCGGCGCCGATCGCCTTGATCTGGGAACCGCCCTTGCCCAGCACGATGGCTTTCTGGCCGTCGCGGCGGACATAGATCACCTGGTCGATACGGACGCTGCCGTCGTCGCGTTCTTCCCATTTTTCCGCTTCGACCAGAACCGCGTAGGGTAGTTCCTGATGCAGGCGGTTGAACAGCTGTTCGCGGGTGATCTCGGCCGCCAGCATCAGCTGCGGCATGTCGGAGACCTCGTCCTCGGGGAAATGCCACGGGCCTTCCGGCAGCAGCTTGGCGCAATGGCGCAGCAAATCCTCGGTGCCGTCGCCCTTCTCGGCGCTGATCATGAAGACGTCGTCGATGATGCCGCTCTCATTGAGCTGCGCGGTCAGGCCCAGCAGCTGCTCGCGCTTGACCAGGTCGATCTTGTTGAGCACCAGGATGGCGCGGCGCCCGGCTTCCTTCAGCGAGGCGACGATGGCCGCGACATCGTCATCGACGCCCTTCTTGGCGTCGACCACCAGCGCCACCACGTCGGCGTCGGAGGCGCCGCTCCAGGCGGCGCGCACCATGGCGCGCTCGAGGCGCAGCTTCGGCTTGAAGATGCCCGGGGTGTCGATGAAGATCACCTGCGCCCCCTCGGACTCGACCAGCGCAATGCCGAGGACGCGGGTGCGCGTCGTCTGCACCTTGGGCGAGACGATGGAGACCTTGGTGCCCACCAGGCGGTTGACCAAGGTGGACTTGCCGGCATTCGGCGCGCCCACGATGGCCACGAAACCGCAGCGCCGCTGCTCGATCATTTGTTCAGATGCTCCAAAAGGTTGGCTGCGGCGGCTTGTTCCGCCGCGCGCTTGGAAGGACCGCGGCCCGAAGCTTTCGCGGTGCTCTCGATTTCGACGCCGATCAGGAAATCGGGATTATGGGGCGGCCCCTCGACCGCCAGCGTGGAATAGACCGGCAGGCCCAGGGCGCGGGCCTGGGCCCATTCCTGCAAGGCCGTCTTGGCATCCTTGGGCGGCGCGGCCATCTCGGCCATCAGCGGCGTCCATAGGCGATTGATCAGCCCGGCGACCGGACTCAGACCGCCATCGGCATACATCGCGCCCAGCACGGCTTCGCAGGCGTCCGCCAGGGTGCCCATATTGTTGCGGCCGCCGGTCTCCTCCTCGCTGCGCGACAGCGACAGGGCCGGGCCGAGATTGATCTGCAAAGCGATGCGGGCCAGCGATTCGCGGCGCACCAGCGCGGCATGCCTGCGGGCCAGGGCGCCCTCGTTCTCGCCGGGGAAGCTTTTATAGAGCATCTCGGCGACCACCAGGCCGAGCACGCGGTCGCCCAGGAACTCCAGGCGCTCATAGGGTCCGCGGCCGGCGCTGCCGGGCTGCAGGCTGGGATGGGTCAGCGCCTGTTCCAGCAGCTTGGGATCGTTGAAATTATAGCCGAGCAGGTCGACCAGACCCGAATGGGCGGCACGCGGCCTTCTGGGAGGTTGGTTGCCCATGATCAGACGATATGGTCGAACAGACGGCGCCAGCGCAATTCGCTGGGCCAGAGCCAGAATTCCCAGGGCTTCCCGGCTTGGCTGGTCGACAGGAAAATGATTTCCGCCCGTCCCACCAGATTTTCCTCCGGCACATAGCCGACTTTGTCGAGAAAGCGGCTGTCTTCCGAATTGTCCCGATTGTCGCCCATCATGAAGTAGTGGCCGGGCGGCACGACATATTCATCGGTGTTGTCCGCCCAGACTTCCGGGCCGGCATCTTCGATGATGATATGGGAACGGCCGTTGGGCAAGGTCTCGATATATTGCAGATGACGCGTGGTGCCGGTGCGCGGATCGCGGTCGACATAATCCTCGACCGCCTGGCGCTTGACCGGCTGGCCGTTGATCATCAGCACGCGGTGCTCGACCTTGATATGGTCGCCGGGCAGGCCGATCACGCGCTTGATGTAATCGGTGCGGTTGTCGGTCGGCAGCTTGAACACCGCCACGTCGCCGCGCTCGGGCCGGCGCGGGAAGATGCGCCCCTCGAACAGCGGCAGGCCGAACGGCAGCGAATAGCGGCTGTAGCCATAGGAATATTTCGACACGAACAGGTAGTCGCCGACCAGCAGGGTCGGCTGCATCGACTTCGACGGGATGTTGAACGGCTCGTAGGCGAAGCTGCGCACCAGCAGAGCCAGCACGACAACTTGGAGCAACGTGATCAACGTGTCGGCGAACCCACCCGACCTGCGGCGCGAACTGGCCATGCAATCCTTGGCGAAAAAAATTTTCGCGATGAAGCCCCAGCGCACCAGCTCTGTCAAGCGCCGGGCCGAATCCGCGCGGAAACAAGTGAGATAGATTCCCCTTGCGACTCCATCGATGTTCTTGTTATGTTCTCATTCAACGAACTTAGGAGGACAGCATGTTCTATCGCAGCCCTGCCCGCCCCGCCCAGTTTTTCGCCAATGTCGGCGGCGCCGTTCTGATCGGTCTTTTCTTCGCCGTGGTCGGCCTCAATGTCGCCAGCGGTTGCGGCCAGCCCGATGGCCAGTGCATCGGCGTCAAAGACTTCGCGCCGTCTCATAACGTCCAGATCGCCTCCCGGTAGAGCGGGATGTCTTTAGACGTAAAAAGAACATCATCCCGCTCGGAGGCGCAAAGCGCCGACCCCGAGGGTACGGGGGAAGCTCCCCCGTCTATAAGGGTTCTCTTCCGTTAGCTGTCACTGAAACTTCATTGTCGCCAGCGTGGGATTTAATTCAGCTTGCTGCTGAAGAATGAGGTTGGCGACTTTCGAGGGACGGCCTTGCGCTTAGCTTTGGTGACTGATGCGTGGCACCCGCAACAAAACGGCGTGGTGCGAGTCCTGGATAGTGTACTGCAGCTCCTCAAGGCCGATGGCCATGAGGTCGAGGTGATCTCACCCGACCAGTTCACTACCATCCCTTGCCCAACCTACCCCGAAATTCCCCTGGCGGTATTGCCGGGCAAGATATTGGCCGGCAAGCTGGAGGAGATCGCTCCCGACGCGATCCATCTGGCCACCGAAGGCCCGCTGGGCTGGTCGGCGCGCGCCTGGTGCCTGCGCAACAAGGTGCCCTTCACCACCGCCTATCATTCGAAATTCCCCGAATATCTGCAGAAGCGCACCGGCGTTCCGCTGTTCATTCCCTATGCGGGGATGCGCCATTTCCACGCCCCCTCGTCCGGCGTGCTGGTGCCCAGCCCGAACGTCTTCTCGGAACTGCAGGATTGGAGATTCGCCAATCTGAAGCTGTGGTCGCACGGCGTCGACCAGTCGGTGTTCAAGCCCGGCCCCAAGACCCGCTTCGCCGATCTGCCGCGTCCGGTTTTCCTCAATGTCGGCCGGGTGACCGTCGACAAGAACCTCGAAGCCTTCCTGGACCTCGATCTGCCGGGCAGCAAGGTGGTGGTCGGCAGCGGCCCGCAGCGCAATTCCCTGATCGCCAAATATCCCGATGCGCATTTCGTCGTAGTTTCCGGCGACGAAGCGCTGGCGGATTGCTATAACGGCGCCGACGTTTTCGTTTTTCCCAGCAAGACCGACACGTTCGGACTGGTGATGCTGGAGGCGCTGGCCTGCGGCGTGCCGGTGGCTGCCTATCCGGTAACCGGTCCCAAGGACGTGCTGGAGGACTCGGGGGCCGGCGTGATGTCGGACGATCTGCGCCAGGCGGCGCTGGACGCCCGGGCCATCGATCCGGCCGTATGCGTAAGAAGGGCGACCGAATTTCCATGGTCGACCGTGAAAGACCAATTCGTCGCAAACCTGGCAGCATTAGCCGGGACGAAACAATAGAACGACGACAAAATCTCTTGAGGTGTACCTTGTCGCAGCGCTTGCTGAGCGGGATTCGAGGGCATTAGATCATGGCGGACGATTATAATTCGGGCCGCATTTCGGTCGCCTTCCAAGCCATCGCCGATATTCATACGGGCCAATGCACCGGCTATGAGATCCTGGCCCGTCCGGCCAGCCTGTTCGAACAGCCGTTCCATCTCGAATCGCTGGTCGCGCTCGAGGTCGAGGTGCGCCGTGTCGCCGGCGAGCAGGCGCAATTGCTGCCGCACCTGCCCAACCGCCTGCTGTTCACCAATATGGATTGGCGCCTGGCCGAGCATTGCGAAGAGATCGTCGCCGCCAACCAGGAATTCCTTGCCCCGCATGCGCGGCAATTGGTGACCGAGGTCACATCTTACATCGCCGGCGGCGCCAAGGCCCAGGCCTGGGTCAATCAGCTGCGCTCCAATCGCGGCCTCGTGGCACTCGACCGCTTCGGCGAAAGCCCGCACGGGATGAGCTTCCTGCTGCATTGCGACGTCGATTATCTCAAGCTGCCCCGCTCCTACATCAGCGGCGTCGACCGGCTGGCCCGCCAGCGCCTGGTGATGTCGCAGGTGGTGTCCACCGCCCACACGCTGGGCATGCAGGTGATCGCCGTCGGCATCGAAACCGCCGCCGAGCTGCAGATCTGCCGCGAGATGGGCTGCGACATGGCCCAGGGCAATTTCATCCAGCCGCCGGTGACCGATCCGGCCCAGGCCGGCACTCTGTTCGAGACGGTCGAGATCCTGGCCCGCAACGACCGCCGCCACCGGCTGGTCGACAATAAGTGGATCGACGATCAGCTCGACCTCACCCCGCCGCTGGTGGTCGACACGCCGATGAAGGAAGTGTTCGCCGTGGTGGCCAAGGACCCGTCGCGCACCCTGCTGCCGGTGGTCGACCATAACGGCCATCCGCTCGGCGTGGTGCGCGAGCAGGCGCTGCGCAACCATGTCTATTCGGCTTACGGCAAGGAACTGATCGCCAACCGCTCGCTCGGCTTCTCCCTGCGCAGCTTCCTCGAACGCTGCCCGATCGCCGCTTTGTCCACGCCGCTCGACCGGCTGCTGGCCTTGTATTCCAGCGACGAGCAGGCCGACGGGATCATCATCACCGACCAGAACCGCTATCGCGGCTTCCTCAACGCCCGATCGATCATCCGCGCCATGCACGAAAAGACCCTGGCGCGGGCGCGCGACGAGAATCCGCTGACCAAGCTGCCCGGCAACGATCTGATCAACGAGCATGTGGTCAGCCTGCTCGACCGCGGCATGCCGGCGGTGATCGCCTATCTCGATTTCGACAATTTCAAGCCGTTCAACGACACCTACGGCTTCCGCCAGGGCGACCGCGCCATCCTGCTGTTCACCGAGCTGATGCGCAAAGTGGCGACCACCGAGAATTGCTTCATAGGCCATATCGGCGGCGACGATTTCTTCCTCAGCCTGACCGACAGCCCGCTGTCCGAGGCCGAGAACATGATCGACAAGGTGATCGAAAAGTTCCGCTCGGACGCCGAAAGCTTCTACGACGCCGAAACGCGCCAGAACGGCTATATGACCGGCACCGACCGCGACGGCATCGAACGCCGTTTCCCGCTGCTGTCGGTCAGCGCGGTTCTGCTGGTCATCGACGACAGCTGCGCCGGCAGCACCCCCGACGATGTCAGCCGGGTCCTGGCCAAGCATAAGAAGACCGCCAAATCGTCGAAAAATCGCCGCGTGGTCGCCCGGCTGGAGGATTACAAGACGCCGATCTCCGATCTCGCCCTCGACTGAAAGCCCATTGTCGAACAATTGCTGACCGGATAAAAAAATAACGGCACTATACAGTTAGCGGTACGCAATCAGTCGCCGAAGGGGGAGAGAGACCGGGGCCCCAATTCCGGTCGAGATCGGCATATGTACGAAAACGAACTGAAAATGATCGAGGACACCGATATGGACTCATTGTTCATATTGCCGCTGTCCATCGTCCCCCTCGAAACGCCCGCATTGCGCAGCTCGCGCATGGTCAAGAACGGCAAGCTGCAAAGCGTCATCGAGATTTTCCGCGACGAGCAGACCGGTTCCGGCCAGGTCGACGTCGAATCCGTCGGCCAGATGATGGGTTGGGAGGAAGGAAGGGTGCATCCCGACCTCGCCATCCTGCGCCGCCTGGCGCTGCTGCCGAGCTATGACGTCTATTCCCTGCGCATCAGCTTGCGCGCCCACAAGATCCCCATCAACGACTTCGACGGGCTGCGTCTCTCCGACGAGAAGATGAAACAGCTGACCCAGTACATGATGCTGTTCACCCGGCCGCTGCTGCAGATGATCTATGGCGAGGACGCGGTGGAGATCAACACCTACGCCGACCTGATGAAGCTGTTCCGCGACCCCGACGTGGTCCGCGCCCGCGAGCGCCTGGAAAAGCTGGCCAACCAGCTGAAGGTGCCGATCATGGAAGTGCCACGCTTCCTCGAGGATTACGGCGACACCTTCATGTCGCTGTCTTATTACCGCCACTGTCTCGACCGGCTGGAGCCCTATTTCACCGCCTGCCTCGACGCCATCGCGCCGATCCGCAAGCATTTCCAGCTGATGCAGGATGCCAGCCTGATGCGCACCTGCACCCAGATCGAGGACGCCATCAACTCGGTCTCGGCCAGCATCTCGGGCCGCCTGGAAGTGTTCGAGCGGCGCACCAAGCAGATGTGGACCAACATCACCCAGGAGGAATTCCAGGGGGTGAAGAACATGATCGAACGCTATCACGTCGTGATGGGCGGCGCCTTATGCGGCCTGACCGTCAAGATGAACGCCTTCGCCCGCAATTTCCCGCATCCCAATGCCGGCGGTCCGGTCAAGCGCGCCGACTTCATGGTGACCGAGATGACCCAGGGCATCGACCTGATCCGCTCGATCGAGCGCCGTTTCCAGAATCAGGGGTGACCTCTCCCGTCCTTTCGCTGGAAGGTCTGCGCCGCGTCCTGCCCAATGGACGCGAATTGTTCGGCACGGTCGACCTGACCCTGGCGCCCGGCGAATTCGTTGCCATCCTCGGTGAATCCGGGGTCGGGAAATCCACTCTTCTCAATGTCGTCGGCGGCCTCGACATTCCCCAACAGGGCCGCGTCCTGATCGAAGGACAGGACCTCGCCGCGCTGGACGAGGACGGCCGCACCCTGCTGCGGCGCGATCGCATCGGCTTCGTGTTCCAGGCCTTTCACATCCTGCCGCATCTGACCTTGTGGCAGAACGTCGCCCTGCCCCTCGTGCTGCAGGGACGATCCGGCGAGGCGCGCTCTAGCGCCGAACCTCTGCTCGAGGCCGTGGGCTTAGGCGGACGCGGCGGCGAACGGCCGTCGGTGCTGTCGGGCGGCGAATTGCAGCGCGTCGCCATCGCCCGCGCCATCGTGCACCGCCCGGCATTGATCCTGGCCGACGAACCGACCGGCAATCTCGACCCCGCGACCGCCGAGGGCGTGCTGGCGCTGTTCCGGCGCGTCGTCGCGGAAACCGGCGCCGCGATCATGCTGGTCACCCATTCGCGGCTGGCCGCGGCCACGGCGGACCGGGTACTGACCCTGACGCCGAAAGGCCTTGCCGATGCGATCGTCTGAAGCCACACCCTGGAAGGCCTTTCTCTGGCTGCTGGGCGGCGAGCTGCGCGCCCATCCCGGCCGGGCCGCTTTGGCGCTCGCGGCGCTGGCGGTCGGCGTGGCGCTGGGCTATGCGGTGCATATCGTCAACCAATCGGCGCTCAATGAATTCTCGCGCGCCATGGCCAGCGTTTCCGGCCAGGGCGATTACGAGATCACCGGACCACCGGACGGCATCGACGAGAGCCTCTATGGGAAGATCGCCGGGCTGCCGGATGTCGGCGACGCCCTGCCGGTCGGTGAAGCCGATGCGACACTGGGCGCGTCCACGCCGATCCATCTGATCGGCACCGATGCGTTACATGCCCTCACCGTCTCGCCCTCGCTGCTCGGACGGCCCGCCGCCGGCCCGGCGCGAACCCCGCTCGACGACGATGCGCTGTTCCTGCCGCCGGCCCTTGCCGCCCGGCTGAACCTGGCGCCCGGCGCGAAAATCGAGATTTCGTCCGGTGACCACCGGGCCGCCTTCGTGCTGGCCGGAGATCTGCCCGCCCTGGAGGATGAAAGCGGCGCGGTAATCGACATCGCCGCCTTCCAGTGGCGGTTCGGCCATATCGGCCATTTGAGCCGCATCATCGTCAAATCGCGCCCCGGCGCGGACCTGGCCGCGCTGGCCAAGGAATTGCTCGCCATCCTGCCGCCCGGAATGGGCCTGTCCAGCCCGTCCGACCGCGCGCGGCGCGACGATGCCCTGTCGCGCGCTTACCGGGTCAATCTCGACATGCTGGCCCTGGTCGCCCTGATCACCGGCGGTTTCCTGACCTTCTCCGGCCAAAGCCTGTCGGTGGCGCGGCGGGCCCGCGAATTCGCCCTGCTCCGCATGCTGGGCCTGCGGCGCTCGACCATCCTGCGCTATGTGCTGGCCGAAGGGGTGGCATTGGGTCTGCTGGGCGCGGGTCTCGGGCTGGCGTTGGGCGCCGGTCTTGCCACCGCTGCGGTCCGCCTGCTGGGCGGCGATCTCGGCGGCGGCTATTTCCACGGTGTCCGGCCCAGCCTCGATTTCGCGCCCGGCGCCGCCCTGCTGTTCGCCGGCCTCGGTTTGGCGGCGGCATTATCGGGCAGTCTGTGGCCGGCCCGTGCCGCCGCCGGATTGCCGCCGGTCGAGACCCTCAAGGGCTTCTCCAGCGGCGGCGGCACGGCTGGCAAACCCTGGCTGGGGGCAGGCTTCCTGCTGCTCGGCGGCGGATGCGCCCTGATGCCGCCGGTCATGAACCTTCCTCTGTTCGGCTATCTGTCGGTCGGCCTGATCCTGGGCGGCGGCGTTGCGCTGATGCCCTGGCTGCTCGGCACCATGCTGCGCCTGGCCGATCGCGGGCTGGAGCGGCGCCCGGTGCTGTTCCTGGCGCTGAAGCCGCTGTCCTTCGCGCCGCGCCAGGCCTCGATCGCCCTGGCCGGTTTGGTGGCCAGCACCAGCCTGACCATCGCCATGGCGGTGATGGTCGCCAGCTTCCGCCATTCGGTCGATGTCTGGCTGGGCGATCTGCTGTCCGCCGATCTCTATCTTCGCGTGACGCCCGGCCCCGGCGCGCCGGATCTGACGGCGGAGGAACAGGCCCGCCTGTCCGCCGCGGCGGGCGGCGCCCACATCTCGTTCGGTAAGACCATGCCGCTGATGCTCGCTCCCGACCGCCCGGCCATGGCGCTGATCGCGCGGGCCGACGACGCCGCCGATCTGCGGTCGCGCCTGCCGGTGGTCAAGGGCGCCCTGCCCGTATCGCCCGATCGCCCTCAGGTGCTGCTGTCCGAACCGGCGGCGCGGCTGCTCGGCAAACATCCGGGGGAGTCCATCGAGCTTCCGCTGGGCGGAACGCAGAGAACCTTCCTCATCACCGGCATCTTCCGCGACTATGCCCGCCAGTTCGGCTCGATCGCCATCGACGGCAACAGCTACCGCGCCCTGACCGGCGACCATACGGCCAATGAAGCCGCGATCTTCACGCCGCCCGGCCTGGACCGCGCCGAGCTGGCCCGGCATCTGCGGGCCAGCCTGCCGCCCGCCACCGCCGACCGCACGCAGATCGCCGATTCCGCCACTATTCGCGCCAGCGCGCTGGATCTGTTCGACCGCAGTTTCCTGCTGACTTATGCCATCGAGGCGGTGGCGACCCTGGTCGGCATGGCCGGCGTCGCCGCCACCGTCTCGGCCCAGACCCTGGCGCGCACCCGCGAATTCGGCATGCTGCGCCATCTCGGCGTGCGCCGGAGCGAGATCGGCGCCATGCTGCTGACCGAAGGCACCGCGCTGGGTGTCACCGGCGTGCTGTGCGGATTGGGCCTCGGCGGGCTGATCGGCGAAGTGCTGATCGACGTGGTCAATCCGCAATCCTTCAATTGGACCATGGATACGGTGTGGCCGATCCGCCTGCTGGCCGCCGCCGGGCTGGCCCTGGTGGCCGCCGCCGCGCTGGCCGCGCGCCTGTCGGGCCGCGCCGCTTTGGCCAACGGGCCGGTGATGGCGGTCCGGGAGGATTTCTGATGCATCGCAAGCTGATACCGATCATTTTTGCGGCGATGCTTGAACCGGCTTTGGCCGCGCCGCCGGACTATCCGGCGATCACGGCGAACGCTCCCGCTCTCGATTTCCCCCAGGATCACGCCGCCCATCCGGCCTACCGGACCGAGTGGTGGTATCTGACCGGCTGGCTGAAGGACGGGTCCGGCGCTCAGATGGGTTTCCAGGTCACCTTCTTCCGCAGCCGTCCCGCGGTCGACCAGGACAATCCCAGCAGCTTCGCCGCCAAACAGGTGGTGATGGCCCATGCCGCCTTGTCCGATCCCAGACGCGGCAGGCTGATCCACGACCAGCGTGTCTCGCGTCTCGGCTTCGGCCGCGCCGCGGCTTCGGACAGCGCCCTCGACCTGGCGCTGGATGATTGGCGCTGGCAAGGCGACGCCGAGGGCGGCTTTTCCATCCGCGTTCCGGCCAAGGGTTTCGCCCTGACCCTGTCCGCCACGCCGACCCAGCCGATCCTGATCGAAGGCCCGAACGGCGTCAGCGCCAAAGGCGACGGCGCCGCCAGCCGCTATTACAGCGAGCCGCATATGGCGATCCGTGCGGAACTGGACGGACAGAAACTGACCGGCGAAGCCTGGTTCGATCACGAATGGTCCTCGACCCTGCTGCCCGACGGCGCGGTGGGTTGGGACTGGGCGGCCCTCGACCTCGATGACGGCGCGTCCCTGATGGCTTTCCGCATCCGCGACGCCGCCGGCAAGACCCTGTGGACCGGCGGCACGTGGCGCGACTCTGGGCGCGACCACGAAGGAGCGCCTGTGTTCCTGGGCGACAATGCGGTGACCTTCACCCCGCGCCGGCGCTGGCATTCACCGCATAGCGGCGCCGATTATCCAGTCGACAGCGATCTCGAAGTGACGCTGAACGGCGAAAAACGCCTGTTCGCCCTGCACCCCCTGCTCGACGACCAGGAGCTCGACAGCCGCCTTGCCGGCGGACCGATCTATTGGGAAGGCGCCGTGTCCTGCGCTCAGGGACGCGGCTATCTGGAATTGACCGGCTACGACCAGCCCTTCGGGAGACAAAAGTGAAGCTGCTTGTCTGTTCGCTGTTCCTGCTTTTCGCCACCGTTGCCCGGGCCGAAGACCCATTCAAGATCGACCATAGCCAGGTCATTCCCATCGACTCGAAGATCCTCGGCCGCCGCTACGAAGCCTATGTGAAGACCCCGCCCGGCTATGATGCGCCGCAAAACCGGAATCGGACCTATCCGGTTCTCTACATGACCGATGGCGCCTATACTTTTCAGGTCGCGTCCGGCGTGACCATGGTGCCGTTCAACCATGACCGGCTGAAGGAATTCATCCTGGTCGGGATTTCCAACGCGGTCGGAGAAGACCCCGGCAAGGCCCGCACCCGCGATCTGACACCCTGGTCCGTGCCGAAATATGGGACAACCGGCGGCGCGGCCCCCTATCTGAATTTCATCAAAAGCGAATTGATGCCGACGGTCGAAGGCCGTTTCCGCATCGATCCGCATGACCGGGTGCTGTCCGGCCAATCGTTCGGCGGCTTGTTCGGCCTGTGGGTTCTGTTCAATGACCCCGGGCTGTTCAACAGCTATATCCTGACCAGCCCGTCCATCTGGTACGACCACCATGCCCTCTTCGCGTCCGAAGCGGACTATTCCCGTACTCATAAGGACCTCAAGGCCAAGCTCTATCTGACTGTCGGACAAATGGAAACGCCCGGCGAATGCAGCTTCTGCACCGCCAATATGGTCGGCGACGTGAAGACGATGGCCGATCGCTTGCGATCGCGGAAATATCCCGGGCTGGAACTGAAGAGCGAGGTGATTCCGGGCACGTATCACGAAACCACGTTCCCGGTCGGGCTGATCAAGGGAAGCCAGTGGCTGTTCCTGGACGACGGGGATTAGGCTTCAGCTGTCGGCGTGGCTGACGGCGACCTTCCAGCTGACCGCCGAAACATGCGGCTCGAGGCTCAGGCGCCCGACGATCTGCTCCAGCGCCGCATCCATGCGCCGGAGCGCCTGGGCCTGGGCGATCACCGTCACCTTGGTGGTTTCCGGGATATCGGCGCTGTCGATCTCGCGCAGGCCGAGCCCGGCCTCGGTCAGAGAATGCAACAGCAGCGAACGCGTATGCGCCTCTTCGGCCCCGCGTGAGGTCACTTCGATGGTGTAGCACACGTCGGAGACGACCGGGCGCATGGAGGGCAGATGCAGGCGGAACACCAGCCGGCGCAGCAGCAGGTTGGTGATGATGATCAGGAAGGTGGCGACGCAGCTCGGCACCCAGAAGCCGCCGCCGGCGAAGGTGCCGACCATCGCCGAGCACCACAGGGTGGCCGCCGTGTTCAAGCCGTGCACATTGACGCCCTGATGCATGATGACGCCGGCGCCGAGGAAGCCGATGCCCGACACGACCTGCGCCGCCACGCGGGTCGGGTCTCCCTGCGCGGTCAGCGCCGAAAACACGACGAACCCCGCCGAGCCCAGCGCCACCAGGGCGTTGGTGCGCAAACCGGCCATCTTCTGGTGCAATTGCCGCTCCAGGCCGATCAGGCAGCCGAGCAGCAAAGCGAGACCCATGCGGGCCAATGCATCCAGCAATTCGGGCGTTACAGTGTGCATCATCGTTCCCTTACCCCCTGATTCCGGGCTTATTGGCTTGTATTGCCGGTGGCTTTAATGGCAAATGGTCCTTTCCAGCAAGCCGAAAAGAGGATGTGCCGACGTCATGGCCAACGGTTCTGACAAGATCGAAGAAATGGACCGTCAGGTCGAGGGCGAGTTCGTCGAGGAAGTGCGCGATACCCTGTCCGGCCTGGAAGTGCTGATCGGCAACCTGCGGTCCAGCACCGCGCCGGTCAAGGAAAGCCTGGCGCGCATCCAGCGCGACATGCTGAACGTCGCCGTGCGCGGTTCGACCATGGACCAGCCGCTGGTCACCATCGTGGCGCACCGTTTCGGTGAATATGTCGCCGACCTGACCGAGCTGAGCCCGCAGCGCCTCGACGATATGCAGGCCTTCCTGGACCAGCTGCGCCAGGGCCTCGACGGCACCACGCCGGTCTCGACCACCGCCGCGGTGGTGCGCGCCTTGCCGACCCGCGTGCTCAACAACTTCAATCCGGCCGACGTCACGATCTCCAATATCGAGGTGCTGCTGGTCACCTCCGACCGCGCCACCAGCCGCATCGTCGAGCGTGAATTCCAGGCTTGCGGCTATCGCGTCTCGACCGTCCGCTCGCCTTTCCAGGCGTTGGAAATGGCCGTTCGCACCCGACCCGACCTGGTCGTGATCTCGGGCGTGCTGGATGACCTGACCGGCATCGACCTGGCCACCGCCTTCGCCACAATGCCCAGCACCCGCGACATCAAGGTCGCCATGCTGACCTCCTACAGCTGGGGTCATCCCTCGCTGAATGAACTTCCTGCCCGCGTGCCGGTTATCAGGAAGGGGGCGGGGTTCGGCGATGATCTGGCCGAGGCTTTGGCACGGCTGCAGATCACCTGACACCGCGCCCAGATGGGGGGTTACTCCTTTGGAGGACCCGGTATGGGCGATAAGGTCTACAATGTTCTGTTCCTCTGCACCCATGACGCCGCGCGCGGCATCATGGCCGAAGCAATTCTCAACCGCATAGGACGGGGCAGCTTCGCCGCCTACAGCGCCGGCAGCTTTCCGCAGGACGATCTGCACGACGAAACCGTGCGCATGCTGGAAAAACTGGGCTACGACGTATCGGCTCTCTATTCCAAGAGCTGGGACGAATTCGCCAAACCCGGCGCGCCCGAGATGGATTTCGTCTTCACCATCAGCGACCGCAGCGCCGAGGATGTCTGCCCGGTCTGGCCGGGCCAGCCGATGACCGCCTATTGGAACGTGCCCGCCCCCGCCGCCATCGATGAAGACGGCGCCAAAGCGGGGCTGCACCTGGCGGAGATCTACCGCGAACTGCACAACCGCATAAAATTGCTGGTCAATCTGCGCGTCGACGCGCTGGGCCGGCTGGCGTTGCAGCGCGAGCTGGACGCCATCGGAGCTCCCTCCGTCACATCACCTGCCTTGCCTCTATCATCCACACACCCAAGCGCTCCTGCTTTCCGAGCTGGCTGAGATAGCCCATGTCGAGCGGCATGCGCCCGGCGCTGCCCTCGGCCTCGCCCAGGACGAAGCCTGGGAACGGCCCGGCCAGCACCCGCGCCACATGGACCACTGCCGGCACGTCGAGCCGGCTGGCCGGCTGGCTGCCCGGCTGATCGGCGAAGCCGACCGCCTCGACGATGGTGTTCTTGAACCCCCAAAGCCCCAGCAGATAGGCGCCCATCTGGAACTGGGTGGCGCCGAACTCGGCCATCTCGGCCTCGATGGGGTCTTCCCCATCCAGCACCCGTGCCTTGACCTTGGCGAAACTGCCCGGCAGGCAGTCCAGCAGCACCAGCGCGCCGATCGAACAGAGCATGCCGGCGCAGAAGCATTCCTCGACGCGAGCCAGCTCGAACCCTTCCAGCTTGGCGATGCGCCGCGAAATATGGGCGACGCGGAACGAGTCGCGGTTCACGGCCTCCATCAGCGCCTTTTCCTTGGCCTGGCCGTGGAAGCTCTGGAAGATGCCGACCTGCAGCACCAGGCTGCGCAGGATCTCGAAGCCCAGCACGCGGATCGCCTGCAGGGGCGACGTGACCCGGGCCGGCAGGGCGAAATAGGCGGAATTGGTCATCTTCAGCAATTCCGCGGTCATCGCCACGTCGCGCTCGATGATCTGCGCGGTGCCGGCGAACGAGGCGTTGGGGTCCTCGAGATATTTGATCAGGCGGAAATAGGTCTCGGGCGGCGTCGGCAGGCTTTTGATGCTGGCCAGCAGCCCGCGCATGGCGTCCGACCGCAGCATCTGCCGCAGGGCCATCGAACGGCGCAATACGTCGATCAGGATGTCCGGGGGGCACGGCTTGGCCAGGAACTGATGCGCCGGCCCGACCGTCCGCATGACGCTTTCCGCTTCGGAAAAACCCGACAGGATCAGGCGCACCATTTCCGGATAGAGGCGGCTGACTTCCGCCAGCAGCTGCACGCCGTCCATGTCGGGCATGCGCATGTCGCTGACGATGGCGTGGAACTTCTCTTCGGTCAGCGCCTGCAGCGCGGCGGGGCCGCCATTGACGAACCGCATATGCCATTCATGGCGCAAGGGCCGCAGCATGCGCTGCAGCCCCGCAAGCATGTTCTCGTCGTCATCGACGAACAGAACGTTATAAGTCGTCACCCGGTGCCAGTCCCTCTTCCGCATCCCCGATCGGGAGAATGACAGAAAAGCGGCTGCCGACGCCAGGGGCGGAATCGACCGAGATCCGGCCGCCATGCTTGGCGACGATCACGTCGCGGCAGATCGCCAGCCCCTGGCCGGTACCCTTGCCGATCCGCTTGGTGGTGAAGAAGGGATCGAAAATCTGTTCCTTCACGGTATCGGTCATGCCGACGCCATTATCCTCGACGGCGATCTCGATACGGTCCTCGTCGATGCGGCGCGTCGAAACGACGATCCGGCCATCGGCGCCGCGATCGGCCTCTTCGATGGCATGCGCGGCATTGACCACCAGATTGAGCAGCACCTGGTTGATCTCGCCGGCCAGGCAGTTCACGCGCGGCAGATTTTCTTCCAGGCGGGTATCGAGCCGTGCCCACTGTTTCCACTCGTTGCGGCTGACCGCCACGGTATTCTCGATCGAACGGTTGATGTCGACCTCGGCCTTGGCGCGCTCGCCCGGATGCGAGAATTCCTTCATCGCCAGCACGATGCGCGCGACCTGGCCGGCGCCTTCCAGCGATTGGCGGGTGGCGGCCGGGATATTTTCCAGCAGATAATCGGCGTCCGCCTGCTCGCGCGCCCGCTCCAGCGCCGCGCGGGCTTGCACGGCGGCAGGTCCCTCCAGCTCGGACAGCAATTGCTCCGACCGTTTGATCAGCCCGACCAGGGACTGAAAGGCGCTCGACAGGAAGCGCAGATTGTCGCCGATATATTGGATCGGCGTGTTGATCTCATGGGCGATGCCGGCGGCGAGCTGGCCGACGCTGGCCAGCTTCGAGGATTGCAGGGCGTCGCGCTGGGCCTGCTTGAAGGCGCCGATGTCGCGGAACGACAGGATCGCGCCCTGCACCCCGTCCTTTTCCATCAGCGGCACGCAGGCATAGGCGACCGCGACCGGACGGCCGTCGCCGCGCACGAAAATGGCGTCTTCGTCCTGGATGCCCGCGCCTTCGTGAATCACCTGCCGGAACGGACCCGCCCCGAAGCTGATCGGCTGTTCGTCCAGCACCAGGCGCAGCACCTCGTCGAGATCGCGGGACGGCAGCTTGCCGTCGTCGGACAGCAGGCGCTCCGCGGCGCGGTTCGACAGGGCGATATGACCGCTTTCATCGAACACCAGCACGCCTTCGAACAGGCTCTCATTGATCGCCATCATGCGGTTCTGGCTGTCCGACAGGGCATCGGCGATGCGCTTCCTGTGCGCGATCTCGCGCGCCAGCCCGTCGACATCCTGGCGGAACCGCACGCGGTCGATCGAATAGCGGATGACCCGGCGCAGCATGTCCCCGTTCAGGCGCGACTTGACCAGGAAATCCTGCGCGCCCGCCTGCACGGCCATGGCGCCGGCGGTCTCGTCCTCGGTCTGGGTCAGCACGATGATGGGGGTATTGGCGGCCAGGCCGATCAGCTTCTTCAGCACCGCGCCGCCGCGCCCGACTGGCGTCGCCAGGTCCAGCAGCACAGCGTCGAACTCGTGCTCGCCCAGCAGCTCCTCGGCATCCTCGAAGCCCTGCGCATGCTTGATCGTATAAGCGTCGGTCTCGTTGCGATGAATCAGAGCGACGATACGCTCCGCTTCATCGCAATCGGGATCAACCAGAAGAAGCCGCGTCGGCATCTTAGAACCTTCCTGCGCCGTCCTTTTGAGCAAGGTCTTGGCTTTCGGGACAGGATAACGGACTCTTTGGCGAAACCAAGTCTCCGCGGTGTTGCTGGTAGCGGCCACTTTGTTCCTCGGTCGGGAGAGAGAGAAGAAAACCGGTTGAAGCTCGTCTCAGATGTCGGCGGGTTCCGGGTCGAATTCGTCGGCCAGCACCAGCAGCATGCGGCGGCGGCCGTCGGACAGCATCGGCAGCAGCTGGTGCTTCAGCATCAGCGAGCTCTCGCCGGCCTGGGGGGACGGCAGCTCGCAGTGATGGAAGGCCAGGCCCTCGGCCACCATGCCGCAGATCGCCTCGGCGACGCCCAGGCACCACAGCAGTTCCTTGACCTTGATCCGTGCGCCGGCTTCCGGCTTGACGCCGAAGCGATCGGCGAAGGACCGGTTGCCCCATTCGATCTCGCCATCGATATGGATCAGCACCGGCGCCTGCATCGAAGCGGCGGTGGCATAGAGCTGGTCCATCGTGGTCACTCGGTTCTGGCTGGAGTGCATGGGGCACCTCCTTTTCTGGCGTCACTTGCGCGGAAAATGCGCTGACTTCATACTGCCGATCATGGGGGCTGGCGGCATGGGCCGATATCCCTGTTTAGGGACAGCCGAAAAACACGGTGCCGATGGTGTCAGGGAATCGTCCGCGGGTACTCTTCGTCGATGACGAGCGCAATGTGCTCGACGCGCTCGGCCGTGCCCTGCGCCCTTGGCAATCCCGTTGGGACATGGTCTTTCACGATCAGATCCCCGACGTTCTCGTCGCCCAGCACGAACAGCCCTTCGATGTCGCCGTGGTCGACATCACCATGCCGGTGATGACCGGCCTGGAACTGATCCGCGAACTCACCAGGATTCATCCCGGCACGCTGGCCATCATCCTGACCGGCGCCACCGACATCGCCACAGCCGCCGCCGCCATCAACGAATCGACGGTGTTCCGCTTCTATACCAAGCCCAGCCCGGCCGAGACCCTGGCCTCCGGCATCGAGATGGCGCTGCAGGAAAAGGAAGCGCGCGAGGCCAAGGCCAGCTCCTCGGTCGAAGCGGCGCTGGGTGTGGCCACGCTCAACCGCCTGCCGACCGGCGTGGTGGTGGTCGATGCCGAGACCAAGGTGGTGTTCACCAACAAGCAGGGCGCCGAATTCCTCGCCTCGCGCGACGGCCTCTCGATCGGTCCGACCGGCCTGTGCCGCACCAACAAGCCGCGCGAGACCACCGAACTGGCCCGCCTGGTCAAGATCGCCGTCGAGGGCGGCGATTCCAGCGTGCCGCACGCTTTGTCGGTCAGCCGCGAAGACAGCGACCGTCCGCTCTCGGTGGTGGTGGCGCCCCTGCCCGCCAGCGGTCTCGGCGCCAACGTCGCCGTGCTGCTGGTCAGCGCGCCGGAACGCCAGAAGATGCCCTCGGCCGAAACCGTTTCGCGCCTGTTCGACCTGACCGACGCCGAAGCGCGCCTGGCGATCGCGTTAGGGGAAGGCCACCGCATCGAAGACGCCGCCGACCTTATGGGCATCACCGTCAGTTCGGCCCGCACCTATCTCAAGCGCATCTTCTCGAAGACCGACGTCACCCGCCAGGCCGAGCTGGTTCGCCTGCTGCTGGCCGCGCCGGTATTGCTGGATCTGACGCCGTCGCGGAATTAGGCGGATCGCTCCGTCCCGGCGTTTTATCCGCCGTCCAACTTCGCCAAAAGCCTGGTTTCGATAACGGCGCCGCTGCGCCGGTCCAAGATACTGAGATCGAATGAAAGACCGCGGCTCTGGTCTTCCGTGAAAGCGATCGTATTACCGTCATCGGAAATCGCGCAGGCATAGGTATAGCTGGTCCGGCTGGTTGCCTGCCGCGTCACGCCTCCTTGCCGGTCGAAGACCTCGTACCCGTATTTCGGCCCCGGTGACTGACCGAGCCAGGCAAGAACGGCTCCACTCCGCGACGCGCACAGACCCTGTATCTGATGCGCCAACGACGGCCTCGTATCCAGCTGGGGCGTCAATACGCTGACATCCCCATGGTTCGTCGACGCTTCCGGATCGAATATCAGACGGTACTGATAATTCTCCGACACGAACCCATCCCGGATCGCCTTGACCTGTTGCGCCAGCATCGGGTCGCGCGGCGCGGCAGCCTGAAAGAGAATCTCGCCGCGACCGACAAAACAGAGGTCGCTTACCGAGTAGAAGCCGAATTTTGCCGGGATGAGACGGCGCACCTCCCGCTTTTCACAATCGACCAGGGAGATCGAAGAATCGTTGGACGCGCTCGCGGTCGCGACGGCGATCTTGCGCCCGTCCGGCGAGACTCTCGGGCATATGGGCGCAAAGGCAGGCTTGGCTTCCTTGGTAAAGGCGACCAGCCGCCCGGTATCGAGCTCCAGAGACGAAATCTGACCATCCCCGTCCCGCCCGGCGATCCACCGGCCATCGGGTGAAAAAGTCGGTTCCGCCAGCCAATCGGGAAGGCGTGTCACGGTTTCGCGCCGCCAATCATACAGGACGAGGCTGCCTTTATATAACGTTGCGACGGTGGAGCCGTTCGGGGACAAGGCGATCGGGCCCAGGCCGGTGAAGGGCCCCGGACGCCGATTGGTCCATTGGCCATAAGGCATCGAACATCCGGACAGGGCAGCCGCGCCACAGCTGGCCAGCGATGACCGAATGAATGTGCGTCGGGAGATTGGCGTCACGGCAAATCCCCCACGCGCGGCAGAGCGGCGACCCAGGCCGCCAGACAAGCGAGCTTCTGCTCCTTCCGCCAAGGCTTGCCAACCGCCAGCCCAAGCCCCTTGAGCTGCGCATCGATCTCCGCGACCGGCAATCCGAGCACCTGCGAAGCGTGATCGGGCAGCGATTTTTCGTCCAGTTCGCTCCGTTCGAGGCCGCATTCGGCAATGGCGAAACGCAGCGCGTCGCGTACCGCCAGGGTTTCCGCCACAGGCACATGCTCGGCCCAGCCGAGGCTGTAATCGAGAAGATCGGTGATCCATCCGGCCCGATTGACCAGCAGCGCCGCCACAGCCGGTCCCGGCCATGCTTCGGCGACGGCCCTCAGGCCGTCCGCGGCCAGACGGTCCTGCCGCCGGCGCCCCTCCTGCACGGCCGCCTTGGCCTCGTCCGAGGCTCCGCCTTGCGGCTTGCGCGCCATCTCGAAGGCGACGCGATAAGGCTCGAAGGACAGCCGATCGCCCTCCGCCGCCGTAGAGATCGAACCGGAAAACCGCATCTGCGGACCGTTGGCCGTAACCGACAGCACGACGGCCACGGCCCCGCCCTTCTGCGCGCGCAACCCGATCCCGATCATGTTTCACCCGCCGCTGAGCGCCTGAACGATGTAGATTTCGGCATCCGGCTCCAGTTTCAAAGCGAGATCGAAGCTCTGCTCGCCATTGATGAAGAAACGGATATGGCGGCGGATGCGGTCCTGCTCGTCGACGACGCGGAACCGGATGCCGGGATAGCGCCGGTCGAGATCGTCGAGCAGCGCCGCCAGCGTTTCGCCCTCTGCCTCCACCTCGCCCGCGCCGGTATAGGAGCGCAGGGCGCTCGGCATCATCACGCGCATCAGGCGGTCGCCGCCTCGACGGCGTAGATCTCGGGCAGGTGACGGGCGATGCAATTCCAGCTTTCGCCCTCGTCGGCGCTGGCCCAGAGTTCGCCGCTGGTCGTACCGAAATAAAGCCCGACCGACTCCGACCGGTCCGCCGTCATGGCCTGACGCTTCACCGTCCACCACACCTGCTCGGCGGGAAAGCCCGAGGATTGCCGTTCCCAGCTCTCGCCGCCATCGCGGGTGGAATAGACGGCGGGCGCGCCGCCCGGGCAGGTCCGCGGCCAGACGTCCGTTCCATCCATTGGGAACACCCAGGCGCGATCGGCGTCGCGCGGATGGACCACCATCGGAAAGCCGATATCGCCGACTCCGGACGGCATCGCCTTGCCGACCCGCCTCCATGTGTCGGAAGGACGGTCGAGGCGGTAGATGCCGCAATGATTCTGCTGATAGAGCCGGTCCGGCCGGCTGGGACAGAGGCGGATACAGTGCGGGTCGTGGAAGGCGAGATTGGCCGGATCGAGCCCGGCCACCACCTCCAGCCCCTGGATCAGCGGATGCCAGCTCGCGCCGCCATCGGTCGATTCGTGGACGCCGCCGCCCGACATGCCGAGATAGAGATGCTTCCGGTCGCGAGGATCGACGATGATCGAATGCAGCTTGGGGCCGTCCGGGGTGCCCTCCTGCGCGCCGCCCGCCGCCTTCTTGGCGCCCTGGCGGTCGTTGAAACCCGAGACCGGCGCCCAGCTGTCGCCGCCATCCTCGGAGCGGAACAGTCCCTGCGGCGACGTGCCGGCATACCAAACGCCGGGCTCGTCGGCGTGGCCCGGAGTCAGCCAGAAGGTGTGATCGACGCTCGGCCCCTCGCCATCCGCCGATTTCGAGAAGGCCGGCGGACGGGCCGCCTCCTTCCAGCTCGTGCCGCGATCGCTCGACCGGAACAGGGTCGGGCCGAGATGGCCGGTCTTGCCGGCGGCGATCATGGTGCGGCCGTCGCGCGGATCGAGCATCACGTGATTGATCTCGTGCCCCAGGAAATGCGGGCCATCCACCCGCCAGGACCGGCGCGCCTTGTCGCCCTGCAGCAGCCAGGCGCCCTTTCGGGTCGCAATGAGAAGCGTCACCTCGGTCATCGCATCCTCCCTGTCGTTTCTTGCCGTTACTATAGCACCCTTTGGCCGCGGCAATTTACGCGTGTATCATCGGCATCGAGTGCAAACCAACCGGAAGGGACTCATGTCGGTTCAAGTCGAAGCGCAAACCGATGCCGCCGGCGGAGATCTGGCCGCCGCACCGCCGAAGAAATTCCGCGCTCCCGTCGCCACCATGATCCTGCTGGCGATCCTGATCGCCATCTTCTGCATCGAAACGCTGCCGGCCGAACGGGTCAACGAAAACCAGAACCTTCTGACTATCCTGGGCGGCCTCAACCGCCGTTTCGTTCTCGAAAACGGCCAATGGTACAGGATGGTCACCGCGACCTTCCTGCATGGAAACTTCTTTCACATCCTGATGAACGGCATCGTGCTGTTCTTCGCCGGCATGCTGGTCGAGAACCGGCTGGGAAAAGCTTGGTTCCTTGCCGTTTATACCGTCAGCGGGCTGACCGGTTCCTGCTTCTCATTGGCCTTGAACGCGCCGAACACCAATTCCGTCGGCGCCTCGGGGGCGATCATGGGACTGCTGGCCGGCGCCTTCGTGCTGACCTTCCGCGACCCAAAGGGAGATGCCAGGCTGAAGGCGCGCATAGCCCTGTTGCGCCTGCTCATTCCGGCGTTTTTCCCCCGCTCGGCCCAGCATATCGATATCGCGGCGCATCTGGGCGGCGCGATCGGCGGCGGCGCGACGGCGGCCATCATCCTGTGGGTGTGGGAACGCGGCACCATCGCGCCGCCTTATCCGCGGCTCGCCAAGGCCATCCCTCTCCTCGCCTTGCCATTTCTGCCGATCGGCCTGAGATCCGGCTTCGCGGTGCATGAGATCTTCGTCGGCCTGGCCGCGGAAAACAGCCAGCGGTTCGATGACGCCGATCGGGCCTTGACCAGGGCCATCGAATTGGATTCCACCCTCGAAGACGGCTTCAGCGAGCGCGCCATCGTCCGGTTCGCCCTGAAGCGCTACCGCGAATCCGCCGCCGACTTCCGGGTGATCGAGGACCGCAAACCGAACTGGGCCTATGCGCCGCTGATCCTGCATATCGCCAGGGCGCATGCCCGCGAGACCGACCGCGAAGAACTGGCGGAGAACGCCAAGGCCGTCGACCTTACCGTCTGGCCGGGCCCGGCTTTGGCGCTGTTTCTCGGGCGCACCGAGCCGGACATGGTCGTTCATACCGCCGCGCGGGCGGAACAGCAGACTCACGAACATCAATCCTGCGAGGCGCCCTTCTATATCGGCGAATGGCACCTGCTGCGGGGCGAAACAGATCAGGGCCGGTCGCTGATCGATATGGCCTTGAAAAGCTGCCCGGCGGACTTCATCGAACACAAGCTCGCCAAGGCTGAACTCGGCCAATAATCAGCCGAATTCCTCTTCCAATCCCTCGAAGGCATAGGGATTGAAGAATTGCCGCCCCCACAGCAGCAGGCGGTCGGTCTCGTTCAGGTCGGCCTCGTCGCATACCTGCGTCCAGCGTTCGCGCATCGTCTTGATCTGGCCGGCGACGATCTCCTTCGCTTCGTAGGCGTCGAGCAGGAAATTCGGCGCCGCTTCCAGCACCGAAGTCAGACGGCTCATGCGGTTGGTGCCCGAGATCAGCATGGCTTGGCTGGCTTCGTTGCCGATGCGCGACTGCGGGCAGACGTCATAGGCCGGGGTCAGGTCGAGATGGGTCCCATCCCAGAAGGCGGCATGGTTGCGGGCGTGGTCGTCGGTGTTGCCGCACAGGATGTTGAAGGACAACCGCGCGAACAGTTCGCGCAGGTCGCGGGCCGGATTGGCGAAGCGGTGGCGGATCAGTTCGGCCAGCACCTCGTAGCTGGCATAGGGCGCCATCATCTCATCCAGCCCGAACAGGGTCAGCGCCGAGACCATCGATCGGCGGGCCCAGCCGGCCTCGGTGCGGGTGCGGTCGAAGCGTTCGACCAGCAGCACATCCTTGTCCATCGCCTGCACCAGCCGCACCGGCGCGAAGGACAGCCCGACCAGCGCGCCCAGGCGCATCGCCACATATTCCGCCTTCACCACGTTATAGAGGTCACGGCTGGCGGAGAATTTGGCGATGTAGTGCCGATCTTCGCTATCGACCAGCGCCTTGGGCCGCGCCCCGCCCAGCGAGGTGCCGTGCTGCAGGGCCTGGTCCAGTTCGGGATGCAGCCGCACGCCGGCTTCGACACGGTCGGCGGACTGCAGCAGCTCGGCCAGCGAAGCGCTGCGCCGCTGGCGGGGAACGTGAGAAGTCGGCGAAGCCTGGAAATCGAGCGCGCCGATACGGTCGGAGCCGGACTCCATCAGATAGGTCAGCTCGTCCAGCTCGATCGATTCGGCGCCATCGCCCTTCAGGCCGAGCTTGCGGTTGATGATGACGCGGCGTCCCCAGGCGTCGGGAGACGCATCGCGGATGCAGCTCGGCATGTCGAGGCCGGGCAGCAGGGGAATGACGCCGGTTTCTAGCGGTAATTCAGGAAGATAGAGAGAAATCCTGTCATCCCGCGCGAGATAGCTGCGACCGTAATTGAAGACAAGCTGCCGGCCCGAACGGCTCAACAGCCCGGCCACCACCGGCTCGGTGCGGCCGGGCAGCCAGATCCAGACATAGGCTTCCTGATAGACGGTGTCAGAAGTCATCCTTCACGTCCTTGCGCGGTTGGCGCACCGCCTTGGGCATCAGGGTCAGTTTCTCGCTGCTGGCCCGGGTCAGGCTGGAGAGGTCCTGCGGATCGGCGGCGAACAGCGGCACGCCGACGATGGCCGCCACCTCGAAGGCGGCACCGATGGCGCAGCCGGGGTCGCCCTTCTCGATCCTTTGCAGCAACGAGCGCGAAATGCCTGCCCGCAGCGCCACCTGCTCGGCGGTCATGCGGCCGGCGATGCGCTCGGCACGGATCGACTGGCCGAGCAGCTCAAGCGCGGTCTGGGTATAGCGGGAATAGGGCCGGGTCGCGATCTTGGCCATGATGACTCGAAAAATGATTCATTAATGAAACATATAACGCTTTATGGCGCATTAATAAACCATTTCCGCCATGGACGGTCGCCTTGCCAATCGGCCACGCTGACGATCCGGGGCCCACCTCCCTCGCGCAGCCACACGGCGCGGGTGCCGCCCGCCGCCCCGACCGGCATGACCGGCACGAACTGCCCCCGCACGGTGCAGCCGGTTTCGGAACAGACGGCGGGACCATCCGGTTCAGGCAGTTCCTCTCCCTCGCCCGCCATCTGCGCCCAGGACTGGCGCAGACTGGCCGCCCCGCGTCCCGCCGCCAGATGCAGCCGCCCATCGGCCTCCTTGACGGCAACCAGCTTGCCTGTCGGATCGATCAGCAAATCCGGCGTTCCCTGCAGCAGAACCACCGCCAGCGCCACGGCGATCCCCGACAATCCATAAAGCCGCCAGCGCGTGCGCCACAGCAGCAGCCAGGCGGCGCCGAGGCTGAACAGCACCAAAGCCGGCTGCGGCATCGACGGCAGATTGACCGTCGCGCCGGGCAGATGCGACACCCAGACGGCGATCCGCGTCACCTGCTCCAACCCGGCGCCCATCAGCCGCCAGCCCCACTCATCGAGCCCGAACGGCATCAGGCAGAAAGCCAGCAGCGCCGCCGGCATCACCCAGAATCCAACCAGCGGCACCGCCAAAGCGTTGCCGAGCAGGCCGTAGACGGCATAGCGGTTGAAATGGAACAGGCTATAGAAGGCGGTCGCGGTGCCGGCGATCTGGGTGGTGAGCAGAATCCCGCCGACATAGAGGATCGGCATCTGCCACCAGGCCTTCGAGGATTGCCGCCACGCCGCCAGCCTCGGCCCCAGAGCTTCATAGCCGCAGATCAACCCATAGACCGCGGCAAAGGACAGCTGAAAGCTCGGCCCCATCAGCGCTTCTGGCTGAAGCAGCAGAACGGCCATCGCCGCCAGGCTGATGCTGCGCAGGGAAACCGGCTGGCGGTCGAGCAGCACCGCCAGAAGCAGAACCGTGGTCATGATGAAGGCGCGTTGCGTCGGCACCGGAGCGCCGGAAATCAGCAGATAACCGAGGGTCACCAGCAACGCGCCGCACGCGGTCCATTTATGGATGGGATAGCGCAAGGCGACAGGCGGAATCGCCGCCAGCAATCCGCGCAGCACCACCAGCACCAATCCGGCCACCATCGACAGATGCATGCCGGCGATCACCAGAATGTGCGCCAGTCCGGCATCTCTATAAGATTGCAGGATGAAGGGCGGCACCGGCCCGCGCTGGCCGGTGATCAAAGCCGCCGCCACGACGCCGATGCCTTGCGCGTACCCGGCCCGATCGATCGAGCCGACGATGCGCGCCGTCAGATCCTGCCTGATCCGCCCAAGCCCGGTGCGCCAGGCCGATCCGACATCCTCGCCGACGATACGGGGCCGTCCGACCGCATATCCGACCGCGCCGATCCCCTGAAACCAGGCGGCGCGGGTGAAATCATAGCCGCCCGGCACCGACGGCGCCGGCGGCGGCATCAAGGCGGCGCGCAGGACAACCTGCTGCCCCGGCCGCAATCCGTAATCGGCGCGCAGCCTGAGGCGGACCTTCTGCAGCTTTTCACGGTAAAGCGTCCCGCCCTCCAGATGGTCGAGAGTGACGCGCTGGCCCTTTTCGACCGGTTCGACCGCGATGACATGGCCGCTCAGAGAGAAAATGCCGGTCGGCGTCCGCAGGACCGGCGCCGCGACCGTCAGGGTGCGCAGCTCGGCGGCGGAAAAACCGCTCAGGGCCAGGAACAGCCCGAACAGCAGCGGCCAGCCGACGCGCCCTCGCCACAGGGCCAGAACCAGCAGCCCGATTGCCGGCAAAACCGGGACCAGCCAGACCGGCGGTTCGGCGGAAAGCGAAAAATAGACGCCGATGCCGGCCGCCAAAGCGACCGGCATCCAAAGAATCCAGCGGTCCCGCTCGGCTTCCAGCTTTTCTCGCAAGCCTGCCATTAGCCCGTCTAATCTTCGCTGCAGTGCACAGGGTTTTATGCTACAGGAAGAGCGCCTATCTGCTGATAAAGAAAACATAAGGTCCGACAGCGCCCATGTCAGTTGTAACTCGTTTCGCACCTTCTCCCACTGGTTTCCTGCATATCGGCGGCGCCCGCACCGCCCTGTTCAACTATCTCTACGCCAAGCGCCATGGCGGCAAGTTCCTGCTCCGCATCGAGGATACCGACCGCGCCCGCTCGACCCAGGCCGCCGTCGACGCCATCATCGACGGCCTGTCCTGGCTCGGCCTGGAATGGGACGGCGAGCCGATCTACCAGTTCGCCCGCGCCGAGCGTCATGCCGAAGTGGCCAGAAAGCTGCTGGCCGAGGGGAAGGCCTATTACTGCTATGCCTCGCCGGAAGAGCTGGACGCCATGCGCGCCGAGCAGAAGGCCAATGGCCTGCCGATGCGCTATGACGGCCGCTGGCGCGACCGCGATCCGTCCGAAGCGCCCGCCGGCGTGCCGCCGGTGATCCGCCTCAAGGCCCCCAAGGATGGCGAAACCACCGTTCAGGACAGCGTGCAGGGCACGGTCACCGTCGCCAACACCCAGCTCGACGACATGGTCCTGCTGCGCGCCGACGGCACCCCGACCTATATGCTGGCGGTGGTGGTCGACGATCATGACATGGCCGTCACCCACGTCATCCGCGGCGACGACCATCTGACCAACACGTTCCGCCAGATCCAGCTCTACAATGCGTGCGGCTGGGACGTGCCGAACTTCTCGCACATTCCGCTGATCCACGGTCCCGACGGCGCCAAGCTGTCCAAGCGCCATGGCGCGTTGGGGGCGGATGCCTACCGCGACATGGGCTTCCTGCCCGAAGCCCTGTGCAACTACCTGCTGCGCCTCGGCTGGGGCCATGGCGACGACGAGATCATCCCGATGGCCCAGGCGATCGAATGGTTCGACCTGGACGGTATCGGCCGCTCGCCGTCGCGCTTCGACGTGGCCAAGCTGACCAACCTCAACGGCCATTACCTGCGCGAAGCGTCGGACGACCACCTGGCCGCCATCCTGGCGCCGCGCCTGGCCGATCTGGTCGGCGCGCCGCTCGGCGACGAGCAGGCCGCGATGGTCAAGCGCGCTTTGCCCGGCCTCAAGGAACGCGCCAAGACGTTGGTGGAGCTCGCTGAAAACGCGGTGTTCTATCTCAAGGCCCGCCCCTTGACCTTGGACGACAAGGCGGCCAAATTACTGGCCGAGGATGGCCGCGCCCCGCTGTCGTCCTTCGCGCAAATCCTCGCGGCCCTGCCCGACTGGCGGCAGGAGACGCTGGAAGAAGAGGCCCGCAAATTCGCCGAATCCCATGATCTCAAGCTGGGCAAGCTGGCACAGCCTCTGCGCGCCGCCCTGACGGGTTCCACCGTCTCCCCGCCCATCTTCGAAGTCATGGAAATACTGGGCCGAGAGGAATCCCTCGGCCGCATCAATGATGTTCTGTAAATAGGAGCGAACATATGTCTGACAAGGAAACCGTCACGCTGACTGACAACAGCACCGGGAAATCCTACGACTTCCCCCTGCTGCCCGGCACGGTCGGGCCTAAGGTGATCGACATCCGGTCGCTCTATTCCGATACCGGCCTGTTCACCTACGATCCGGGCTATACCTCGACCGGTTCGTGCCAGTCGGCCATCACCTATATCGACGGCGACGCCGGCGTGCTGCTGCATCGCGGCTACCCGATCGACCAGCTGGCCGAGCAGTCCGACTATCTCGAAGTCTGTTATCTGCTGCTGAACGGCGAGCTGCCGTCCCAGGAGCAGAAGAAGAAGTTCGACACCGAGATCACCTACCACACCATGCTGCACGAGCAGATCGCGCAGTTCTACCGCGGCTTCCGCCGCGACGCGCACCCGATGGCGGTGATGTGCGGCGTGGTCGGCGCGCTGTCGGCCTTCTATCACGACAGCCTGAACATCCATGATCCCAAGCAGCGCATGGTCTCGTCCTATCGCCTGATCGCGAAGATGCCGACGATCGCCGCCTGGGCCTACAAATACTCGCTGGGCCAGCCCTTCATCTATCCGCGCAACGATCTGACGTTCGCCGAGAACTTCCTGCACATGATGTTCGCCACCCCGTGCGAGCCCTACAAGGTCAGCCCGGTTCTGTCGAAGGCGATGGAACGCATCCTGATCCTGCACGCCGATCATGAGCAGAACGCCTCGACCTCGACCGTCCGCCTGGCTTCGTCGTCGGGCGCCAACCCGTTCGCCTGCATCGCCGCCGGCATCGCCTCGCTGTGGGGCCCCGCCCATGGCGGCGCCAACGAAGCCGTGCTGAACATGCTGAACGAGATCGGCAGCGTCGAGCGCATTCCGGAATTCATCAAGCGCGCCAAGGACAAGAACGACACCTTCCGCCTGATGGGCTTCGGCCACCGCGTCTACAAGAACTACGATCCGCGCGCCAAGGTCATGCAGCGCACCTGCAACGAAGTGCTGGACGA
>JAJPHO010000129.1 GCA_021325215.1 Alphaproteobacteria bacterium
TTGATCTTGCCGGTCAGGTTGCGGCGGGTCGCGTCGGGTTTGATGATCGACAGAGTGCGCTCAATAGCCATGTTCAAATCCTTGTGGTTGATTTCTCAAGGTCAGGACCCGTCTTCGGGCTCCAGCCCCTTTTCCCCTCATTCCGTTCCCCAACGGAAGTTTGGCGGTTTATAACGTTTCATATGCCGCGTTGCAACGGACAGGTTTGACAAGCGTTCAACCGCGGTCTATCAGCCCCTCATGCTCACCATCAGCAACCTTACCTACCGTATTGGCGGACGCGTCCTTTTCGAGGGCGCCGGCGTGCAGATCGCCGCCAATCAGCGGATCGGCCTGGTCGGCCGCAACGGCACCGGCAAATCCACCCTGTTCAAGCTGATCAAGGGCGAGTTGTCGCCCGATTCCGGCGAAATCTCGCTGCCGCCGCGCGTGAAGCTGGGCGACGTGGCGCAGGAGACGCCGGACGGGCCGGAAAGCCTGACCGACTGCGTGCTGGCCCATGATAAAGAGCGGGCCGCCCTGTTGGCCGAGGCCGAAACCACCGATGACGGGCATCGCCTGGGCGACATCCATGAGCGCCTGGCCGCCATCGACGCCCATTCCGCCCCCGCCCGCGCCGCCGCCATCCTGGCCGGCCTCGGCTTCAATCCCGAAGCGCAGGCGCGGCCGGTCTCATCCTTCTCGGGCGGCTGGCGCATGCGCGTAGCCCTGGCCGGCGCCCTGTTCGCCCGCCCCGACCTGCTGCTGCTCGACGAACCGACCAACCATCTCGATCTCGAAGCGACCCTGTGGCTGGAGAATTATCTCGCCTCTTACGAAGGCACGCTGATCGTCATCAGCCACGACCGCGACCTTCTCAACAATGTGGTCAGCCGGATCATCCATCTCGACCAGGGCAAACTGGTCGCCTATGGCGGCAATTACGACCGCTTCGAGCAGGTCCGGCGCGAGCAGATCGAGCTGGCCGGCAAGGCCGCGGTCAAACAGGCCGCCCAGCGCGCCCATCTGCAGAGCTTCATCGACCGCTTCCGCGCCAAGGCGACCAAGGCCGCCCAGGCGCAGAGCCGCATCAAGATGCTGGAGCGCCTCGGCCCGCCGATCTCGGTGATCGAGGACCAGCCGGTCAGCTTCGACTTCCCCGATCCCGAGCAGCTGCCGCCGCCGCTGATCTCGATCGACAAGGGCCAAGCCGGATACGCGCCGGGCAAGCCGGTGCTGCGCGGCCTATCGTTCCGCATCGACATGGATGACCGCATCGCGCTGCTGGGCGCCAACGGCAACGGCAAATCGACGCTGGCCAAGGTGCTGGCCGGCCGCCTCGATTTGCTGGAGGGCGAGCATTTCCACCCGCCCGGCCTGAAGATCGGCTATTTCGCCCAGCATCAGACCGAAGAGCTGAACCTCGACGAGACGCCGTTCCAGCATATGCAGGCGCTGATGAAGCTGGCGGCTCCCGCCCAGGTGCGCGCCCAGCTCGGCCGCTTCGGCTTCTCGCAGGACCGCGCCGATGTGAAGGTCGGCAGCCTCTCGGGCGGCGAGAAGGCGCGGCTGCTATTCGCCTTGATGACCCGCGACAGGCCCCACCTGCTGATCCTCGACGAACCGACCAACCATCTCGACATCGACAGCCGCGAGGCTCTGGTTTCCGCGCTCAACGCCTATCAGGGCGCGGTGATCCTGATCAGCCACGATCCCCGCCTGATCGAACTGACCGCCGACCGTCTGTGGCTGGTCAATGACGGAAAGGTGAACGATTTCGACGGCGACATGGAGGACTACAAAGCCCTCCTGCTCGGCAAGGCCCGCGAAGCCCGCAAGGAGGCTTCGGGCAAGGACACCGCCCCCTCCGCCAACAAAAAAGACGAACGCCGCGCCGCCGCCGATATGCGCGCCCAACTGGCGCCGCTGCGCAAGAAGGCGCAGGAAGCCGAGAAGCTGGTCGAGAAATTGTCGGCGAAGAAGGCCAAGCTGGAAGCCGAGCTTGCCGATCCGAAACTGTATTCCGGGCCGGCTGAAGCGATTACGGCTTTGAAGAAGTCGCTGGCTGAGGTCGAGCGCGATCTGAGCGCGGCCGAGGAAAACTGGCTGTTTTCCCAGGAAGCTTACGAAGAAGCGGCGTCAGCCAGTTAAGAACTCACCACCAAGGACACAAAGGAACACGAAGGTTCTTTTCCTTTGTGCCTTCCTTCGTGCCCTTAGCGACCTTTGTGGTGAATAATTCTTATTTTTTCAGGATCTTAGCCACCCGGCTCCCCGACGTACGCAACTGCGCCGGATCGGGCGAATCGCTGCCGATCAGCGGGCGCAGATACTCGATGAAGGCCGGGGTCACGTCATTGCCTTCGGCGCTGATGAACTCATCCGGCATCACGCGGGTCTTAGCGGCAACCGCGGTCAGCGGCATCAGCTGGTAATCGACGGCATAATTGCCGACCCGCTTGATGGTGACCGTGCCGTCCGATGACCCGAACATGGCGAACTGCACCGCCTTCTCGCCCACCTCGCGGGCTTCCTTCTGATCGACGTCGGACACGACGCCGGCGAAGGAGCGCTGCAGGTACCCCAGCGTATCGCCGCGCACGCGCTTGATGCCGAGCTTGGTCTTGATCTCCTCGGTCAACAGATCGGCCAAAGCGCCGGTGCCGGACAGCTGGACATTGCCATGCGCGTCCTTCTCGACCGTCTCGGCCAGCTTGACCGCGATCGGCTCGCCGGTTTCATCATGGATGCCTTCGGAGACGGCGATGACGCAGCGGCCGAACTTCTCCTGCGTCGCCTTCACGTCGGCCAGGAACTTGTCGAGGCTGAAGGTGCGCTCGGGCAGATAGACCAGATGCGGACCATCTTCCGGCAGCTTGCGGCCGTAAGCGGCGGCGGCGGTGAGGAAGCCGGCATGGCGGCCCATGATCACGCCGAGATAGACGCCGGGCAGCGAACGGTTGTCGAGATTGGCGCCGATGAAGGCTTGGCTGACGAACCGCGCCGCCGACGGGAAGCCCGGCGTGTGGTCGTTCTCCATCAGGTCGTTGTCGATGGTCTTGGGGATATGGACGCAGCGCAGCGGATAATTCTGCGATTGCGCCATCTCGGAGACGATGCGCACCGTGTCCGAGCTGTCATTGCCGCCGATATAGAAGAACCACGAAATGCCGTGCGCCTTCACCGTCTCGAAGATCTTGTTGCAATAGTCGCGGTCCGGCTTGTCGCGGGTCGAGCCCAGCGCCGAGGACGGCGTTTTGGCGACCGCTTCGAGATTGGCGACGGTCTCCTGGGTCAGATCGAGGAGGTCCTCGTTGACGATGCCCCGCACGCCATGCAGCGCGCCGTAGATCTTTTCGACCTGGGCGAATTTGCGCGCCTCGAGCACGACGCCGACCAGCGACTGGTTGATCACCGCGGTCGGTCCGCCACCCTGGGCGACCAGCACCTTACCCTTGAGCATCATTATCTCCTTTTGTTGTCCCTCAGGCGCCGGGCGCGCACTCCGCGCGCTTGGCTACCGTCTCGTCCACCCTCCGGCCTGACGGCCGGGTCAATCATTCCTCGCGGCGCCCTGACCTCGCTTTTTCCGTCCAGCCGCCGCGCTCAGTCTGCTGGTAATAGATCAGTTCGTGCCCCGCCGCGTTCCAGTCTTTCCAATAGGCGCGCGCCTGGGCGACCGCCTCGTCATTCTGTCCGTCGAACAGAGTCAGACAGCGGGTGAATTTGGCCAGATGCTGCGAGCTGACGCCGTCGGTCAGCACCAGAAGATCGGCGTCGTTGGGATTCTCGTCGGCATCGGTCAGAAAGATCGGCTGCTGGCCTTCCATCCCGTCGCGCTGGGCTCCATGCGGCAGGAAGGAGGCCGGGTCGTAGGTCCACAGATGGGCGTCCAGATAGGCAACGCGCTCGCGCGAGCCGGCCATCAGCACCACCCGGTGCCCGGCGCCCAGCGACTTCTCCAGCAGCACCGGCAGCGCTTGCTCCAGCGGCGCGGTGGTCAGATGGTAGAAGCTGATCTTGGTCATTCGTTTTTTTGCCCCTCAGACGCCGGGCGGGCGCATCCTGCGCCCTGGGCTTCGCTCCGACTTCCCTCCTCGGCTTCCAGCCTCGTCGTCGCTCCGCGGGCATGCAGTCGCACGCCTGACGCATGTTCGCTGAACGCTCTCATGCCAGCACCCGGTCCAGCAGCCGTACGCCGAACCCGGTCGGCCCCTCGGCGGCCAACGGTCCATCCTCCATCGCCTCGGACGTGCCGGCGATATCGAGATGGGCCCAGGGGATATCGTCGGGCACGAAATGCTGCAGGAAGCGCGCGGCATGGATATGGTCCGGCCCGCGTTCCCAACTGCAATTCTTCAGATCGGCGATCTCGCTCTTGATCGCATCGTCATAGACATCGACCAGCGGCAGGCGCCACAGCTTCTCGTCCTCGGCCTCGCCCGCCGCCAGCAGCCGTGCCGCCAAAGCGTCGTCGGTGGTGAACAGCCCGGCGCGCAGATAGCCCAGAGCGATCTCGACGGCGCCGGTCAGGGTGGCGAGGTCGATGATCTTCGACGGCTTCAGCTCTTTGCTGGTGTAGGCCAGCGCATCGGCCAAGGCGAGGCGGCCTTCGGCGTCGGTATCGATGATCTCGACGGTCAGGCCGCCATAGCCCTTCACCACATCGCCCGGACGGCTGGCGCGGCCCGACACCATATTCTCGGCGATGGCGACGACACCGACCACATTGACCGGCGCCTTGCGCGCCGCCAGCGCCATCAGAGTTCCGGCAACCGCGGCTCCGCCGCCCATGTCGCCCTTCATCAGCTCCATATATTTGGCGGGCTTGATGTCGATGCCGCCGGTGTCGAAGGTGATGCCCTTGCCGACCAGAGCCGCCGGCTTGTCCTTCTTGTCGGCGCCGCGCCAGCGCATCACCGCCAGAGCGGGCTTGTAAGCACTGCCCTGCCCGACCGCCTGCAACAGATTGAGCCCCGCCTTCCTGGGATCGATCACCTCCAGCTCGATACCGGGAATGTCACCCAGCGCCTCGACGAAGGCTGGCGGCGTCAGCACATTGCCGGGCGCCACCACCAGGTCGCGGGCGAAATGCACGGCCTTGCCGACCGATTCCAGCCGCGCGAAGCAGCTCCGCGCGATCTCCGGCGCATCACACAGCATGGTGATTTCGGCCAGATGCCAGACCTCGTCCTCGTCCGGCGTCTTGCGATATTTCAGCGGCGTGCGCCAGGCGCGCAGCTGGATGCCATACGCGATCTGGGCGGTCTGCTCGGGCGACAGATCGAGCCCGACGGCCAGATGGACGATGCCGGCCTGGGCCAGCTCGGCGAACAGGTTCCCGCCGATCCGCCGCAAGGTCGCATCATCGAGCGCGGCGCGTTCGCCGATGCCGACCAACACCCGCCAGCCCTTGTCGGTGAGGATGGGCAGAACCTCTTCCGGCTCGGGCTTGAACGAATTCTGGTCGAGCCTGGAAAGCAAAGCCTCCGCCTCTGCCGACGGCGCGGCCAGGGCCCGGGCCGAAACCGGCCCGGGCGGCAAGGCGAAACGTATTTTCATGAGCCCTCAAACGCCGGACGCGCCCTCCGGTCGCTGGGCTCCGCGCCTGACCGGCGCGCGGCCGCGCTTGCGGCCGTGGAACGATTTTCAGGAAATCGTTCCATCATCACTTTTCGTAATTGTCGGCAACCAGACGATCGAGCAGACGGACACCGAACGCGGTCGCGCCCTTCGGCGTGACTGGACCATCCTTCTTCGACCAGGTGACGCCGGCGATGTCGAGATGGGCCCACTTCACGCCATTGACGAAGCGCTTGAGGAACATCGCGGCGGTGATCGAGCCGCCCTCGCGCCCGCCCACATTCATCATGTCGGCGATCTCGGACTTGATCTGCTTGTCGTACGGATCGTCGACCGGCATGCGCCACACGCCCTCGCCCACCGCCTTGCCGGCGGCGATCAGCTTGTCGGACAGCTTGTCGTCATTCGAGAACAGGCCGGCATATTGATCGCCCAGGGCGATGATGATGGCGCCGGTCAGGGTGGCCAGATCGATCATGAATTGCGGCTTGAAGCGGTCCTGCGTGTACCATAGCGCATCGGCCAGCACGAGGCGGCCTTCGGCGTCGGTGTTGATCACCTCGACCGTCTGGCCCGACATGGTGGTGACCACGTCGCCGGGCCGCTGGGCGGTGCCGGACGGCATGTTCTCGACCAGGCCGACCACGCCGACCACATTGACCTTGGCCTTGCGCAGCGCCAGGGCCTTCATCAGGCCGATGACCACGGCCGAGCCGCCCATGTCCCACTTCATGTCTTCCATGCCGCCGGCCGGCTTGATCGAGATGCCGCCGGTGTCGAAGGTGACGCCCTTGCCGATGAAGGCCAGCGGCGCCTGATCGTCCGGTCCGCCATTCCAGCGCATCACCACCAGCTGGGATTCGCGCTCGCTGCCCTGGCCGACGCCGAGCAGGGCGCCCATGCCCAGCTTCTTCATCTGCTTCTCGCCCAGCACCTCGACGTCAATGCCGTGTTCGGCCAGGGTCTTGGCCTGCTCGGCCAAGCTTTCCGGATAGATGATGTTGGCCGGCTCGGAGGCCAGGTCGCGGGTCATGAACACGCCCTCGGCGACGGCGTCCAGCGGCTGGAAGGCCTTCTTGGCGTCGCCGTGATCGGCGGTCGAGATCACCAGCTTCTTGAGGCTGGGCTTGTCCTCCGGCTTTTCCTTGGTGCGGTAGCGGTCGAAGCGGTAGGAGCGCAGACGGGCGCCGAACGCGGCATTGGCGGCGATCTCGGCGGCGGTCAGGGACGAGCCCTCGATCGCGTCGGCGGCCAGCGTCACTTCGGCGTCGCCGCTGCCCTGCAGCTGCGCCACCACGGTGCCGCCCAGGGCCTGCGCCGCCTTGGCGTCGAAGCCCTTGCCCTTGCCGATGCCGACCAGCAGCAGGCGGTCGAGCTTGAGCCCGGCCGGAGCGTGCAGCAGCAGGGTCTGGTCCTTCTTGCCCTCGAACTTGCTCTTGGCGATCACCTTGGCCAGCGCGCCGCCGCTCTCCGTATCGAGTGCCTGGGCGGTGGCGCCGAGATGCCGGCCCTCGCGGACGGTGACGACCAGAGCGCCTTCATGAGCGGAAGCCGGTTTGGCGAAGGAGATTTTCATCGGGGAGAGCCTTGAGCTGTGAAGAATTTCGCGGCGAGGATATTAACGCCCTTGGTTACTCAGTGCACTGGGACATTTGCTGTCCCAGTGCCAAGCCCGAGCGGCGCCTGAGCCTCGCCAGCGCCGGAGGCGCAGGCGTCGGATGACTCAATCCTGATTTTCCTCGATGGGCGTGATCCGACGTTCCATCAGCCACAGCGCACCGCCGGGCAGGGCGATCAGCAGCGTGGCCAGGCCGAACAGCACCGACAAGGCCGTCGCCTGGGCCGAGGGCACGCCGATCAGGCCGAATACGGTGACCATCGCCACTTCGCGCGCCCCCCAGCCGGCGATCGAGATCGGCAGGGTCGCCACCAGGATCACCGGCGGCACCAGCACCAGGCAATCGACCAGGGTGACCGGCGCGTCGAGACCCAGCGCCAAGGCCCACACCACCATCGCCAGGTTGATATGGCCGATCAGGGCGATGACCAGGATCGGCGCGCCGGTGCGCGGACGGAAGAAGCATTTGCGGGTGTCGGCCGCCAATTGCCCGAAGCCGCGCACGATGCGCGATTTGCGCCAGCCTTCCGGCACGCGGTCGAGCTGCGACTGGACGATCAGTCCCACCGTCGCGCCCAAGGTCAGCAGCGGAAACAGCCATATCGCCGGCGTTTCCGGCAGGCGCCCGCTCAGCGCCGGCTCGGCCAGAGTCGTCAACAGCACCAGCGCATAGACGGTGGCGGCGCGCTCCAGCAGCACCGAATTGATCGAGGCGCCGAGATCGAGCCCCGCCCGGCGCGTCGCCAGCATGCGGATGGCGTCGCCGCCCACCGCGCCCGGCAGGATCTGGCCGAAGAAATTACCGATCGAGAACAGCTCGGCCGCGCGCAGGAAACCGAGATGCGCGCCGATCGCGCGCAGCACCGCCTGCCAGCGGACGGCGCAGATCGCCACCTGGACCACCTGCAGCCCCATGGCCAGCAGGAAGAACCAGGGCGATATATTGCGTCCGGCCTGCCAGGCGGCATCGAGATCGACCTTGTGCAGCAGGTAGGCGAGAGATCCCCCCGTCAGCCCCAACTTGATGGCCCAATTGGCCAAACGTTTCCACATAAGAGCGAGATCTCGGAAAAAATGAGGGTGCGACCTTGTATGTTATGGCGCGGCACTTTGCAACCGGACCGGCTGGCGCCTGGCCCCCCACGCGCCCGGCCGCGGCTCGAAGCGGCCAGGCAGCGTGTGGCCGCAGGACGCGCAGCGCCCGTCCCCGTCCAGGCCCCAGCGCCCGAGGGTGAACCAGTCCCGTTCGATCAGCAGCGCGTTGCAGACCGGACACCAGGTGCTGCCGCCTTCGGCATCATGGATGTTGCCGGTATAGACATAATGCAGCCCGACCTCGCGGGCGATCCGCCGCGCCCGTTGCAAAGTCGTGGCCGGGGTCCCCGCGACGTCCCGCATCTTCCAATCGGGATGGAAGGCGGTGAAATGCAGCGGAACCTCGGGCCCCAGCTGCTCGCCGACCCACTGTGACAAAGCGGTGAGCTCGGCGTCGCCGTCATTGGCGCCGGGAATCAGCAAGGTGGTGATCTCGAACCACACGTCGGTGTGGTGCTTGAGATAAACCAGCGTTTCAAGCACCGGGGCGAGATGGCCGCCGCAGATGCGGTGATAGAAATCCTCCGAGAAGCCCTTCAGATCGACGTTCGCCGCGTCCATGTCTGAATAGAAGTCCGCCCGCGCCGCCTCGGCCACATAGCCCGCCGTCACCGCCACCGCCTTGATCCCCCGCGCCCGGCAGGCCTTGGCGGTATCGACCGCATATTCGAGGAAGATCACCGGGTCGTTATAGGTGAAGGCGACCGAGCGGCAGCCGGATTTCCCGGCCGCATCGGCGATGGCTTCAGGCGGCGCCCAGTCATTGAGCCGGTCGATCTCGCGCGCCTTGCTGATGTCCCAGTTCTGGCAGAATTTGCAGGTCAGGTTGCAGCCCGCCGTGCCGAAGGACAGCACCGGCGTTCCGGGCAGGAAATGGTTGAGCGGCTTCTTCTCGATCGGATCGATGCAAAAGCCCGACGAGCGGCCATACGTGGTCAGCACGATCCCGTCGCCCTGGCGGGCCCGCACGAAACACAGACCCTGCTGCCCGTCCTGCAGCTTGCAGAAGCGCGGACAGACGTCGCATTGCAGCCGGCCGTCATCGAGCGAATGCCAATGGCGCCCCGGCACGATGGATGAACCGGTTGTCATCGCGGCCTCTCTTCATCTAAATCTACGGCTATGAATGACTATACACCCGACCTCGACGACGAAGATGACGATGACGAGGCCCAGGGGCCGCTCAAGGGCCGCAAGAATTATATAACCCGCAACGGCTTCGACGCACTCCAGGCCGAGCTGCGCAACCTGACCCGTGTCGAACGCCCCAAAGTGGTCGAGATCGTGTCCTGGGCCGCCGGCAATGGCGACCGGTCGGAGAATGGCGACTACCTCTATGGCAAGAAGCGCCTGCGCGAGATCGACCGCCGCATCCGCTTCCTGACCAAGCGCATCGAGAAGGCCGAGATCGTCGATCCCGCTTTGCAGACCCGGCGCGATCAGGTGTTCTTCGGCGCCACCGAGACCTATGAGAATGAGCGCGGCGAGGAAAAGACCATCACCATCGTCGGCGAGGACGAAGCCAATTCCGACCAGGGGCTGGTATCGTGGATCTCGCCGATCGCCACCGCCTTTCTGAAAGCCTATGAGGGCGACGAGGTCAGCTTCCGCACGCCAGGCGGCAAGACCATTCTGACCGTCGTGGAGATCACTTATCCGGAGTGAGGGCCCGATGCGTTCGGCACGTCCCAGGCGGACCGTTTTGCTGCTGGCCCTGATCGGCGCCAATCTGCTGGTCGTGCTGTCTTCCGGCTATGAGCTGGTTCTCAGCCGCGAACATTACCAGCAGCAGGCCGAACTCACGACGCAGAACATCGCCAACGCGATCGACCTCAATGTTTCGGGCAGCATCCAGAAAATCGACCTCATGCTGCGCGCCGTGGCAGACGAACTGACGCGGCAGATGGCCAGCGGCGGCATCGACGATGCCGCGATGAATGCTTTTCTCGCTCGCCAGGCCCAGCGCCAGCCCGAGGTCGAATCCTTGCGGGCCGCCGATTCCGACGGGTTCATCATCCTCGGCAACCAGACCAGCCGCAAAGACCGCGTCAGCGTCGCCGACCGCGATTATTTCACCATCCTGCGCGATCATCCCGAGAGCGGGCTGGCCGTCACCAAGCCGGTGATCGGCAGGATCAGCAACCATTATGTGATCCTGTTCGCGCGGAGCTATCTCGATCCCCAAGGCCGCTTCGCCGGCGTCACCTATGCCACCATCGCCGTCGATCACTTCTACGGGCTGATCTCGCAGTTCGACGTCGGCCCCCTGGGCATCGTCGCCCTGCGCGACACCGATCTCGGCCTGATCTCGCGCCGCCCCAGGATCGAAGATCCCGTCACTGGCGCGGTCGGCGGAAAGGGCACCTCTCCCGAACTGGCCCGCCGCATCGGCGGCGGAGCCTCGTCGGGAACCTATCTTACCCACCATTCGCCCGACGGAATCGAACGGACCTACAGCTTCCGCCGCCTGCACGATGCGCCGATCCTGGCCTTCGTCGGCGCCGCCAGTCATGATTATCTGGCCGACTGGCGGGCGGAAGCCATCAAGAGCGCCGCGGTGGCTTTAGGCTTCATGATCCTGTCCCTGCTGAGCGGCGGAAACCTGTTCCGTCTGCTGCAGCAGGCGGAACGGCGCGAGCAGGCGCTGCAGCAGGGAGAGCGCGAACTGATCCGCGCCAAAAGCGCCGCCGAAGCCGCCAACCTGGCCAAGAGCCGCTTCCTCGCCACCATGTCGCATGAAATCCGCACGCCGATGAACGGCATCCTCGGCATGGCGCAACTGCTGATGACGCCGGACCTGACGCCTGCCGAGCGTGACGACTATGTGCAGGTGATCCTCGGCTCCGGGCAGACGCTGTTGACCCTGCTCAACGACATTCTCGATTTCTCCAAGATCGAAGCCGACAAGCTGGAGCTGGTCTCCCTGCTCTTCACGCCCGGCGAGATCATGCGTGAATGCCAGTCGCTGTTCGCCAAGGCGGCCGCCGACAAGGGCCTGCGCCTCGACAGCGAAGACGGTGCCTCCGGCCACCGGACCTTCCGCGGCGATCCCGGCCGGCTGCGCCAGATGCTGTCGAACCTGGTCAGCAACGCCGTCAAATTCACCGAAGCTGGCACGATCCGCATCTCGGTCCGCGAAATCGGGACGGACGGACAGCGAACCATGCTGGAATTCGCCGTCACCGACAGCGGAACGGGCATTCCGGCCGACAAGCAATCCCTGCTGTTCACGCCTTTCTCGCAGATCGACAGCTCGACGACGCGGGAATATGGCGGCACCGGCCTGGGCCTTTCGATCGTCCGCTATCTGGCCGAACGCATGGGCGGTTCCGCCGGCTTCGACAGCATTGCCGGACAGGGCTCGCGCTTCTGGTTCCGCATCCTGGCCGACCCCGCCGAGCCGGCGGCCTCGGCCGCGCCGCGCGAAGCGGCCATCCCCTCCCTGCCGGGCGGCCGGCACCGGCTGCTGGTGGTCGAAGACAATCCGACCAACCGCACGGTGATCGGCGCCATGCTGAAACGCCTGGGCATCACCTTCGACATGGCGGGCAACGGCCAGGAGGCCGTCGTGATGATCGAGGCGGGAAATCCAGCCGACCTGATTCTGATGGACTGTCAGATGCCCGTCATGGACGGGCTGGAAGCGACACGGCGCATCAGGAACTGGGAGGCGGAAACCGGCAATCCGCACCGGCCGATCATCGCCCTGACCGCCGGTGCCTTCGAGGAGGACCGCGAGCGCTGCCTGGCCGCCGGCATGAACGATTTCCTGACCAAGCCGCTGGTGTTGCGCGATCTTTCCACGGCGCTGGAAACCTGGCTCAAGGCCCCCGAGTGAGGGCCGGCGCCGACGGCGTCATCGGCACGCCGGAAAACATCTCGTAATCATAGCCGTTGTCCGGGTCGCGCGACGGGATGATGCCGCGCGGATGATCGCTTCCCCGATAGGGATGAATGCCGCAATCCGGCTGGCAGGAGCGGACCTGCCCGTCCTTGCCCTGGGCGTCGATCGAGACGATTTGCGCGGAGGGAAGGCGATTGGCGGCCAGCGACAGGGCCGAGTCGAACGGCGACTGGCTTTTGCGCGCATGCAGATTGCCGCTGTAGGCCAGGATCACAGCCTTGGGATGATTCGCCGCCGCCTCGGCGACGACATCCGCCATGGCCTGTTCGCGATGGTCCACGCTCCGCACGGTATCCGCGTCCATCATCACGACCGAGCTCACCCCGCCCTCGGCCACGAAGCGCCGCAACCGCTCGGCCAGGGCCAGCATGGCCTGGCTGCTGCGGCCATCCTGGGTCGGCAGGACCCACATGCCTTGTGCCAGCAGCGCCGTCCGGTCGCCATCCTTGAGAAAGCGGTCCCAGGCCGGCTGCTCCGAGCGCAGACGCTCCAGCGCCACCACGACCTCGCGTCCGCTCTGCGCGGCATGGCAGACCAGATCGCCGAACAGGCCGGGCAGCTCCGTCGTGCCGTGCATCTCGCCGACCCAGATGATGCGCGGCTCGCCCGGCGCGAACAGCGCGTCCGCCCCCGGCAGATCGGGACAGGCCGCCCAGGCGGCAGGGCCGATCAGCGCGAGGGAAAGGGCGAGAAGGGCGCGCATCCCTACCCTCCGAACGGCACGACCGGCAGACCGGCGACCTCGACCTGATAGGCGAACAGATTGCCCGCTTCGGGGTCGCGGGCCAGCGCCGCCGCGTCGAGCCCTTCCCGCGCCGAGGTGACGAACAGGGTCTTGCGGTCCGGTCCGCCGAACGCGGGGCAGCTCGCCTGCCCGGCCGGCACCGCGAGGCGCGAGATCACCTTGCCGTCGGGCGCGTGGCGCACCACCTCGCCCGCGCCCCAGCGGGCGCTCCACAGGCATCCTTCCTCATCGATCACGGCGCCGTCGGGATAGCCCTCGGTCACCTCGGCGAAGACGCGCTTGTTCGAGATCGTGCCGCTGTCCGGATCGAGGTCGTAGGCGTGGATCACCTTGCTCGGCGTGTCGCTGAAATAGAGTGTGCGGCCATCGGGGCTGCAGCACAGGCTGTTGCTGATGGTGATCCCCCCGGCCTGTTCGGTCAGCGCACCATCGAAACGGAACAGCGAACCGCGGGTGGCGCCGGCCTTGGCCTCATCCTCGACCATCGTGCCGACCCAGAACCGGCCCTGCTTGTCGGTGCGGCCGTCATTGAAGCGCCGGCCGCTGCCCTCGGTCTCAGGCCGCACGATCCACTCGACAGCTTTCGTGCCGGTATCGAAATAAGCCAGACCCGTCTCGAAGGCGGCCAGGATGCGGGAGCCCTTCTCCGGCAGGAAGGCGTAGGAACACAGCCGCTCGGGCGTCTCGATGGTTTCCGTCACGCCCGTTGCCAGGTGATGGCGATGCAGGCGGCGGGCATGGATGTCGGTCCACCACAGCTTGCCGTCGTGGTCGTTCCACAGCGGCCCTTCACCCAGATTGTTGGCGGAAGGGACGATGGCGATGGGCTTCATGAATGGCTCCAGCGATGAATGATGGTTTCCAGCGCCGCCAGCCCGTCAGTGAGGGCGGCGGGACCGGGCTGCAGGATGATCGGTGATTTGATTTCATGGATCTCGCCGTCGCGCACGGAGGGAATGGCCTCGAAACCGGCGCGGGCGGCGATCTTTTCAGGGCGCAGCTTCTTGCCGCACCACGATCCGATGATGATGTCGGGCGCGGCGGCGATGACCTGATCGGCGGTGACGATGCGCTCGGCGGCGGATTTGCCGCGGCTTTTCTCCGGGAAGATCTCGATGCCGCCCGCCGCTTCGACCAATTCGGACACCCAGGCGATGCCCGAGATCATCGGCTCGTCCCATTCCTCGAAATAGACCCGCGGGCGGCGCGGCAATTCAGCGGCCCGTTCGCGTGCCGCCGCCAATCCGTCCTCGAAGCGCCGCGCCAAGGCGTCGGCGGCAGGCCCCTCGCCCACCATCGCGCCGAGCAGCCGGATCATGCCGAGAATTTCCGCGACGCTGCGCTGATTGAAGGCATGCACGGCGATCCCGGCCTTGATCAGCCCGGCGACGATCTCGGCCTGCAGGTCGGAGAAGGCCAGCACCAGATCGGGTTCCAGCGCCAGGATCTTCGGCAGGTCGGCGGACAGGAACGAGGAGATGCGCGGCTTGTCGCGCCGGGCCTCGGGCGGGCGCACCACATAGCCCGACACGCCGACGATGCGGTCCTGCTGGCCCAGCAGATAGAGGGTTTCGACGGTCTCTTCGGTCAGGCAGACGATACGGCGGGGCGGATACATGATGCCCGACACTGCGACATGCGCCGGGCGGGCTGTCAACCCGTTGACCGAAACCGGAAATCGGCGCCATATGTTGCCCTGTTTGCAAGACGTGGAAGGTTTGGCCATGCGGCTGTTGGGGCGCATCCTGGTTGTGGTTCTGGCGGTGATCGGCGGCGGGTTCCTGCTGATTACCGGGCTCGGCCTCTATGGCGTGCTGCACGCCCGTCCGTCACCCTTGCCCGCCAAGATGGTGCTGTCCCTCGATCTCGACCGCGGCGTGTCGGAAACCCGCTCCGCCGGCGCCTTCTCGCTCCGCAAGGTCAATCCTTATCCGCTGCGCCAGATCATCGAATCGCTCGACCGCGCCTCGCGCGATCCCCGCGTTACCGCGCTGGTCGCCCGCTTCGACGCGCCGCCGATGGGCATGGCCCAGGCGCAGGAGCTGCGCGACGCGGTGCTGGCCTTCCATCGCTCCGGTAAGCGCGTGCTGGCCTATTCCACCAGCCTCGGCGGCGGCGGCAATGGCAGCCTGGCCTATTACCTGGCCTCGTCCTTCCACGAAATCTGGCTGCAGCCTTCGGGCGACATCGGCATGACCGGCTTCATGGCCGAAAGCCCCTTCTTCAAGGGCACGCTCGATCTGCTGGACGTGAAGCCGCAATTCGCCGGCCGCTACGAATACAAGACCGCGATCGACATCTACACCCACGACAAATTCTCCAAGGAAGGCCGCGAGACGATGCAGCGGCTGGTCGACAGCTGGTCGAATCAGGCGGTCGAAGGCATCGCCCTGGCCCGCGGCCTGCCGCCCGCCGACGTGAAGGCGCTGATCGACCGCGCCCCGCTGATGGCCGAAGAAGCCCTCAACGCCAAGCTGGTCGACAAGCTGGCCTATTGGGACGAGACCGAGAAGGAACTGACCGGCGACGATTCCAAGCTGGTCGATCTGTCCGATTACGCCGTCCGCGCCCAGCCGGAGCCGACCGCCGTCAAGGTGGCGCTGATCGGCGGCATCGGCGAGGTGACCGACGCCGACGCCGGCGACAGCCCGTTCGGCGGCTCGTCGGTGATGTCGTCGCTGCGCCTCGAGCGCGCCTTCAAGGACGCCGCGGCCAATCCCGACATCAAGGCGATCCTGTTCCGCATCGACAGCCCCGGCGGCGCCTATCCCGCCGCCGACGACATCTGGCACTCGGTCAACCAGGCGCGCGCCGCCGGGAAACCCGTCGTGGTCAGCATGGGCAACGTCGCCGCCTCGGGCGGCTATTTCGGCGCCATGGCAGCCGACAAGATCGTCGCCCAGCCCGGCACCATCACCGGCTCGATCGGCGTGTTCGCCGGCAAGCTGGCGGTGCAGGACCTGTTCAAGAAGGGCGGGGTCACCTTCGACGAGGTGCATCAGGGCAAGAATGCCGGCATGTGGAGCGGCAATTCGACCTTCTCGCCCAGCCAGTGGGACCGCCTCAACGCCTCGCTCGACCATGTCTATGCCGACTTCACCACCAAGGCCGGCAAGGCGCGCAACCTGACGCCCGACCAGATGGACAAGCTGGCCCGCGGCCGCGTCTGGCCCGGCGACGAAGCCAAGCGCCTCGGCCTGGTCGATGAACTGGGCGGCTATCCGGAAGCGCTGGTGCTGATCCGCCAGCTGGCCAAGCTGCCGACCCAGATGCCGATCCAGCTGGTGCCCTTCCCGCGCGAGAAGAAGCCGATCGAATATCTGATGGAACTGGCCCAGCAGGGCGAGTTGCCGGACGGCGTCTCCGACGGCGCGGCTTCGATCCAGCAGATCGCCAAAGTCGCCCGGGTGCTGGCGCCGCTGACCGACATGGTCGAGACCAAGGACACCCGGCTGAAGGCGCCGCCGATCGAGGCGAAATAAGCGGTATCCGCGAGAAGGGTTAGCCGCCCTTCTCAGCGGCGATCAGGAATTCGACATTGCCTTCCGGCCCCTTGATCGGGCTTTCGACAATGCCGCGCACCGTCCAGCCGGGCAGATTGTTCACCCAGGCTTCGATGCGGTCGCAGACTTCCTTGTGCAATTCCGGTTCGCGCACCACGCCGCCCTTGCCGACGCGGCCCTTGCCGACCTCGAACTGAGGCTTGATCAGGGCGGCCAGCCAGGCGTGCGGCTTGGTCAGCGCCAGGGCGGCGGGCAGCACGATTTCCAAACCGATGAAGCTGGCGTCGCACACGACCAGATCGATCGGGTCGGAGATCTGCTCGGTGGTCAGGTGGCGGGCGTTGGTTTTTTCCAGCACCACGACCCTCGGGTCCTGGCGCAGCTTCCAGGCCAGCTGGCCCTGGCCGACATCGACGGAATAGACCTTGGCGGCGCCGTTCTGCAGCAGCACGTCGGTGAAACCACCCGTAGAGGCGCCGACATCGATGGCGGTCTTGCCTGCCGGATCGATCGGGAAGCTATCGATAGCCTTGGCCAGCTTGAGGCCGCCGCGCGAGACCCAGGGATGATCCTGGCCCCTGAGGTCGATCTGCAGATCGTCGGCGACCGACAGACCGGGCTTGTCGAGGCGCTTTTCGCCATTATAGACCAGCCCGGCCATGATCAGCGCCTGGGCGCGGCTTTTGCTTTCGACCAGGCCGCGGTCGACCAGGAGCTGATCGAGCCGGATCTTCACAGGGTTTCCGGCTGCAGTCCCAGACGATCGAACAGCGACTGATCGCGGTTCGGCGCGGCATTGCCGGCGGTCAGCAGGACTTCGCCCGTGAAGATCGAGTTGCAGCCGGCGAAGAAGCACATCGCCTGCATCTCGTCGGACATCGCCTGGCGGCCCGCCGCGATGCGGACATGGGATTTCGGCATCAGGATGCGGGCGACCGCGACGGTACGGATGAATTCCAGCGGATCGGTATCCTTCACCCCCTCCAGCGGGGTGCCCGGCACGCGGATCAGCATATTGACCGGCACGCTTTCCGGATGCTCGTCCATGGTGGCCAGGGTGGTCAGCATGGCGGCGCGGTCATCCTCGCTCTCGCCCATGCCGACGATGCCGCCGCAGCACACCTTCATGCCGGCCTGGCGCACATTGGCCAGCGTCTCCAGCCGGTCCTCGAAGGTCCGGGTGGTGATGATCTCTTTATAGTGCTCTTCCGAGGTGTCGATGTTGTGGTTGTAATAGTCCAGCCCGGCATCGGCCAAAGCATGCGCCTGCTCGCCGGTCAGCATGCCGAGGGTGGCGCAGCTTTCCAGGCCCAGCGCCTTGACGCCTTCGACCATGCGCAGGACCTTGGTGAAGTCCTTGTCGGTCGGGTTGCGCCAGGCGGCGCCCATGCAGAAGCGGGTGGAGCCGTCTTCCTTGGCCTTACGGGCGGCGGCCAGCACCTTCTCGACTTCCATCAGCTGCTCTTTTTCCAGCCCGGTGTCGTAGTGCGCGCTCTGCGGACAATATTTGCAGTCCTCGGGGCAACTGCCGGTCTTGATCGACAGCAGGCGCGAGAGCTGGACCTTGTTCGCGTCGAAATGCCGGCGGTGGACGCTGGCGGCGAGGAACAGCAGGTCGTTGAAGGGCATGGCGAACAGAGCCCGCACTTCCTCGACGGTCCAATCATGGCGCGGAGCGGAGACGGCGGCTTGATGCATGGGACGGGAACCTTATCTTGGGATGCTGTTTCCGCTCATAGCATCTTTGCGCGGAGGAAAAAACCTTATAGAACCCTCTCCACCATGCGCGATTTCGATCAAAGCTGGCGTTCGCGTCTCGCGGACCTTTCCGGCCTGGGCCGCCTGAGGCAGCTGGCCGAGAGCCACCGTCTACCCGACGGACGCATCGAGCGCGAGGGTTCCCCCCTGCTGGATTTCTCGTCGAACGACTATCTCGGCCTGGCCCGCCACCCCGAGGTCAAGCGTCGCGCCGCCCAATATCTGGAGCGCTGGGGCGCCGGCAGCGGCGCCTCGCGCCTGGTCACCGGCAATCTTCCTCCCTATGTCTCGATCGAGGCGAAACTGGCCACCGGCAAAGGCTCCGAAGCCGCTTTGGTGCTGGCTTCCGGCTTCCAGGCCAATGCCGGGCTGCTGCCGGCTTTGCTCGATTCATCGCTGTGGGACAAGCCGCCGGTGGTGCTGGCCGACAAGCTGAACCATGCCAGCCTGCTGCATGGCGTGGCGGCCTCGGGCGCCAGGCAGGTCCGCTTCCGCCACAACGATATGGGCCATCTCGAAGATCTGCTGGCCAAACATAGCGGCGACGGCCCCTGCTTCATCGTCACCGAGACGGTCTTCTCGATGGATGGCGACCGCGCCGATCTCGACGCGCTGGTCGAACTGACCGGCCGCTATGACGCCTTCCTCTATCTCGACGAGGCCCACGCCACCGGCGTGCTGGGACCGGACGGATTCGGACTGGCCCATGGGCTGGCCGGGCCGAACTGCCTGGTGATGGGCACCTTCTCGAAGGGCATGGGCAGCTTCGGCGCCTATGTGTCCTGCTCGGCCACGCTGAAGGAGTATCTGGTCAATCGCTGCGCCGGGCTGATCTATGCCACCGCCTTGCCGCCCGCCACCCTGGGCGCCATCGACGCCGCCCTCGACCTGGTGCCCGGCATGGAGGCGGAGCGTCTGCATCTCGAAGGATTGGCCGCCAGCTTCCGCACCTTGCTGCGGGCCTCCGGCGAGGATTGCGGCGCCTCCTCGACCCAGATCGTGCCGCTGATGGTCGGCGAGGAACAGACCGCCCTCGACCTCGCCGGGGCCCTCAAGCGCGAGGGATTGCTGGCCATCGCCATCCGCCCGCCGACGGTTCCGCCGGGCGGCAGCCGCCTGCGTTTCGCCTTCGCCGCGCACCACACCGATTCCGATGTCGCCCGCCTGACCGAGGCGCTGACCCTGATCCGGGAGGCGGCATGAAGCCCCTTCTGGTGCTGCTGCATGGCTGGGGATATGACGCCTCCTTCTGGCAGCCTTTGATCGCGGCGATGCCCGACATGGATTTCCTGGCGTGGGATCTCGGCTATTACGGCGAACCCGCCTTGCCGCCGCCCGGGCGTGACGCCATCGCCATCGGCCATTCCTATGGCGTTCTGTGGCTGCTGCGCCATCGCCCCTTCGATTGGCGCGGGCTGGTCTCGGTCAATGGCTTCACCCGCTATGCCCAGGCGCCCGATCTGCCCCAGGGCGTGCCGCTGCCGCAGATCGACCGGCTGACCGCCAGCCTGAAGGAAGATGGGCTGGGCTGCCTCGCCGGTTTCCGCCAGCGCTGCGGCGACATGGTGCCCCCGCCCGAAACGCCTGACGCGGAAAAGTTGCTCGACAGTCTCGATCATCTGCGTCATTGGGACGAACGGCCGGCGGTTCCCGACCTCGCCCTGTGCGGCGAGGCGGACAAAGTGGTGCCCGCTCCGTTGAGCCGGGCCCTGTTCCCAGACGGAATCACACGCTGGCATGCGGGCGGTCACCTGCTGCCGCGACAGGACCCGGAGTGGTGCGCGGGCGAAATCCGCACCTGGTTGAAGAGAGTATGATGAACGAGCATAAGGGCCGCATTACCGAGGCCTTCTCCGCCCAGGCCGACGTCTATGACGCCGCCGCCGATCTGCAATGGCTGGTCGCCGAGCGCCTGGCGGAACAGATCACCGGACGCATCAGGAGGAACCCGAAGCGCATCCTCGAAATCGGCTGCGGCACCGGCTTCCTGAGCGCGAGATTGGCCGACGCCTTCCCCGAGACGCGGCTGATCCTGACCGACATCGCCCCGACCATGCTGGCGCGCTGCCGCGCCCGCATCGGCGACAAGCACACCTACATGGTGCTGGATGGCGAGAAGCCGGATGGGCTGGAAGGCGGTTTCGACCTGATCGCCTCGAACCTGGCGTTCCAATGGTTCGTCGACCTGCCGGGCGCGCTCGAACGGCTGGCCGGATTGCTGGCGCCGGGCGGGCAGCTGATCTTCGCGACCCTGGGCGCCGAGACCTTCCGCGAATGGCGAAAGGCGCATGAGGCGTTGAATCTCTCCTGCGGCACGCCGGTCTATCCCAAGCCGGACGCCTTCCCCTGGCCCGCCCCGCCCATCGAGCACGCTTATACTGACGAGCTGATCCTGCATCCCTATGCCGATGGCCGCGACTTCGTGAACAGCCTGAAATTGCTGGGCGCCAGCGAACCGGACCCGGGCTACAAGCCGCTGTCGCCGGGCGCCATGCGCCGCCTGCTGACGTCGCTGGAAGGCGGGTTCGAGGCGACCTATCACATCCTCTACGGCGAGATAAAACGATGAGCAACGAATTCCCCGAATTCGTTGCAGGCGTGCAAGCGCACGCCCGCGCTGCCGACAGCCGAGGTTACACAGGCGGTATAGCTTGGCGCGTTAGCCCAGCGGCTGGAAGCCGCGCCCGGCGCCTGAGGGACACAAAATGACTCGGGTTTTCGTTACCGGCACCGATACCGGCGTCGGCAAGACCTGGGTCTCGGCCTGGCTGACCAGGTCCTGGAGCGCCGCCTATTGGAAGCCGATCCAGTCCGGCACCATCGAAGGCCGCGACGCCGATCTGGTCAAGCGGATCGCACCGAACGCCACCATCTTCCCTTCGCGCCACGAATTCCCCGATCCGCTGTCGCCCGACCAGGCCGCCGCTCGCGTCGGCGTGCGGATCGACCTCGACGATTTCATCTTGCCCGAGCATGACGGGCCGCTGGTGGTCGAGGGGGCCGGCGGATTGCTGGTGCCGCTCGACGATCTGACCCTGATGGCCGATCTGATGGCGCGGCTCGATCTGCCGCTGGTGCTGGTGGCGCGCTCGGGCCTCGGCACCATCAATCACACTCTGCTCAGCGTCGCGGAAATCCGCCGCCGCAAGCTGCCGCTGGAAGGCGTCATTCTGGTCGGCCCCGAGCATCGCGACAATCGCGACGCCATCGAACATTGGGGCGGCGTTCCGGTCGTCGCCCAGCTGCCGCCTTTGCCTGACCTCGCCGCGCTGGCCGCCCATCCCGCCACGAGCTGGAGACCGTAATGACCCCAGAGTCCATTGGCGCGATCCAGGCGCTGGATAGCCGCCATATCTGGCATCCCTTCTGCCAGGCCGAGACCGGCCCGGCCCTGCCGGTCGCCGTGCGCGCCCAGGGAGCCTGGATCGAGACCGCGGACGGGAAAAGGGTGACCGATCTGGCGTCGTCCTGGTGGGTCAATCTGCATGGCCATGGCGAACCCTCGATCGCCGCCGCGGTCGCGCGCCAGGCCGCCGAGATGGAACAGGTGATCTTCGCCGATTTCACCCATGAACCGGCGGCCCGCCTGGCCGCCGGATTGGCCCGGGCGCTGCCGGGCGACCTCGACAAGGTGTTCTATTCCGACAATGGTTCGACCGCCGTCGAAGTCGCGTTGAAGATGGCGCTGCAATATTTCCAACTGGTCGGCCAGCCGGGCCGCAAACGGCTGGTCGGCTTCGAGAAGGGCTATCACGGCGACACCGTCGGCGCCATGTCGGTGGGCCACAGCTCGGGCTTTTTCCGCGCCTGGTCGGGCATGCTGTTCCCGGTCGACACGGTGCCCTTCCCCGCCACCTGGGAAGGCGACGATGCGGTCGAAGCCAAGGAACAGCGCGCTTTGGCCGCACTCGACGCCACGCTGGCCGACGATGTCGCCGCGGTGATCCTCGAACCCTTGATCCAGGGCGCCGGCGGCATGCGCATGTGCCGCCCGCAATTCCTGCGCGCCGTGGCCGAGCATGTCCGTGCAGCCGGGGCGCTGCTGATCCTCGACGAAGTGATGACCGGGTTCGGCCGCACCGGCCCGCTGTTCGCCTGCGAACAGGCCGACGTGGTGCCGGACCTGATCTGCCTGTCGAAAGGCCTGACCGGCGGCTTCCTGCCGATGGGCGCGACGGTGGCCCGCGACGGTTTCTGCCAGGCCTTCATCGGCCAGACCCTCGACCGCGCCTTCCTGCACGGCCATTCCTACACCGCCAATCCGCTCGGCTGCGCCGCCGGACTGGCCTCGCTGACTCTGCTGACCGGCGACGAATGCACCCTGCGCCGCCGCGCGCTGGAGACCGTGCAGACCGAACGGGTCGGCGATCTCGCCCGCCGCCGGCCCGAATTGCACGCCCGCGCCTGCGGCACCATCGGCGGCATCGATTTGGGGCAAGGGTCCTATGGCGACGGCTCGGGCAACGCTCTCAAGCAGAAATTCTGGGACGAAGGCATGCTGCTCCGCCCGATCGGGCCGGCCATCTATTTCCTGCCGCCCTACTGCCTGACGGCAGAAGAGCTGCACAAGGCCTGGGATCTATTGGAATCCGCTCTCGGCTGAGCCCGCCACGTCGAGGACGATCTTGCCGCGCACCGGGTGGCTTTCGAGATAAGTCTGCGCCTCGGCCACCAGATCGAGGTCGTAAACGCGGCAGACATGCGGACGAATCCGGCCCGCCTCGATCCAGCGGCAGATCTCGGCCAATTGCGGCGCATTGGGCTGTACGGTGTAGCGCGAGGCCCGCACGCCGAGCTGCAATGCCTTATATTGCGACGGTTCGCTGAGCGGTGAGACCAGGGTGGCACCCCGCGCCAGCACGCCCCAGGAGCGGTCCTGCGTCCTGCCGGCCATCAGGTCGAAGACCAGATTGACCCGCTCGCCCATCTCCTCGAAGCGCTCGGTATCCTGGTCGATCACCCGGTCCGCGCCGAGGGACCGGACGAACTCGATTTCGCTGCCGGGCACCGTGGTGATGACATGGGCGCCCTTGAGCTTGGCCATCTGCACGGCGAGATGGCCGATGCCGCCGGCGCCGCCATGGATCAGCACCTTCTGGCCGGGCTGCAGGCGGCCATGCACGAACAGGCCCTGCCAGGCGGTCAGGCCGGCCAGCGGCACCGCGGCGGCGTGGATATGGTCGATATTGCTCGGCTTGAACGCCACCTCGGTGGAGCGGACCACCACATAATCGGCGTAACCGCCGCGGTCCGGTCCGAGCAGGGCGAAGGCCTCGTCGCCTTTCCGCCAGCTTTTCGCCCTGACCCCGCAGATCTCCACCACGCCGGAAACGTCGCGTCCCATCGGCGCGGGAAACCGCGCGACCGAGGGGTCGATGGCATTGACCCCGGCGGCGCAGACCCGCAGCACGATCTCGTCATCGACCGGCTTGGGCATGGGGACATCGTCGATTTCCAGCGCCCCGGGGCCGCCGAAATGATGAATGCGAACAATTTTCATACTGTTCAGATTTGGCAAAAATCGGTGGATGCGTCGAGCGTGACACCCTTTTGTCACGCGGGTCAGGAACCCTTGAGACGCTCCAATAGTTCCGCCCGGTCCGGACGGAAATCCTGCTCTTCCCACCACGCGCGTACGGCGTCGAGGCGCCGCCCTACTTCCGGCCCGGCCGGCACGCCCAGCGCCAGCACGTCGTCGCCCCGCACCGGAAAATCGGGGATGGCCCAATCGTCGATGAGATCGAGCATCGCCATCCAGCGGGCATTGTCGCCCGAGGGGGGATAGCCCTCATCGGCCCGCACATGGGCCCAGGACAATAAGGTGAGATCGCGGAAGCGCTCGGCGCCCAGCTGGTAGAGCAAGCGCCGCTGCTGCGGCGGCTCCATCTTGCGGTCGGGCAGGATTTCCGGCGCCGCCAGGGCGATCAGCCGTTCGGTCTGGGCGTTGGACAGGCGCAGGCGGCCGGCGACGGCGGCGGCATGCTCCGCATCCGGTTTCAGCAGCGCGGCCAGGCGCCGCAGCGGATCTACGGCGATACCGGGCCGGCGCACGCCGCGGCTTTCCAGGAACGTCAGCGCCCGCACCCGGCCGAGATCGGCGGCGTCGGGCAGTAATTCAGCCAGCACGCCATTGCCCTGCATCAGCACCAGGGCCGGCAGCGGATCGGCGGCGGCCAGCAGCTTCATCAGCTCGGCGGCGATGCGCTCGCCCGACAGTTCCGACAGGCGCCCGGCCCGGGAACGGCAGGCATTGATGGCGGAGATGTCGGCGGGCGGCAGGCCGAAATGGGCGAAGAAGCGGAAATAGCGCAGCAGGCGCAGCACATCCTCGTCGATGCGCTTCATCGCGTCGCCGACGAAGACGATGCGGCCATCCGCCAGATCGGCGATGCCGCCGAACGGGTCATAGACCTGGCGGTCGGCGCGACAGGACAGGGCATTGATGGTGAAGTCGCGGCGCGAGGCATCGGCGATCCAATCGTCGGTGAACTGCACCTTGGCATGGCGCCCGTCGGTCTCGACGTCGCGCCTGAGCGTGGTGATCTCGAAGGATTTGCCGTTCACCACAGCGGTGACGGTGCCGTGCTCGATGCCGGTCGGAATAGCGCGCAGCCCGGCGTCGGCCAACAGTTCCATCACCCGCTCCGGCGCATCCGGCGTGGCGATATCGACGTCGGTGACCGGACGGCGCGCCAGCGCGTCGCGAACACAGCCGCCGACGAAGCGAGGGGATGCACCCTGGGCCGACAGCGCCTGCATCACAGCCTTGGTCTCGGCGGCGTCGAGCCAGTCCTGCGGCGGCAATTCGCCGACCGGCTCGTCGCGGGGCAGATCTTCTAGTCTTTCCATAAACCCGACAGCACTTCGTAGAGATTGACCAGCATGCCGGCGGTGGCGCCCCAGATGTAACGCTGCTGGTAGGGAATAGCGTAGAACCAGCGTTTTTCGCCGCTGGGCAGCAGGCGCGAATCGGTCTTGTGATTGGCCGGGTCCATGATGAAAGACAGCGGCACCTCGAAGATTTCGGCGACCTCGAATTCGTCGGGGGCGAATGTCAGCGGCGGATGCAGCAGCCCGACCACCGGCGTGATGTGGAAGCCGGTCACGGTGGCATATTCGTCGAGCCGGCCGATCACGTCGATCGAGCCGCGCGGCAGGCCGGTCTCTTCCTCGGTTTCCCTCAAAGCCGCGGCCCGGGCATCGGCGTCGCCCGGCTCCATCCGTCCGCCGGGGAAGCTGATCTGGCCGCCATGATGCACGAGATGCGCGGTACGCTGGGTGAGCAGGACGGTCAGCCCCGGGTCGCGCACCACCAGCGGCACCAGGACGGCGGCTTGCATCAGGGGCGCGGGCTGGCCGACGAAATCGGAAGGCGCTCCTTGCTGCGCGGCGAGACGGCGGGCGGTGAGAATGTCGGAGCGGCGTTCTCCGCCGAAACCCTGTTCCAGGGCATGTGTCAGCGCCTCGCGCGTCAGGCGGGGATGTCCAGGGGACCCAGCGGAAAGAAAATGCCCTTGCTCCATACCCCGTACAATCTTTCTCCGTCGATGACGTCCTCGACCCCGAGCCCCACCAACTCATAATAGACCGAACGCGTCAAGCGCGCCTCGAGTCCATCCCGCACGCGGAGATAGGGCGGATTGCCTTCCTTCTTGGAGCAAAGACGCAACTGGCCGGGACTGTCCAGGGTTACCAGTTCATCGACATTGGTCCGGAAACTGAGGGTGCGCTGACGGCCGCAACTGCACGAAAACATCTCGACGGCGAGGAAGGGCACATCCTCGACCTCGATCTCGGCCTCCTCGCAGGGCGTGACCAGCCAGTAGGACCCGTCCTCGCGCCGCGTCAGCGTGGTCGCGAAAAGACACACCATCTCTTTGCGGGGAATCGGAGTCCCGTGATAGAACCATTTGCCGTCCCGGGCGATGCGCATGTCGATCTTACCGCAGATCGTCTTGCTTCTGCCCAGTGGCCCATGGAGGGATTTGGCATCCTCGGCCGTCATCCCCACATAGTTCCTTGATGTCCGCTGCGGAGAGTCATTCCAAGTGAGCCCCGACGCCCTTCCCGATCTTTCTGAAAATGAAATTCATATGACCAAGGTGGTGGCTGAGTCCGAAAAGCTCAATAGCCTTTTGCAGGAAGCCCGCAAAGGCGTGGGACGCGTGATTTTCGGCCAGGAGACGGTCATCGAGCTGGCCATGGTCACGCTTCTGGCGGGCGGCCATGCCCTGCTGATCGGCGTGCCCGGCCTGGCCAAGACCAAGCTGGTCAACGCTTTGGGCGTGGTGTTCGGACTGGACGCCAAGCGCATCCAATTCACCCCGGACCTGATGCCCGCCGACATTCTCGGCTCGGAAGTGCTGGAGCAGGACGATGCCGGCCAGCGCTCCTTCCGCTTCATTGCCGGACCGGTGTTCTGCCAGTTGCTGATGGCCGACGAGATCAACCGCGCCAGCCCGCGCACCCAGTCGGCGCTGCTGCAGGCGATGCAGGAACACCATGTCAGCGTGGCCGGCCGCCGCCTCGATCTGCCGCGCCCCTTCCATGTGCTGGCGACGCAGAACCCGCTCGAGCAGGAAGGCACCTATCCGCTGCCGGAAGCCCAGCTCGACCGCTTTCTGCTGCAAATCGACGTCGGCTATCCCGACCTCGAGTCCGAGCGCCGCATGATGCTGGCCACCACCGGCATCGCCGAAGAGGAGCCGGCCGCCGTGTTCAACGCCGAAAGCCTGATCGCCGCCCAGCAGCTGGTGCGCCGCGTGCCGGTCGGCGAACAGGTGGTCGATGCCATCCTCAAGCTGGTGCGCGCCGGCCGCCCGGAGGAATCCGAGATCGAAGCGGTGCGCCGCCACGTCGCCTGGGGCCCCGGCCCGCGCGCCGCCCAGGCGCTGATGCTGTGCAGCCGCGCCAAGGCGCTGATCGAGGGGCGCTATACCCCGTCGGTCGAGGATGTCGCCGCCCTGGCCCGCCCGGTGCTGCAGCATCGCATGGCCCTGTCCTTCGCCGCTCACGCCGACCAGGTTTCGCTGAGCGGGATCATCGACCAGTTGATCGAAAGCATTTTGTGACCGCTGCGGATCTCCAGTCGCGGGCCGAGTCCCTCGCCGCCGGCCTGCCCAATCTTCTGCTGCGCGCCAAGCGCGTCGCGGCGACGGTCAGCGGCGGTCTGCATGGACGCCGCCGGCCCGGCAGCGGCGAGGATTTCTGGCAATTCCGGCAAAGCCAGCCGGGCGATCCGCTGACCGCCATCGATTGGCGGCAATCGGCGCGCTCGGACCATCTCTATGTGCGCGAGACCGAATGGACCATCGCCCGCACCACGCGGATCTGGGCCGACCCCTCGCCCTCGATGCGCTGGCGCTCCTCCCGCGATCTCGAAACCAAGCATGATCGCGCCTGCCTGCTGGCGGTGGCGCTCGGCTTTCTGCTGGAACAGAGCGGCGAGCGCATCGGCCTCCTGGACCATCCCGGCCCCGCCTTCGCCGGCCGCACCGCCCCGACCCGCCTGGCCCATGCGCTGGTCCAGGCCCGGCCGGTCGAGACCTTTCCCGGGCACGGCGCCAAGGCGCGCAGCACGATCGTGCTGCTGTCCGACTTCCTGATGCCTGCCGAAACCATCGCCCGCCAGGCGGAGCGCTGGGCGGCGGCCGGCATGTCGGGTCATCTGATGCAGATCCTCGACCCCGCCGAGGAGGAGCTGCCCTATGAGGGACGCGTCCGCCTGCGCGGGCTGGAGCGCGAGGGCGACATGCTGCTGCCGCATGCCGAATCGCTGCGCGGGGATTACGTCCAGGCGCTCGAAGCCCATCGCCGCGCCCTTACCGCCATCGCCCGCCAGGTCGGCTGGCGCTTTACCACCCACCGCACCGACAAGCCGGCGCGGGTGGCGCTGACCCATCTTTATACCGCGATGGCATGCTGACTTTTGCGACCCCCTGGCTGTTGGCCGCCGCGCTGGCTTTGCCGGCGCTGTGGCTGTTGCTGCGCATCACCCCGCCGCCGCCGAGGCGCTTCGATTTTCCGGCGCTGCGGTTATTGCTGGGCCTGAGCACCAAGAACCGCTCGGCGCGCTCCGCACCTTTATGGCTGATCATCCTGCGCCTGACCCTGGTCACCTTCCTGATCGTCGGCGCCGCCGGTCCGGCCTGGCGCCGCGGCGGCGAGCGAGTCGACGGTCCCTGGCTGATCGTGGTCGATAATGGCTGGGCGGCCGGCAAATTGTGGACGCAGCGCCGCGACACCTTGCTGCAGATGATCCGCCAGGCGGATCATGACAATCAGACCGTGACGATCCTGCCCACCGCCGCGCCCGCCGATGGCGGCGCCCTGGCGCTGGCCGGCCCGTCGAGCGCGGCGGATGCGCGCGGCGCGGCGGAGCGGCTGGTGCCGGAAGCCTGGCCGGGCGACCGCGCCCAGGCGGCCAAGCTGCTCGACGCCCTGCCGCATGGCCGGGCGATGCGGGTGGTGTGGCTGTCGGACGGGCTCGACGATGACGGCGCCGCCACTTTGGCCGCGCGGCTGGAGACGTTCGGGCGGCTGGAGGTGATGCTCCCCTCGGCGGATTCCTTGCCGCAATTGCTGATGGCGCCGACCTCGACCCCTACCGGCACCCGCGTGCGCCTGCGCCGCTTCGGCGGCGGCGCCGGCCATTCCACCGTGCGGGCGATGGACGAGCAGGGCCGCAGCCTAGCGCTGATCGACGTCCCCTGGGAAGCCGGCGCGCGCGGTGGCGAAGCCGAAGCCGATTGGCCGGCCGAATTGAAGAACCGCGTCGCCCGGCTGGTCATCGACGGCGAGGAACACGCCGCCGCCACCGAGCTGCTGGATGGCAGCTGGAGCCGCCATCCGGTCGGGCTGGTCGATGACGGCGCCGCCGACCGTATCCAGCTGCTCGACGATCTGTTCTATGGCGAACGGGCGGTGATGGGGTTCGCCGAAGCGCGGCACGGCACCATCGACGAATTGCTGCAGCGTCCGCTGTCGCTGATGGTCTTGCCCGACCATGGCGCTTTGCCTGACGATCAGCGCGAAAAGCTGCGCAAATGGGTCGAGGATGGCGGCACTTTGGTGCGCTTCGCCGGTCCCGCTCTGGCCGGCAATCCCGACGATCTGCTGCCGGTGCGCCTGCGTTCGAACGAGCGCCTGCTGGGCAGCGCCCTGTCCTGGGCGCAACCCATGTCGGTGGCCCCGATGCCCGACGACAGCCCGTTCGCCGGCCTGTCCATTCCGCCCGATCTGACCGTCAGCGCGCAGATCCTGGCCGAGCCCGATCTGACCCTGGCCAACAAGACCTGGGCCAAGCTGGCCGACGGCACGCCCCTGGTCACCGGCGCGCCGCTCGGCCATGGCTGGCTGGTGCTGATCCATACCACCGCCTGGCCGGGCTGGAGCAATCTGGCCTTGTCCGGACTGTTCCCGGACATGCTGCACCGTCTGCTCGACCGCTCGATCGGCGTCGCCGCGCCGCAGACCGGCGAGAAGCCCCTGCCGCTGGCGGTGCAGCTCGACGGTTCCGGCCATCTGGTGCCGCCCAGCGCGGTGGCGCAGGCGCTGCCCGCCGGCAATGGCGCGATCATTCCCGGACCGCGCCATCCGCCCGGCTATTACGGCGATTCCTCGGCCCGGCGCGCGGTCAATCTGGCGCCTTTGCTGAACCTGCCGAAAACGCTGTCTCTGCCGGAAGGAGCGTTGCGTCTCGATCCGTCGCGGGCCCAGGCCGATATCGATCTCGGCGCCTGGCTGATCGGCCTGGCTCTGCTTCTGCTGCTGGCCGACCTCGCTTTGGCGGGCGGATTGCGCCGCGCCGCTCTGGCGGCCTTTTTGCTGCTGAGCCTGGGTGACGCGAAAGCCGCCGACGATGTCGCGGCGGCGCTGGATGCGCGGCTCGCTTATATCGTCACCGGCGATTCCGCGGTCGACGAGACCAGCCGCGCCGGCCTCGCCGCTTTGTCGCGGCAATTGGCCCGGCGCACCACCGCCGTCCTGGCCGAACCGGCCGGGGTCGATCCCGAGCGCGACGCGCTGGCGGTCTATCCGCTGATCTATTGGCCGCTGAGTAGCCGCCAATCCGGCCTGTCCGAGAAAGCCCAGGCCCATCTCAACGATTTCCTGCGTCATGGCGGCATGCTGCTGATCGACAGCCGCGACGGCGGCATCACCCCGCCCGACCGTTTGCGCCAGGTGACGCGCGGCATCGACATCCCGCCGCTGGCTCTGGTCGGCGATCAGCATGTTCTGGCCAAGAGCTTCTATCTGCTGCACGACTTTCCGGGCCGATTGGCCGGCGGCGCGCTCTATGCCGAGGAACAGGGCGACGCGGCGCATGATTTCGTCACCTCGGTGCTGATCGGCGGCAATGATTGGGCCGCCGCCTGGGCCGACGACCGCCAGGGCAATCCGATGTTCCCGGTGGTGCCGGGCGGCGAAGGCCAGCGCGAGACCGCCGTCCGCTTCGGCATCAATCTGGTGATCTATGCCCTGACCGGCAGCTACAAGGCCGATCAGGTCCATGTGCCGGCGATCCTGGAAAGGATGCATCACTGATGCTGCCCGATCTGCATTGGGCGCCTGCCGCCCCGGTCTGGCTGCTGGCGATCGCCGGCATCGCGGGGTTGGCTTTGCTGGTCAATGGCTGGCGGCAGGGTATGTCGGTATGGCCGCGCCTCGCCTGCCTGATCCTGCTGCTGGTCGCGCTGGCCGGCCCTGAAATCGTCCGCAACGAGGCCAAGGACATCGGCGACATCGCCCTGGTGGTGGTCGATGACAGCCAGAGCATGCATCTCGGCCGGCGCGCCGAGCAGAGCGCCGCCGCCCTGGCCGAGCTGCGCAAGAAGCTGGCCGCCGTGCCCAATCTGGAAACCCGCATCGTCACCGTGCCGCCGTCGCAGCGCTCGGAGGACGGCACCCGCCTGTTCTCCGCCATCGATCAGGGACTGGCCGACATTGCCAAATCGCGTCTGGCCGGCGTGATCCTGCTGACCGACGGCCAGGTCCATGACGTGCCCGGCCAGCCGCGCATCGGCGCGCCCTTGCACGCCTTGCTGGCCGGCGGCCCGGACGAGCGCGACCGGCGCCTGGTGATGGAGACGGTGCCGGCCTTCGGCATGGTCGGCGACCAGGCGCGCCTGGCCTTCCACGTCGACGATCCGGGCCATGACGAGCCGGTCGCCGTGACCCTGCGGCGCGATGGCGGCGCCGCGTCGATCGTTCATGTGCCGGCCAACCGGTCGACCACTTTGGATGTGCCGATCGAGCATGCCGGCGCCAATGTGATCGAGCTGGAGGCGGCGCCGGCGCCGGGCGAGCTGACCCTGGTCAACAACCGCACCGCCGCCAGCATTTCCGGCGTGCGCGACCGTCTGCGCGTGCTGCTGCTGTCGGGCGAGCCGCATCCCGGCGAACGCATGTGGCGCAATCTGCTGAAGGCCGACCCGTCGGTCGATCTGGTGCATTTCACCATCCTGCGCTCGCCCGACAAGGACGACCATACGCCGATCCAGCAATTGTCGCTGATCGCCTTTCCGACCCGCGAATTGTTCGAAGAGAAGCTCAAGGATTTCGACCTGATCATCTTCGACCGCTTCCGCCGCCGCAACATCCTGCCGCCCGCTTATTACCGCAACATCGCCAACCATGTGCGCGACGGCGGCGCCCTGCTGCTGGTGGCCGGCCCCGAACTGACCGCGCCGGACGGGCTGATGAATTCTCCGCTGGCCGAGATTCTGCCCGCCCATGCCAACGGCTCGATCGTCAGCCAGCCTTTCCTGCCCACCGTCACCGAGACGGGCAAGCGCCATCCCCTGTTCCAGGGCCTGTCGACCCATTGGGGCCGCTGGGTGCGCGCTGCCGGCAGCCAGCCGGTGCCGGACGCCGAGACGGTGATGGCGACGCCCGACGGCGTGCCGCTGCTGGTGCTGTTGCGCCAGGGCGATGGCCGCGTCGCCCAGCTCGACAGCGACAGCGCCTGGCTGTGGGGACGCGGCTGGGATGGCGGCGGTCCGCAGGCCGAGCTGCTGCGCCGCCTGGCCCATTGGCTGATGAAAGAGCCGGAGCTGGAAGAGAACCGCCTGACCGGTTCAGCCGCCGGCGGCACGCTGCGGATCGAGCGGCACGGCCTGCAGCCTGGCGACCGGCGGGTGACGGTCGAGCGGCCCGACGGCACCAGCACCGAGCTGACACTCGCCGATCAGGGCGACGGCCGCGCGATCGGCGAAATGCCGGCCGAGCTGAACGGCTTGTGGCGCATCTCCGATGGCGACTTGACCGCGCTGGCCGCCGTCGGCAGCCTCGATTCGCTCGAGATGGGCGATGTCCGCGCCACCCAGGACAAACTGAAAGGGGCAATCGCCGCCAATGGAGGCGGTTTGTCCTGGATCAAAGACGGCATCCCCAATCTCGTTAAACAGGATGACGGTGCGCAAATGTCCGGCTCTGGTTGGTTCGGGCTGCGCGCCAACCGCCAGACGACGGTAACGGCCACGCACAGCACTCCGCTGCTGCCGGCCTGGCTGTTCCTGGTCCTGGCGGCGGGCCTTCTGGCACTGGGATGGTGGCACGACGCCCGTAAGTGATAGCGAGACGGAGCACGACATGACGACGAAACGCAGCGGCCTGACCGAGATTTTCCTCAAGGGCATCGGCTTCAAGACGACCCTGTCCTATGTGCCGCCGGTCGGGGTGGCCTGGATCTTCTTCATCCTCTATCTGCGCGGTCTCCCGCCCGCCGAAATGTGGACCGCGCTGGGCCTCGGGTTGGCCGGCATCGGCCTTGGCAGCGTCGTGGTGATCCGCCTGATCCTGTCGATCGTGCCCCCGCTTCACCGCATCATCGAAGTCACCCATGCCCTGCGTGAAGGCGATCTGACCGTCGCCATCCCCTACGGCACCCGCACCGATGAGATCGGCGATCTGGCCCAGGCGCTGGACACCTTCCGCCGCACCGCGCAGGAGCGGGACGCGCTGGAACGCGACCAGGCGGCCCAGAAGCAGCGCGCCGAGGCGGAACGCCGCGAGGAGCTGGGCCGGGTGGCGCAATCCTTCGAGCAGAATGTCGGCGCCGTGGTGCGCTCGGTGGTCGGCTCGGTGTCGACCTTGCGCGGCTCGGCGCAGAGCATGGCCGACACCGCGCGCTCGACCTCGTCGCAGGTCGGCACGGTGGCCCAGGCCGCCGAGACCGCCTCGAACAATGTGCAGGAAGTGGCCGCCGCCACCGAACAGATGGCCGCCGAAATCGCCCGCATCGCCGAAGCGGTCAAGCGCGCCCAGGACGTGACCCGGCGGGCCGACGGCGCCGCCCAGGACACGACGGCGATGATCCACAGGCTGGCCGAAAGCGTCACCGGCATCGGCGAGATCGTCGCGCTGATCAACGACATCGCCAGCCAGACCAACCTGCTGGCGCTCAACGCCACCATCGAGGCCGCCCGCGCCGGCGAAGCGGGCAAGGGTTTCGCGGTGGTGGCCAATGAGGTCAAGCACCTGGCCAATCAGACCGGCCGCGCCACCGAGGACATCACCCTACGCATCCAGGCCATCCAGTCGGGCACCGCCGAGGCGGTTTCGGCCATGCGCAACATCGTCGAGACCATCGCCGAGATGACCGGCATTTCTGGCTCGGTCCGCGAAGCGGTCGAACGCCAGGACGACGCCACCGGCGCCATCGTGCGCAATATCGACCATGCGGCGCGCGGTACCTCGCAAGTGTCCGACAACATCAATGCGGTGGGCGCCGCCGCGCGCGGCACCGGCGACACCGCCGCCTCGATCAGCGCCGCCGCCGCCGCTTTGGCCGACCAGTCGGACCGCCTGCAGAGCGAGGTCGACGGCTTCCTGAGCCAAGTGCGCAGTGCCTAGCGCTTATGCAGGTTGATCGCTTGCACGGAATGGTGCAGCGCAGTACCTTCGCGGCTCTCATTCCCACGTCCGAAGGAAGCTCCGATGTCGTTCCTCGCCGCCCGCCTGTCGCTGATCAAGCCGTCGCCCACCATCGCGGTGACCCAGAAAGCGGCCGACCTCAAGGCGCAGGGCCGAAACGTCATCGGCCTCGGCGCCGGCGAGCTCGACTTCGACACGCCTGACAACATCAAGGCCGCCGCCAAGGCCGCCATCGACCGCGGCGAGACCAAATATACCGCCGTCGCCGGCACGCCCGCCTTGAAGAAGGCCATCATCGCCAAGTTCAAGCGCGAGAACGGCCTCGACTACACCCCCGACCAGATCACGGTCGGCTGCGGCGGCAAGCAGGTCATCTACAACGCGATGCTGGCGACCCTGAACCCCGGCGACGAAGTGATCATTCCGGCGCCTTACTGGGTCAGCTATCCCGACATCGTTCTGCTGGCCGAAGGCAAGCCGGTCACCGTCGCCGGCGTCGAAAGCAACGGCTTCAAGATCACCGCCGCCGATCTGGAAAAGGCGATCACGCCCAAGACCAAGTGGCTGATCCTGAATTCCCCCAGCAACCCGACGGGGGCGGCCTATTCCAAGGACGAGCTCAAGGCCCTGACCGACGTGCTGCTGCGCCACCCGCATGTGTGGGTGATGACCGACGACATCTATGAGCATCTGGTCTATGACGGCTTCGAATTCTTCACCGTCGCCCAGGTCGAGCCCAAGCTGTTCGACCGCACGCTGACCATCAACGGCCTGGCCAAGGCTTACGCCATGACCGGCTGGCGCGTCGGCTATGCCGGCGGCCCGAAGCAGCTGATCGACGCGATGAACAAGATCCAGTCGCAGAGCACCACCCACACCAGCTCGGTCAGCCAGGCCGCCGGCGTCGAAGCGCTCAACGGCCCGCAGGATTTCATTCCGAAGAACGCCGAGCTGTTCAAGTCGCGCCGCGATCTGGTGGTCTCGATGATCAACCAGGCCAAGGGCCTGACCTGCCAGACTCCGGAAGGCGCCTTCTATGTCTATCCGTCCTGCGCCGGCACCATCGGCAAGAAGACCAAGGGCGGCACGGTGATCAACAGCGACAGCGATTTCGTCACCGCTCTGCTGGAAGAGGAAGGCGTCGCCGCCGTGCAGGGCGAGGCCTTCGGCCTGTCGCCTTATTTCCGCATTTCCTACGCCACCAGCACCGAAGCCCTGACCGATGCGTGCGAGCGCATCCAGCGCTTCTGTGGATCGTTGTCGTGACCCGCATTCCCAGCCTCTTCATCGATGGCGAGGCCGGCACGACCGGCTTGCAGATCCGTTCGCGGCTGGAAGGCCGCAAGGATGTCGAGATCGTCAGCATCGACCCGGCCAAGCGCAAGGACGATGCGGAGCGCAAGCGTCTGCTGAACAGCGTCGATCTGGCCGTCCTCTGCCTGCCCGACCAGGCGGCCAAGGATGCGGTGGCGATGATCGACAATCCCGACGTCACGGTGCTGGATGCCAGCACCGCCTATCGCATCGCCCCCGACTGGGCCTATGGCTTCGCCGAGCTGACGCCCGACCAGGGCGCCAAGATCGCCGCCGCCAAGCGGGTCTCGAACCCCGGCTGCTATCCGACCGGCGCGCTGGGCCTGCTGCGTCCGCTGATCGCCGGCGGGCTGCTGCCGGCCGATGCCGCCATCACCATCAACGCCGTGTCCGGCTATTCGGGCGGCGGGCGGCAGATGATCGAGAGCTTCGAGGGCAAGGGTCCCGCACCGGCCGGCGAAGGTTTCTTCCTCTACGGGCTGGAACTGGCGCACAAGCATCGCGGCGAGATGCGGGTCCATTCGGGCCTGGCCCATACGCCGATCTTCGTTCCCTCGGTCGGGCGCTTCGCCCAGGGCATGCTGGTCAGCATTCCCCTGCCGCTCTGGAGCCTGCCCGGCAAGCCGGCCGCCAAGGCGCTGCATGAGGCGCTGAACGCCTATTATGCCGGCCAGCGCTTCGTCAGCGTGATGCCGTTCGGCGACCGCCCGGCCACGCTCGACCCCGAGGCGCTGAACGGCACCAACAAGCTGGAATTGTTCGTGTTCGACAATCCGGCCGAGGAGACCGCCCTGCTGGTCGCCCGCCTCGACAATCTGGGCAAGGGCGCCTCCGGCGCGGCCTGCCAGAACATCGATCTGATGCTCGGTCTCGACGCCAGCGGGCACGACTACACTTTGTGAGCGATCCGGCATATTCTCCCCGGGCTCAACACCCGGGGAAAACCATGTCCGCCACGCGCCGCAACGCTGCAGTATCCTTTATTTTCATCACGATAATGCTCGACATGCTGGCGCTCGGCATGATCATCCCGGTCTTGCCGGCGCTGATCAAAAGCTATACCGGCAGCACCGAGAAGGCGGCGGAGATCTTCGGCCTGTTCGGCACCGCCTGGGCGCTGATGCAGTTCATCTTCTCGCCGGTGGTCGGCTCCCTGTCCGATCGCTTCGGACGGCGGCCGATCGTGCTGATGTCCAATCTCGGCCTCGGACTCGATTATGTGTTGATGGCGATGGCGCCCAATCTCGGCTGGCTGTTCGCCGGCCGGGTGATCTCGGGCATCACGGCGGCCAGCATCAGCACGTCCTATGCCTATATCGCCGACGTCACCCCGCCCGAGAAGCGGGCCGGCGCTTTCGGCCTGCTGGGCGCAGCCTTCGGCATCGGTTTCGTGGTCGGCCCCGCCCTGGGCAGCATGATGACCGAATTCGGCCCGCGCGCGCCGTTCTGGCTGGCCGCCGCGCTCAGCCTCACCAATGCGCTGTACGGCCTGCTGGTGCTGCCGGAAAGCCTGCCCGCCGACCGCCGCGCCCCCTTCTCCTGGCGCCGCGCCAATCCGGTCGGATCGGTCCTGCTGCTGAAGCGTTCCCCGTCGCTGATCGGCCTGGCCCTGATCAACTTCCTCGATCAGGTGGCGCATGTGGTCTATCCCAGCACCTTCGTGCTCTACGCCTCCTACCGCTACGATTGGAGCATCCGCACCATCGGCCTGACCCTGACCGCCGTCGGCGTCCTGTCGATGATCGTGCAGGGCGGATTGGTGCGGCCCGCCGTCAAGCTGCTGGGTGAAAAGACCGCTCTGATCGTCGGCCTGGTGTGCGGCGTCGCCGGATTCGCCGGCTACGGATTGGCGCCGACCGGCATCTGGTTCTGGTGCTTCATGCCGCTCGCCTCGCTGTGGGGCCTGGCCACACCGGCGCTGCAGGGCCTGATGTCGCGCGAAGTCGACGGCACCGAGCAGGGCCGCCTGCAGGGCGCCAATACCAGCGTCAACGGCATCGCCCAGATGATCGGCCCGTCGATCTTCACCCTGGCCTTCTCGCGCGCGGTCAGCGCCGGAACCATGCCCGGCGTGCCCTTCCTGATCGCCGCGGTGCTGGTCGCCGGCGCGCTGGTGGTCGGGATCAGGACGGTCCGGCTGGCCAAACCCGCCCCGATCCCCGCCGAGTAATAACCCCTTACGCCTGACGCACCACGCCGACGAAGCGCTGCACCTGTCCGTCCAATGAGCGGATATGCCCGGACAGCGTCTCGCTGGCGCCGTTGAGGTCGACCGCCAAGGCGGCGGTCTGCGACAGGATGTCCTGCACCGAGCCGATATTGTCGGCGACCACCTGATTGCCCTCGGCGGCGCGGCCGACATTGTCGGCGATGTCGCGGGTCGCCGCGCCCTGCTGCTCGATCACCGCGGCGATGCCGCCGGCCAGTTCGCGCGCCTTGAGCGAGACTTCGGCAATGGCGCGGATCTCGGCGACGGCGCGGGCGCTGGCGCCGCGGGTCGCTTCTATGCGGGTCGAGATGTCCTCGATGGCGCGTGCCGTCTGGTTGGCCAGGGTCTTCACTTCATTGGCCACCACCGCGAAACCCTTGCCCGCTTCGCCGGCGCGGGCCGCTTCGATGGTGGCGTTGAGCGCCAGCAGGTTGGTCTGGCTGGCGATGTCGTTGATCAGGGTGACGATCTCGCCGACCTTTTCGCTCTGGCGGGCCAGATCCTCGATGGTGATACGCGCCGTCTCGGCGCCTTCCGCCGCTTCGGTCGCCGCCGCCGCGCTCTGCATCACCTGGCCTGAAATGCTGCCGATCGAGGCGGACAATTGCTCGGTCGCGGTGGCCACCACCGCGACATTGCGCGTGGTGTTCTCGATCGCCGAGGCGACCGCTTCGCCCTTGCGCCGGGCGCTCTCCATGTCGGCGGCCATGCGCTGCGAGAAGCCGGCGGCGACCTTGGTGGCGGCGGAAACGTCGGTCAGCACCGACGAGACATTGGCCTCGAAGTCGCCCGCCAGTTCCTCCATCAGCGATTTGCGGTCGGCCTCGGCGGCCTCGCGCAGTCCGTCGCGCTCGGATTCCAGGCGGCGCATCGCCTCGCTGTTGAATTTGAACACTTCGAGGGCCTTGGCCATGGCGCCGATCTCGTCACGGCGGTCGAGGGCCGGGACGGTCAGCATGGTGGTGCCGACGCTGAGCAACGTCATCGCCTCGGTCATCGAGGTGATCGGACGGGCCACCATGCGGTGGATCAGAAAACCGAGCGCCGGCACGATCACCACAACCACGCCCAGCATGGTGAACAGCAGCGCGCTGCGCATCGAGCGCAGCGGCGCCGTCACCTTCTGCCGATCCAGCGAGACGCCGACATACCATTGCACGCCGGGCAGATCGGGGATCGGATAGAAGGCCGACAGGGAGTCACCCTCCTCGGTCGCCGTCTCATGGCCGGCGATGCGGGCACCCTCCAGCTTCTTCATGATCTTCTGCTGGTCGGGATGGACGATCACCGTGCCTTCGGCATCGACCAGGAAGGCGTAGCCCTTGCCCTCGAGCTGAAAGGATTGCAGGAAGGCCTGCACCTTGGAGAGATCGAGATCGACGCCCGCCACGCCGGCCAGCTTGCCGTCGCGCAGGACGGGGCTGGCAATGGTCATCACCACCGCATTGCCGGCCGAGGCGGTGACATAGGGCGGGGTCAGCACCAGATGGCCGGCAGACTCCGCCGCCTTGTACCAGCCGCGGGTGCGCGGGTCGTAGCCGTCGGGCAGCTTGACGCCGGTGGCCAGCGTCATCACGCCGGCGGTATCGCCGTAATATACTTCCGTAAACATGTTCATCAGGCCGGGGCGGGTCAGCAGCGGCTTGACGTCGCCGGCCGGCAAGGCGCCGAGATTCTCGGCCATGCCTTGCAGCAGCGCCTCGCGCCCGGACAGCCATTTATGGATTCCGTCGGCGGCGGCCCGGCCGGTCAGGCGGATTTCCGTGTCGATCTGGCTACTTAGCGTCTGGCGCGCGCCGTCATAGGCCATCCAGCCCATCAGGGCGAAACCGAGAGACACCAGCGCCGCGGTGGCGGCGACGATCGGGTAAGCGAAACGGGTCTGGGGTTTGGCCACCGGTGCGACGGCGGCGTGGCGGATCGGAAATCCATCCATGAGCATGCACCTTCGTTAATAAAGGTTACAGTTGCAAGTAAGTATGCTCAGGATTTGGGCGCTCAGCAAATGCTGATCGATTGCAGTGCACAAATTCATGCGGGGTGGCGTCGCGGCACCGGACACCCTAAACTTTGCGGAAATTTCCTTTCGCCAGGACGCGCAAAATCACCTCCCTCGATTCCTTCGACATCAAGCTTCTGACCGCCCTGCAGCAGGATTGCTCGCAGACCCACCAGCAATTGGCCGAGCAGGTGCATCTGTCCGCCTCGCAATGTTCGCGACGGGTCCAGCGCCTGATGGAAAGCGGGCTGATCGAAAAGACGGTGGCGCTGCTGAAGCCGGAAGCGGTCGGACTGACCATCACCGCCTATGTGATGGTGACCTTGCGCACCCACGGCCATAACGACGTCGACCGGCTCAATCACGACCTCGCCCGCTATGAGGAAATCGTCGAGCTGGCCAGCCTGACCGGCGAGGCCGACTATGTGATCAAATTGCGCTGCCGCGACATGAAACACCTGTCGGAATTCCTCAATGACCGGCTGATGGCCCACGCGGAAGTGGCTACCGTCAAGACTTCCGTGGTTTTGCAGCCTTTGAAGGAAACCACCGAGATCAGCCTGGCTTTCGCACAAAACGCGCACGCCAAGGGAAACTGACCCGGTCCTTCGCAACCAACCCGCATGGTTCCAGTTCTACTATCTCGGGAGGGATAGAAAGGGACGGGAACGATGACGATTACGGCGAAAGTTCTTGCCAGCTCCGGCGCCATGTCGGACCACGCCCTGCGCGGCGATTACAGCGCGGCGGCGGCCGATTTTTCGGTGGCGCAGGATATGAACGCCTATACGCCCGAGCATCATGCTCTGTGGCGCCGCCTGTTCGCCCGTCAGGTGACGCTGGCCAAGACCCATGCCTGCCAGGAATTCCTCGACGGGCTGAACGGCCTAGACGTCGCCGACGGCATCCCCGATTTCGAGCGCTCCAACCGATTTCTGCGCGCCCGCACCGGCTGGGAATTGCTGGCGGTGCCGGGCCTGATCCCCAATGACGCGTTCTTCGACCATCTGGCCCATCGCCGCTTTCCGGTCAGCTGGTGGATTCGCGACGAGAGCGAGATCGATTATCTGGTCGAGCCCGACGTGTTCCATGATTTCTTCGGCCATGTGCCGCTGCTGAGCCATCCGGTCTTCGCCGATTACATGCAGATCTACGGCCAGCAGGGCATGAAGGCCCTGGCCGCCGGCCAGGTGAAGCGCCTGTCGCGCCTCTACTGGTATATGGTCGAATTCGGCCTGATCAAGAACGCCCGGGGTTTGCGCGCTTTCGGCGCCGGCATCCTGTCCTCGTTCGGCGAGACCCGCTTCGCGGTGGAAAGCCCGGAACCCAACCGCATCCGCTTCGATCTCAAGCGGGTTTTGCGCTCGGAATACCGGATCGACAATTTCCAGGCGACCTACTTCGTGATCGAGGATTTCGAGGAACTGTTCGAAGCCAGCAAGGGCGATCTGCTGCCGGTCTATGCCGAGATCGACGACCTCCCCGACGTCGCGCCCACGGCGCGGCTTCCCGAGGATGTCAGCGTAACCGTTTGAACTTGCATCGCGCGGCGCGCGATGTTTGGCTGAGGGCATGAGACGCCCCGGCCTGTTTTCCCTTGTCTATCGGCGCGCAGCGGCCTTCGCCGCCTGCGCCTTCGTCACCCTGTTCGCGCTGTCCTATTACGTCCATGGCCGCCAGGTCTATCAGGCGTGGCAGGACGACATGCAGCAGCAGACCGACTGGATCGCCACGCTGTGGACCGAGAACACCCGGCCGCACGACATGATCGACAATTGGCGCGTCAGCCATGACAGCGTCCGTCTGCTGGTGCGCGACGGCAAGGGCCGCATCGTCGCCGACAGCGCGCCCGACCGGCCGGCGCCGCCGCCGGAGAGCAACGGTCTCGGCATCCTGGTCGCCACATCGCCGATTCCCGGCGGCGAGCTGGTGATGAGCCGGGCCGGACAGCCGCCCTTCCCCACCCATCCCGACCTTCTTCTGCTGATCGCCGGACTCGGCATGCTCGGCGTACTGCTTCTGCTGCCGGTAACCCGCGCGGTGCAGGCGGGCCTGGACCGCATGGCCGATTTCGCCGACCGCGTCTCGGGCGGTCAGCTGGGCGCCACGATGGAGCCGCCCAGGGAACGCGAACTGGCCGAACTGACGGTCTCGCTCAACGACATGTCGCTGCGCCTGGAAGAGGCGGAGGCGCGCCGCCGCCAGCGCGAGACCGATATCGGCCATGAACTGCGCTCGCCGCTCAACCGCCTGCGCGCCTTGGCCGGCACGGTGGCGCGCCAGCCCGGCGAGGCGCTGCGGCATCTGCCGCAGATCGAGCAGGAGATCGCCCTGCTCGACCGTTTGACCGGCGACATGCTGGAAATGGCCGAACTCGACGAAGGAAAAGCGCCGCTGACCTTGCAGACCGTGTCGGTGCGGGCCTGGGCCGCCGATCTGTTCCAGCGCTCGCGGCCGCTGGTCGAGGCGGCCGGCATCGCCTTTTCGTCCTCGCTGTCGGATTTCGACGTCGACGCCCATATCGATCCCCAGCGCCTGGTGCAGGCGGTCGGCAATCTGATCGACAATGCGGTCGCCGCCGTGCAGGGCTGCCGCTCGCCGCGCATCGCCGTGATGCTGGAGGTGGGGCTGGCCGAATGGAGCGTGATCGTCACCGACAATGGCCGCGGCATCGCCGAGGCCGACCTGCCGCATCTGTTCGACCGGTTCTTCCGCTCGGACCGTCAGCGGGCGCGGCGCAGCGGGGCCGGTCTCGGCCTGTCGATCGCGCGCGCCATCGCCGAAGCCCATGACGGCCGGATCGCCATTGAAAGCCTGCTCGATCAGGGCACCACGGTGCGCTTAGCCATCCGCCGCGACGATCAGCCGGAGTAATCCGCAGGGCAGCTTTGCGAGTGACGGTGGCGCTTGTTTTGGCCGGCGGGCTCGGTCATTCTGCCGCCTTCCCGTCCCTGAGAGCCGAAGCGTTTCTTGACTTCCACCTTCTACCCCGAGCCGCATCCCACTCCGATGACCGCGCTGGTCACCGGCGCCGCGCATCGCATCGGGCGCGCGCTCGCGCTCAGCCTGGCCGCCGATGGCTGGCTGGTGGCGCTGCATTATCACCGCTCGGCGCAGGCGGCGCAGGATCTGGCGGCGGAGATCGCCCGGGCCGGCGGACAGGCTTTTCCGATCGACGCCAATCTGGCCGAGGAAGACGAGGTCCAGACCCTGATCCCCCGCCTGCTGGGCGAGATCGGTCCGATCGGCCTCTTGGTCAACAATGCCTCGGTGTTCGAGCGCGACCAGGCGATGACCGCGACGCGGGCGTCGTGGGACCTGCATATGGAAACCAATCTGCGCGCGCCTTTCGTGCTGAGCCAGATCTTCGCCGCCCAGCTGCCGGAAGGACAATCGGGCTCGATCGTCAATGTGATCGACCAGCGGGTCTGGAATCTGACGCCGGATTTCACCAGCTATACGATCAGCAA